>NZ_JBHJTF010000019.1:0-88696 GCF_042267565.1 Lysinibacillus sp. NPDC056232 | reverse complement strand
CAGATTTCATAGTTGCACTTCTAAATAAAATTATTCACATTCTACATTAACATTATTTACCATCATAATACATATTTTCTATTTCTTCACTTACTTTTGGTAAATCCATTCCCTTTTCCCAAATCAAAATTTTATCTTTTGGAGTTCCATAATAAATCATTTTTATCTCCTTACCACGTTCTTTTTCCTGGTACTTAATGTCAATAAAATAATATCTCTTTTCAAAACCGTTATGTGGTTGTGCTTCTTGCTTAATCATTGGTCGTAAAGGAGTAATATAAAAGTTACCTTCCTTATCCATATCGTATTTTAACCTATCCAAACTATAACCATCATTTGTCTCAGCATAATAGAAAATTTTGCTGTCTGCCAATTGGCTTACATTCTTTATATCTACCTTATCAGTTGAAACGCTTATGATTTGCCAATTAAACAAACCAAAATACCCAAAAATGATAAGCGAAAACAATAATGCACTAATAATTATCCCTTTCATAAAGGATTTAATTCTTGACTGATTCCAAAAAGAAGAAATATTTTTTATAACATTACTATCATTTCTAATTGTTTCGATTTCTTCTTTCGGTAATTTAAAATCAGCTTTTAATCTATCTAATTCATTTTTACAATTATGACACCCAACAAGGTGTTCTTCTACCATTCTTTTGCTCTCATCACTGCATACATCGTCATAATACAACGGAAGCATATCTTTAATTATTTCACATGACACTTTATTACTCATATCTATTCCTCCCTCAGTAAATCTTGAATTTTACCTTTAGCTCGGTGAAATGTTACTCTTGCCCAACTCTCCGTTTTTTCAAAAAGTTGACTTATTTGTTTAAAGGACAGTTCTCCAAACACTCTTAATGTAAAAACTTCTTTATAAGGCTCTTCTAAGCGATGTAAGACCTTATGTAAATGGAAGGTTTCTTCTTTATTCACTATTATTGATTCAATGCTATTCTCGCTTATTTCTTCTGGTATATCGTCTGTAGCATATCGCTTTTGTTTATCGAGATAGGTAAAGTATGTATTTTTTGCTATTTGACAAAGCCATACATTGATTTTGCAATTGCCTTTGAAATTATCAATGCTTTTTAAAGCCTTAAAAAAAGTTTCTTGTGTTATTTCTTCTGCTATCTTTTCATTGCGACTTAATGATAATACAAACGAGTGAACATCTCGGAAATATTGATTGTATATACTCTCAAACTCAGTCACATTTCTACCTCCTTTCATAATTAAGACTAAGTACAGTAAGTTTCGTTACAAAAATTTAAAAAAAATCGGCAGACATATAGTTAGTCTGCCTTTAGGTCGTATCGTCCTTATTGAAGTAAACTGCTCCGTTAGTAGACTAGCAACAATCTTTTCGAAAACAGCCTTATAAATAAAAAAACGCCACAAAAATGTGACGCTTTTCATATTATTGTATGACTCTTCTGCAAAACGAGAGGTTGATTTCCGTTCCGGCTGGGCTCTTTCCTGGGGGCGACCAGTCTCCACTACAATCAACCAATTCATTTAGCAAGTAACCAATCATTTATTAATATTGAATAAGTGTTTTTATGTTTATGTCGCCAAGTTTTGCACGACCGTTTAGCTCTGTTAACTCGATAAGGAATGCACAGCCAACAACTTGACCACCTAATTGTTCAATTAAACGTACAGTCGCTTCAACTGTACCACCTGTCGCAAGTAAATCATCACAGATTAATACTTTTTGACCTGGTTTAATTGCATCTTTGTGCATTGTAAGCGTATCTTTACCGTACTCAAGCCCGTAATCAGCACTTATCACTTCACGTGGTAATTTTCCTGGTTTACGAACAGGCGCAAAACCAATTTCAAGCGCATATGCAACTGGACATCCGATAATGAAGCCTCGAGCCTCAGGACCTACTATAATTTCAGCACCTAATTCTTTTGCGTAACTTACGATTTGATCTGTTGCATATTTGTATGCAGGACCGTTATCCATAATTGTTGTAATATCTTTGAAGCTGATGCCCTCTTTCGGCCAGTTTTCAACCGTTGTTACGTATTGCTTTAAATCCATGTTATTGTTCCTCCTACGAAACTTTTTCGTATATTAATGTAATCGTTCATCAAACCATTGTTTTAATTCTATATAAGGGGCATATACAAGCTTTTGCTCCATTTCAATCTGTTCTGAACGCTGTTTGTAAGACGGTGCCTCTGCAAGTGCCTTTTTTGGTGCATTCACGTTGACAGTCGTCAGTCCACTCTCCATTTTAACAAAATCAAGTTCAAAAAACACCTGTGTCATAAATTTTAATGCATCTAATGGCCAACCTGTATGCTTCGCTAATTCAGCCAAATGCATATTCAGTGGAAAAGCAGGACGATTTTTCAAAAACTTATAATACCAGGAGAATTGCTCACGTGTAGGCAAACCACTGAAATACTGAGAATCAGGCATGTAAAAATGTGCATAAATTCGGGAAGAGGCTGTTTTTCGCAAGACATCTTCTAACATTTGAACATTTTGTGGCAAATCTAGTAGCACGATATAATTGGTTTGTTCTACATTTGAAAGCGTAGGATCCACTGCTAGGATTGGAACACCAATTAGAGATTGGTAATAGGTCACCGTCTCTGGACGGAAGGCGATGAATGTTGCCTCCTCTTTTGGGACCGTATTTAACCAGCGTGATGTTTGACGAATACCACGAATATCAAATAATTGCCATTCAGTCGTTTGGACATCTTCTATCATAAATTGTGCTTTTTTACGTCCTTGCCATTCGTTAATTTGTAAATCCCCAGTAAATGACACTTTTATTCCGTACGTTAACTCGTCGTGTAAATGTCCCTTATTGAAACCAACACTATCCAGTTTTTCGTAGCCATCGGTCAATTCCATTTTTATATGATTCTCTGCTGCTCCAATTTTTCGCATAGAAGATATCTCCACATCTTCAAGCACATAAACAGGCTTCGGAAAATCCGTACCATATGGACCAAGCGTTGAAATCTCTTCAATGGCATCTGCTGAAATTTCATCCATTTTTAGTGGTATATCAATATTGAGTACAGGTGTCAATTGCTCTTCTGATAAACATGCTCTTGCTTGAGTATCTAGTCGTGATCTTAATTCATCCACATGCTCAATTGATAATGTCATCCCCGCTGCCATAGGATGCCCACCGAAATGAGGTAATATATCTCGATTCTTTGCTAGTTCATTAAATAAATGGAACCCTTCTATACTACGGGCTGAACCTTTAGCTGTTCCTTTTTCATGGTCTAGTGAAAGTACAATTGTTGGACGATAATAAAGCTCGACAAGACGAGATGCGACAATTCCTACGACTCCAGCATTCCAGCCTTCTCCAGCAATAACTAAAACGAGTGACTCCCCAACCTTTTTATCTGATTCAATGAGAGCAATGGCCTCATCTGTAATACTTTTTACGATATCTTTGCGCTCACTATTACACGTATTAAGCTGTTTCGCTATTGCTATTGCCTTAGCATTATCCTCAGCCATTAATAGCTCTACACCTGGCGCCGCTTCTCCTAGACGACCAACAGCATTTAAGCGCGGTCCAAAGTAAAAACCGATTGTTTCTTCGCTAATTTTAGCTTGCTCTGCACTGGCTACTTCACACATTGCTTGTACCCAAGGGCTGAGTGAACGGCGCATTTCTTCTATTCCTCGTTTTACTAGGTAGCGATTTTCATCAACTAATGGTACTAAATCCGCTACTGTTCCAATAGCTACATATTCAAATAGCTGCGTTGGCAGTTCTCCACATAGAGCATGTGCTAACTTAAAAGCTACCCCTACACCTGCAAGCTCGCCAAATGGATAATGTCCTTCTGGTATACGAGGATGTAAAATAATATCGGCAGGTGGTAATTCATCGCCTGGTTCATGGTGATCTGTAACGATAACATCCATACCTAGTTCCTTCGCAATTCGAATCGGTTCCATGCCTGAAATACCATTATCAACTGTTATAATTAGCTGAACACCCTCGTCATGTGCTTCACGAAATAGCGCCTCATTCGGTCCATAGCCATGAATAAAACGATTCGGTATTTTAAACGATACATCGGCACCTAGATCAAGCAACACATTCAGCATTACTGTCGTGCTTGAGACACCATCCGCGTCGTAATCGCCAAATACAAGGATTTTCTCTCCGTTTTCAAGCGCATGCTCTATACGTGCCACAGCTTCTGCCATACCATGCATTAAAAACGGATCATGGATACTTGCTTCTGTCATATTTAATAAGCTCTCTGCGTCAGCAGTTGTTTCGCAGCCTCGAGCTGCTAAAATTTTCGCTGCAATCGCAGAAAGTTGTAGGTCATTTTGTAATGTTTGGACAAGCTTAGCGTCTGGGTGCTCTACCTGCCATCTCTTTTTCGATAGAATCATCTTTTCACTTCCTTACGTAGGCTATTATACAGAAAATCTAGCCTATCCGCACTATTTGTCAGAATGATAGTTTTATCCATTAGATTTTCAATTCAATCCGTTGGTTTTACTAAACTACTCGAAGGATAGAAGTCAGAGTGACAGATAGAAGAGTCAAAGTCGTGGTTAGAACCGTCAGAGTCGTTGTTAGAAGAACCGAAGTCGTCGATAGAACCGTCAAAGCCTTGGGTAGAACCTCAAAGTCATGGATAGAGCCGCCAAATTCATGGATAGAGCCGCCAAATTCATGGGTAGAACCTCAAAGTCGTGGATAGAGCCGCCAAATTCATGGGTAGAACCTCAAAGTCGTGGATAGAGCCGCCAAATTCATCGATAGAGCTGCCAAATTCATCGATAGAGCCGCCAAAGTCATGGATAGAGCCACCAAAGTCGCGGATAGAGCCGCCAAAGCCTTGGATACCAGTCTCAAAAGAAAAAAGCCTACTCCATTAAAGAGTAGACTTCTGAAATACACCTTTTGAAGCAAATACTAATGCTTCAACCTTATCTAAATCACCTTCATGCAATGCTGTCACGATCGCACTACCAACGATTACGCCATCACTAAGTGCCCCCATGCTAACCACTTGCTCGGGTGTTGAAATTCCAAAGCCAGCTAGTACTGGTATTTGACTTACTTCACGTAAGCGAGCAAAATGATCATGTAAATCATTTGCAAAGCTTGTGCGAGCCCCTGTGATTCCATTGACTGTCACAGCATAAACGAAGCCTTGACTAGCAGCCGCGATACGTGCAATTCGCTCTGGAGGACTTGTTAACGATACAAGTTGAACGATGTCGATATCTTGAGGATTTAATGTGTCACGTAAAACGGCACTTTCTTCAAGTGGTACATCAGGAACGATTAATCCTTTAACGCCCCCCGCTACACAAGCCTTCGCGAAAGACTCTAACCCAAAAGCTAAAACAGGATTAAAATAAGTCATAACAACTAACGGAACTTGAATGTCTTCTTTAAATGATGCTAATGCTTCTAGCACTTTACGTAATGTCACACCTTCTGCTAAAGCCCGTTCACCTGCTTGCTCTATCGTCGGCCCATCAGCTACAGGATCAGTGAACGGTATACCCACTTCAATTGCTGTTACCCCCATTTGCTGTAGCTTTAGGATCGTTGGCTTCAAAGTTTCTAGACCCCCATCGCCGGCCATAATATATGGTATAAATGCTTTATTACCAGCGATCTTCGATTGTTCAATTGCCTGCTGTAGTGTCGTCATTACACATCTCCTCCTAATGCTTTACGGACAGTATGAACATCCTTATCTCCTCGGCCGGATAAGCACACAACAATGATGTCATCTGTAGACATTGTCTTCGCAAGTTTTGCTGTATAAGCAATGGCATGCGAGCTTTCTAGTGCAGGTAGTATACCTTCTGTTTTACTCAGTAATTGCAAACCCTCAAGTGCTTCACTATCTGTAATCGAATCAAATTGGACACGCCCAATTTCATGTAAATAACAATGCTCTGGACCTTTCCCTGGATAATCTAGACCAGCTGAAATAGAATGTGCTTCCTGCACAAAACCATTTTCATCTTGTAATAAATACATGTATGCACCATGTAAAACGCCTAGCTGTCCACCCGCAATTGCTGCTGCATGCTTACCTGTCTCAATGCCACTGCCTGCAGCCTCTACTCCGTATAGCGCTACAGTCTCGTCGTCGACGAAAGGATGGAACATACCGATTGCATTACTCCCACCACCTATACAAGCAATGACTGCATCTGGTAAACGTCCTTCCTTTTTTAAAATCTGCTCTCTAGTTTCAACACCAATTACACGCTGAAAATCCCTTACGATTTTCGGGAATGGATGTGGTCCTAAAGCTGAGCCTAAAATATAATGAGTATCCTCAACATTCGTCACCCAGTAGCGCAGTGCTGCATTGACGGCATCCTTCAATGTTTTTGAACCTGTTTCTACAGATTCCACTTTTGTACCGAGTAACTCCATGCGAAACACATTCAACTGTTGGCGTTTTATATCCTCGGCACCCATAAATACAACACATTCAAGATTCAATAATGCGCATGCAGTTGCCGTGGCCACTCCATGCTGTCCTGCACCTGTTTCTGCCACTATTTTTCTTTTACCCATTCGTTTTGCAAGAAGCGCTTGACCAATCGCATTATTAATCTTATGGGCTCCAGTGTGATTTAAATCTTCACGCTTTAAATAAACCTTCGCGCCTCCTAGCTCTTTTGTTAAATTTTCTGCGTAATACAATGGCGTCTCACGACCAACGTATTGTTGTAAATAATAGGCTAGTTCCTCAGTAAACACTTGATCATTCATTGCCTCATCATATGCCGCCTCTAATTCCAACAAAGCTGTCATTAATGTTTCTGGAACAAATTGTCCACCAAATTTTCCGTATCGCCCTTCCTTTGTCGGTACACTATTTGCAATTGAATTCTCCACTATGCTCTCCCCTTCTTTACTGCCTGTATAAATGCGGTTATTTTTGCTATGTCTTTCACACCGTCTGTCTCCACACCACTCGATACATCTACCATAAACGGCGACACCAGCGACACCGCTTCTTCAATATTTTCAGCTTGCAAACCACCTGCTAAAATTAACTTTTCTCGCGGAATCCCTACCATCTCTAGGAGGGTCCAATCAAACGTGTGACCACTGCCTCCTTTAAAATCTGTCCCTGGTGCATCAAATAAGTAGTAGTCCACATCATAATTAGCAGCAGCCTGAACATCTTCAGCACCTCTCACGGACAAAGCTTTGATTGCTGAATAGCCTTGCTGCCGAATAAACTCCGGAGATTCTTCCCCGTGGTATTGCACATAATCTAATGGCACACTTTCGATCGCTGTGCGTAATTCCTCCGCACCTGGATTGACAAAAACACCGATTTTCAAAACGCCCTCTGGCACATGTTTGGCTAGTTGCTGTGCCTGTTCAACCGTCACTCGTCGTTTACTTGGTGCAAAGACAAAACCAATTGCATCCGCTCCTGCCTTTATTGCTGCCTGCACATGCTGTTGTTCCTTTAGTCCACAAATTTTCACCTTCGTCATACAGATGCACCCACCTTATTGACCTGTAAACTTTTTAGCGCAGCACCTGCATCACCACTGCGCATTAATGACTCACCTACAAGAACGCCACTAGCTCCCATGGCCGTCACCGCTTTAGCGTCTTCTTGCGTCCAAATCCCACTTTCACTTATTAATACTTTCTCTTCTTCGAACGGAAAAGCTTCAGCAATTTCACGTGTACGTTCTAAGCTCACTTCAAAGGTACGTAAATCACGGTTATTAACGCCAATCAGTTTGGCACCAACTGCAATAGCACGTTCAAGCTCCTCAAGATCATGCACCTCAACTAATACTTCTAAATTTAAGCTTGTTGCATAGCTATACAAGTCACGTAATGTCTCATCTGTTAACGCGGCTACAATTAGCAAAATAATGGATGCACCTGATGCCTTTGCAAATCGAATTTGCACACGATCGATCATAAAATCCTTACAAAGAAGTGGCGTTTGTACAGCATTTGCAACTGCCTCTAAATCATCAAAAGAGCCCTTAAAAAACCTTTTATCTGTTAAAACAGAAATGGCCGCTGCTCCAGCTTCTGTATAAGTTTTTGCCTGCGCAACTGGATCTGCCCCTTCTGCGATTAGCCCCTTCGAGGGGGAAGCACGCTTCATTTCAGAAATAACTTGTAATGTTTCAGCTTTTCGCAATCGCTCAAATAATGATGGACGCAGCTTTTCTGTAAAATTAGCTAACGGGTCGGGTTGTTCAAGTAAAGCACTAACTTCTATCTTTTTTTGTTCGAGAATTTTATTTAAGATATTCATTGTCGGACCTCCACTTCTTTAATACGCTCACTATAAGCAACGACTGCCTCTAATTTTTGAAGGGCACGCCCGCTAAAAATACTATCCTTCGCCATTTCTACACCTTCTTTAACGGTTTCAGCAATTCCATAGCTGAACAACCCAATACCAGCATTCAATAAAACTGTGTCAAAATAAGCACTTTGTTCACCAGCTAATAATTGACGCATAATAGCAGCATTTTCATCTGCATTACCTCCACGAATGGCCTCTATCGGTGCATAGCTGAGACCCGCTTCTTCTGCAGTTAATGAAAATGGAATTAAGTCTCCCTTATCTACTAGGATAAAAGTATTTTGACCAGCTAAAGAAGCCTCATCCAAACCTAGTGGCCCAGAAACGACCATTGCTCGTTCACGCCCGAGCATTTGTAATACGGAAGCATATTCCATAACAAAATTAGGACGATTAATGCCTGTAAATTGCGTCGATAAAGGCACTGGATTCGTAAGTGGACCGACAAGATTAAAAATAGTTGGCTTGCCTAGTGCCCGACGTACCTCGCCAATCCGCTTTAATTTCGGATGGACATTTGGAGCATACAAAAAGGCTATTCCTTCTTTCTCTAACAGCTCAACTGTTTGCTCAATGGAAATATTCGTATGAATACCGAGTGCTTCTAAAACATCCGAGCTTCCTGATGCCGAAGAAATTTTACGATTGCCGTGCTTCGCCATTTTGACACCTGCCCCTGCTAATACAAAGGCGCAAGTTGTACTTATATTAAATGTATTAAGACCATCCCCTCCAGTACCGCAATTATCCATATAGATTTCTGCTTTTGCTGGTACGTCTAGTGCAAACGAACGCATAATGGTAGCTAGTGCCGCTACTTCATGTGCTGTTTCACCTTTAACAGATAATGCCGTTAAAAAGCTTGCGATTTGTTCCTTTGGTGTGTCATCTTGGAACATCCATTTTGCTGCCTGTAGCATTTCCTCATACATTAAATGCTCTCGTTGTTGTACTTTTTGACGAATACCTTCCATTAATGTGAACCTCCTTCTTTTTCAAGTAGCTGCAAAAATTCCTGTTCGTCCTTTTCTATTTGTTTTAAACTTTCATCGATATTTGTGTATTTGGTCACCGTTACAGTTGTTTGCATATGCATTGTTTCATTTTCTATGACAACGGATTTTCCCGTTAAAGCAAAATCAAGATGACCGTTAAAACCGATAAATCCAAGAGCTCCTCTAAATATCCCAGTAGCTTGATCAGATTTTCCTAAATAATTTCTTGCTTGATCCTTTGGAATACTTGTTGATGCAAAGGGTGGTAACGTTGCAGCTAATACATCCAGTGCATGAAGCATCGGTAATATTTGCCCCTCGACTCTCGATGTCATGTGTAATGCATGCTTTGAACGCTCAATTCTCATTGCCTCAATGACTTGAATGGAATCTCGGAAACATACAGACTGTAGCTCTTGTTGCACGACAGAAACAAGTACAGCATGTGACTCCCTAATATTTGTGTTTTCATATAACTTTCGTTCATGTTCTAAATCTTCACCTTTTGTGGAACCTCTAGGATATGTCCCCTCTGTTGGTGTCGCAATCACACGCTCACCTTTTACACGAATTAGGCTTTCAGGAGATGTTCCTAAAACAACATGTTCCTCAAATTCTACATAATACATATAAGGAGCAGGATGTTTTTTACGCAATTGACGATATAAAGCGAATGCATCTCCTTGTAAATTTGCTAAAAAATGCTTTGATAGGACGACTCTTGTAATATCTTCATCTAAAGTAGCTTTAATAGATGTAAGCGAATCTGCAAATTGTTCATTCGTAGTAGCTTCAAAAGGTTCATAGCTACAAGTTGTATCCTTACCCTCTCTACCTTTTAAAAGCTGCTCCGCTAACTCTTCTAAATTTGGTTCTTTTTTTTCTGCATCAATATTTGTATGAATCAAAGTAACCTCATCTGTTACATGATCAAACACAATGACCGTCTCATACACATGGAAATGCACATCTGGTAGCTGCACTTTATCCTGAGCAGCCGATAATATCGTTGTAGCATCATGACCAACATAGCCAACAGCTCCTCCTGAAAATGGGAATTGTATCGTATTGGATATACGTGGCATTAATCTTTTCAATAAAACAAACATGTCGCCCTTATGTGTATAGGTGTTTCCGGTCTCATATGAATATTCTTGAATCTCATCTCCAAAGCCTTTATACGTTTTTCTTGGATTAGCACCGATAAAAGAAAAACGTCCTGCTCCTTCATGCTGTGCTGAACTCTCAAGCAGAAATTTATGATTCCCTTGTAGGCGTCTAAAAATTAAAATCGGTGTTAAAGAATCTGCATTAATAGTTTTCATTTTTGTTCTTGAACTCGTCGATTGCATAATTACCAAGCTCCTTTTCTTATAAATTCACTAACGTTTAACTAAAAAATGTATAGCAACTGAAGCGACTTTTATTGAATAAAGTTGAATAAAAAGGATCATCATCATAGCGTAGGGTCGATTTCTGTTCCGGCTGGGCGCTTTCCTGGGGGCGTCCGATGAGCCGCTTCGCTTCGCTTCGCTGCAGGGTCTCGGGCCAACACGATGTTGGTCACGAAGGCGTTATCACAGGATGTGATGGTTTTAGCCTTCGTTCCTCTATCGCTGATCCCCGAGGAGTCGCCCAGCCTCCACTCCAATCAACTTATTTACATAGGGTACGTTTTAACAAATGTTTTCCTAACTTTTGACGGTAAGCTAGACAATACTTTAAAAGTTCATGTTATGCCCCCTAAACCGTTCCAGTGAATGTCCCTCTTTTTTGACATAAATATTAGCGGGTCTTATCTATCGATTTTTAGCAATAGTATTGGAGTATTCATCCCCATGCAAATAGAAGCAATAAAAAAAGTCCTCTGCAAATAGGATTTTTCCTAATTGCAGAGGACGATCATGACCGCGTTGCCACCTCATATTAGAGCATATTTGCTCTCCCTTATGTGCTTGGCCTTAGTTCGCCTGTTAAATTGACGTATCTTTTATCTAAGTTGAAGCACCCCCCTATAACGTGGGGAATCCGTTCGCTATTAATAATTAGCGACTCTCATAAGTCCATTCACATAAGCTACAAATCAGTTCGCACCATCCACTGACTCTCTAAATTGCACACTTATGCTACTACTCTTATTCAACAATTTCTCAGCTATTCTCATCTAAACTCAGCTCATCTGTTCTAAGGCTGACCTCGCTCCCGAGATCAACTACCTTGGATCGAACAAAAAAGTTAGCCTTATTCTATGCCAAACTCCGATAATTGTCAATCAATTCAGAGAAAAAGAAAAATGTTGAAAGGTGTTTCGAAATTATATAAAAGGGAAAACCACCTCTTTATATACTAATAAAAGGAAAAGAAACTACCCGTTTTTAAGTATTTATAATGTATTGACCTTGTAAAAATATCAAGTTATAGTAATTCCAGAACATTCATTCTCTAATACATAAAAAAAGAAGGTAGGAACGAATATGTCCGTTCGAAAAAAACTAAATATAGGTTTTATTTCACTCACTTGTATACTCTTAATATCAAGTATTATTGCATTTTTTCAGTTTAAGTCAGTTGAAGGAGATATAGTTGAGGTACTTGATCATAGAATCGTACAAATTCAATTAACAGAGAAAATACAACAAGAGCTTGCCTCACAAGGACTCTTTTTACGCTCCTATGTTCTAAATAGTAAGGATGAGACTACAAAAACAAATTTAGAGCGTTATGAGAAACTATTACCAGAGACGGTTCAAGAACTTTCAGGCATTGTTCGTTCCGATTACACAAAAAATATTATGAAGCAAGTAAGCGAATTACAACAAGATTTACTAACAAGTTCTAATCAAGCAGTGCAAGCATTTAATAGTGGAAAAACAGATTTAGCTTTATCATACATAAATGGAGAAGTTACAAAAAACAACAAGGAAATTTATACACTGACAAATGATTTATTAAATTATCATGATGAACAGCTGCAAAAGGTTAAAAGCAGTGTTGTCCAAACAGTTGCTAGAGCTATTATTATGTCCATTGCCTTACTTGTTTTAAGTGCAATCGTTGGTTTCTATTTTATGTATTTTGTAAAACGCTATATCACTCAACCGCTTCGTAAAGTGATTGATGCAGCAGATACATTAGCACACGGTGACTTAACGATTGCTCAGCTTGAACATAACTCAAAAGATGAGATTGGTACACTTGCCACAGCAGTGAATGCGTTAAAAGAGAACTTATCTGTACTACTTAAAAATGTTCAGGATAACGCTACACATTTAACTGCTGCTTCTGAAGAACTTTCCGCAAGCACTGTAGAACTGACAACAACATCAAGCGACATTTCACATCGAGTACAAGATACGTCAAACCATTTATCTTCATCTGCTAGTGCTTCTCAACAAAGTGCTCTAGCTATGGACGAAACAGCTGCTGGTGTACAACGAATTGCTGAGGCTACTCAAAATTTGCATCACAATGCTATAAGTATGACACAGCTTGCCAATACCGGGGGGCGAACTATTTCAACTGCCAAAGAGCAGATGGATACAATTTCTGAATCAACTACACGAATTGCCAATTTAACACAAAAGCTAAGTAAGCAATCTGAAGAAATCGGGCAAATTACAAAAGTAATTACGGCTATTACTGAACAAACAAATTTACTGGCACTCAATGCTGCCATCGAAGCAGCGCGAGCTGGTGAGCATGGCAAAGGCTTCGCGGTTGTAGCAGATGAAGTACGAAAGCTTGCTGAAGAATCTAATCAATCTGCTGGCCAAATTGTTGCCATCACAAATGAAATTCAAACGGATACAAGAAATGTAGCAGCTGCTGTGCATGAAGGATTAGCATCTGTCCAGGATGGTGTAACAAAAATTCATGAGGCCGGTGACGCATTTGAATCCATTACAGCGTCTGTGCAAGCATTTACTGACCAAATTGAAGATATCTCAGCCACTTCTGAACAAATTTCAGCAAGTACGGAAGAAGTCGCTGCCTCTGTAACAGAAATTGCAAATGGTGCGAGTATTTCAGCGAGCAACTCACAAATCATTGCTGAAGCAGTAGAAGAGCAAGCTGCAACAATGCAACAGGTTAATGAGGTGGCTGAGGAATTAAACAAAAACGCTCAGCAACTGCAGTCATTACTACTACAATTTAAACTGTAAAAACAAAAAGAATCTTCAGCTTTCCTATGAAAGCCTGAAGATTCTCTTTTTCATCAAAAAAGCAGGGAAAGAAATGTTTCCTTTCCCTGTTTTAAAGACTTATGTTAAACAGTAGGCTCGTCAGTACCCCATTGTTTTTTCTCTTTTTTGCGTATTTGACCATCTGATTTTTTCATTTCACGAATCTTAAGTGAATACCAGATTTGTGCAGCAATACAAATTGAAGAATACATACCTGTTATTAAACCAACTAATAACGCGATTGAGAAGTTTTGAATCGATGGTGCACCTAAAATAAGAAGTGCCACTGTCACGATAATAACCGTTAACACTGTGTTGACAGATCGACCCATTGTTTGACGCAGTGATTTGTTAACGATATCTGCTAACACTTCACGGTCATTAATCGTATCATATCGATCTAAGTTTTCACGCATACGGTCAAACGTAACGATCGTATCATTAATAGAATAACCGACAATTGTCAGTACAGCTGCAATGAACGTAATATCAACTTCTAAGCGCATAAAACTAAATACAGCAACAATTAAGAATACGTCATGTAGTAACGAGACAACTGCTCCAACACCCATGCGCCACTCGAAACGAACAGCTACATAGATAATGATACCGATAGCCGCAAGAGATAAAGCTTTGATTGCATTTTTCACAAGCTCTTTACCGACAGTTGGTGACACTGTACTTACGCCAGGTTCATGACCATATTTTTCGCCTGCTTCTTTTTTGAACTTTAAAATTTCTGCTTGTGTTAGGTCATGTTTATAACGGATAACCGCAGAGTTGCTCTTTTCACCTGTCAGAACAATATCTTCAGATGGGAAGCCGATACTATCTACGTATTTAGATACATCTTCTTTCGTCAACGTTTGTTCCGCTTCAATTTGCACACGTGTACCACTAGAGAAATCAATACCAAGGTTTAAGCGGAAAATGCCAATAACCACTAAACCGGCCACTAAAATGGCTAATGAGAATGTATAGAATTTCTTGCGGTTATGCACAAAATCAAAACGATCAAATTTCGTTGATAAATCTAATGTTCCGATATTTTCATCCAGGCTATGCTGTTTAGATTTTGGAATACCAAACCATGCTGGATTGTTGAAATAGCCACTATTTACTAGTAATCCTTGTAATACACGAGAGCCCCAAACTGCTGTTACGAAGCTTAGTAAAATACTAATAATTAATGTTGTGGCAAACCCTTTAACAGAGCTTGTACCCCATTGGAATAATACACCAGCTGCTAATAATGTAGTTAGCTGTGCATCGACAATTGCTGATAAAGACTCCTTCGAGCCAATCTGGAATGCTTGTTTAACCGAATAACCTACTCGTAGCTCTTCACGAATACGCTCCGCTGCTAAAATATTAGCATCGACGGCCATCCCTATCCCGAGCACGATAGCTGCAATACCTGGGAGTGTTAACACTGCATTAATCCAACCAAATACAACTAGTACTAGGAAAGTGAAAATAGCAAGTGTAATGATGGAAATAAAGCCAGGTAAACGATAGTAGAATAGCATAAATAAGAAAATAATTACTACACCCACAACGCCAGCGAAAACTGTACTTTTCAGTGCTTGGTCACCAAATTGTGCTCCAACTGAAGTAGAATAAATTTCATCAAGCTTTACAGGCAGTGCCCCAGCATCTAAAATATCCGCTAGATTTTTTGTTTCTTCAACTGTAAAGTTTCCGCTAATCATTACATCTGTTGTATCTAATCTTTGGCTAACTGTTGCTGCCGATGCGTATCGAGGCTCCGCTTTTTTTGATTCAGCTTTATATGAATCAACACCTTCTTCAAAGTCTAACCATACAACGAGTAAATTTTGACCTGCTGGTTTAGCGGCAATTTTACTTGTTATATCAGCAAACTTTTTCGCATCCTTTAATGTTAACGAAACAATTGGACGATTTTGCTGGTCAAAGGAGCCTTTAGCGCCACCTGGCTTTAAGTCATTACCATCCAGCAATAAATTGTCATCGACATCACGGAATGTTAAATTTGCAGAAGTAGACAATAATTTACGTGCTGATTCTTGGTCTTCGACACCCGCTAATTGCACACGAATACGATTTTTGTCTTCAACCTGAATGCTCGGTTCACTTACCCCGATAGCATTTACACGTTCACCAAGAGCTGTTGCTGTTGCCGACAAAACACCCGGTGTAATTTTTTCTCCCTTGTGTAATTCTTTCACCTCATAAAGAACCTCAAACCCGCCCTGTAAGTCAAGGCCTAGCTTAATGTCCTTTAAGACGCCGCCTACAGTCGTACCGATGGTTGCTGCAAAAATAACCATTAGTAGTACGAATGCAACTATACGACTTTTTAGTTTCATTTATAAATCCTCCTCGAATTGGTGTAAGGCAATTCCTTACACTACAAACAAGTATAAATAGCAAGTCCTTTTGAAACGTTTATTCCTCCTTTTCCTTTAGAATAATGTTGCCTGTGCTTCAAAAAGATTGCTCTACTTATTTCAATCGTTCATAACGCGCAAATTTATCCCTGTATTTGAATAGGTGTTTTGCCTCCAAATTTGGAAAAGATCTATTAGGAGGTTTTTGGTGAATATACTTAGACAAATAAAAAAAGCGCAACACACTCATTATGAAACACGTTGCGCTTGGTGTCAATTCAACACTTTTAGTATTCTTTTATTATTTGACAAATTTCACACATTCTTTTTAACTTTTAACCGGACCAAGCAGCATTTTTAACTCTTCCGTATTCACTTCTGTAAACCAATCATTAATTTGTAAGAATTCTACTTGATTAAATGATACGATATCGGACGGTGATACTGCAAAAATAGTAGCGATAATTTCATGTATGCGTAGTTGGTCAATATTTTTTCTGCGCCATTTTTTCTCTATACAATAGCGCCATAGTTCTTCTGCTGTAATGGCATTGTATTGATAATGTTTAAACTCTTCCATCTTACTATCAATTGCAGGACGGATTTTTTCAAACAGTTGCTCATGCTGCATACTCATTTTGAATCATCTCCAATCAAAGTCGTATCGTAAGACAAGTTTGCATACAAATAGTGTAAATGAATTTTTGTGGCTTGAGAAGGGACGGATGGCATGAGTTCTTTTGTACGAGGAACACTATTTTTAATGTTCGTGATTTTTTTATCGAAACTCTTTGGCTTCTTTTATAGAATGCAATTTATGCGGATCGCTGGTGAAGAGGCAGTCGGCATTTATATGACCGTCTATCCGGCGTTCATTTTCTTCATCTCACTCATTCAACTTGGACTACCTATCGCGGTGGCAAAAATTGTAGCAGAGTTATTAGCAAAAAACAAACGCGAAAGCATCTATGGTGTTATGCGCACGGCTATTCTTTGGTCATTTATTGGAATGATCGTCTTTATGCCGATTGTTGCACTTACTATACCATATATATCGACTACACTTTTACATAATGAACAGACAACATTTACGCTTTGGATTGCACTCTTTGCTGTACCAGTGTCAGTTGGCTCTGGGTTATTGCGCGCTTATTTACAAGGTATTGCCAAAATTACACCAACAGCTTGGGCTCAAATGATTGAACAAATTATCCGTATTAGCTTCATCACTTTAACGCTGCCTTATGTGGCTGCCTATAATAATGCTGCCGTTACAGCAGCCTCTGCTATGGGAATTACGCTTCTAGCTGAAGTCGTTGCTTTCTTGTACTTGTGGATGCATTATATCGTCTCAAAGAAAAAATTATTGACACGAAAAAACAAAATCGAGGCTTATCCTGCCTCCCCGATGTTACGAATTGCCCTTCCTTCAGCAGGAAGCAAACTGTTTGGATCCTTTACTTGGTTTTTAGAACCTATCATATTTTTAAAGGCGTTAACTATGGCTGGTTTGACAGCCTCCGCTGCAACCATTTTATACGGGGTTATTTCGGGTGTACTCGTCCCCCTATTATTGTTCCCGGCTTTTGTGTCTGCAGCACTTTCTATCGTCCTTATACCGGCTGTTAGTGACGCGGTTGCCCGTCAGCATATACCGCTCCTACAGGAACGTATTTCTGTATCGTTACGACTATCTTCCTTAGTGGGCTGTGTGGCTGCTACGTACTTTTTCGTTCATGGTGACGAAATAGCTATGAAGCTCTTTCATTTACAAGAAAATCGAGGTTATGTGAAAATATTAGCGCCCATTTTTTACTTTTATTATATTCAAAGTCCTTTGCATTCGATATTACAAGCAATTGGTGAGGCACGTGCTGCGATGATGAACTCCATTTACGGTGGTCTTGGTAAGCTATTTGTCATGTTCGTGCTCGCCTCTCAGCCTGGTATACAGGAAAAAGGTGCCGTTGTGGCAATTGGCTTTGGCGTTTTACTAACTTCGTTTTTGCATATTGCGACAGTGAGACAACGTAAAAATTTACGTGCCGGTTTTAGAATGTTTGTTGTTCCATATAGCTGTTTTATTGCTGTTTGTGTTACCCAGTATTTTCTGATGCAAATAATGCCATTGCCATTAATTTTAAGTAGCTGTGTAACCTTGTTTTTACTATTTACATTCTTACTAGTTTCCAATCAATTACGCATAACTGATTTGCGCTACCTTCGTAAGTTGGCCAAAAAAGTTTAAGATTCTTTCAACTGAATATGCAGCCGATCTTCCTCCCAAACACAAAAAAATACAGTGTTACTATCCGTAATATTATTTTTAGCAAGCTCTGCCATTAGCCAATCAACATCTTTATGCAATACCTTTAAATGCCTATCCTGAATATCACCGTCGATAATCAGTGGGTAAACAAATGCCTTTTCATCTTTTTGGTATACGGACAGATTGCCAGATGGCTCTAAATAGGCGTAAGCAATATCTGTAACGGAAGCATTTCCGTTTTCGCGTAATTGTTGACACAAATCATCTAAATTATAGCGTTGCTTGCGCATTTCACTTTCTAAAATGACACCATCTCTTATCAGTAATACTGGATCACCATCAACTAGATCACGGAATTTTTTACTTTTGAGTGAAATATATGCAGTTGTTATTTGAATGAAAAACAATATGATGATTGGTAAAATCACATTAAATAAAGGACTTTCGAAATCATCAAGTGCAAACGCAGCCACCTCAGCCATTAAAATGGATACAACTAAATCGATTACAGATAATTCGCCGACCTCACGTTTACCCATTAAACGAAAAATTATTAGGATAAACACATATAAAAAACATGTTCTTAAAATAATCGTTAAATATTCTTCCATATAGTCACCCCCATACTATTCAAGGTGACCTTACTCATCATTTTTTATACAGGATGATGGTATATCATAACTTTGATTTTTTAGTCTTCGAAAATTTTTCTTGTACTTTATTTTGCATGCTAACCTTTACGGAAACCGAGTTTTCAATTAAGTCACAGTCTAATTGCACGAACAACATTAGCAAAATAACACCTTTTTGTATATAATAGGGAAATGATGCTGTACAACTTTCGTAAATCAAAAGAATAAACCTTAGTTGTTTGTGTACAATAAAAGGAGCTATAATTCCTGCTTTTCTAAAATCAAATTTTCTCGGACAATTAACAAGGACATTTCATGATGCTTCCCAACAATAATGTAGTTATTGTTTAAAAGGTCAGCTCTTATACTTCCGTTAGTAAATGATCCACCACTTTCCGATTTAACAAGATCATTCAAACATGAAAACAAGGTGAGAAAATGAAAAGGATAGTAATTTTTCTAGTTATAGTTGCTTCTAGTATATGGCTCATTAAACCTTACCCTATTTATGGATCTAAAAATGAGAAGATCCCAGTTCTTATGTATCACCATTTAGAAAAAGACGTAAATAATAATACAGTCATTTCCCCAGAGAATTTCGAAAATCAAATTAAAACGCTTAAAGAGAATGGGTACAATTCGATTACAACCCAAGAATTATATGATTACTTGAACGGTAAAACAAAATTGCCTAAAAATCCGGTGTTAATAACTTTTGACGATGGTTATTTAAGCAACTACGAAAAAGCTTATCCAATTTTGAAAAAATACAAAATGCATGCCGAAATCTTTGTAATCACTAGTCACATCCTAGAAAAAAACGGAAAGAATGCATATCCGAACGAAATTCCCAAAATGAATTGGGATCAATTAAAAGAAATGAAAGATTATATAACCATCCAAAGCCATACTTGGAATTCACATTATAAATTACAGTCATTCGGCGGAGGAATGAAAGGTGCCATATATGGTCGTAGTTACATTAATGGAAAACTAGAAAGTCAAGAAGAGTACGAAGAAAGGGTTAAAAAAGATTTTATTCTTTCCAGGAAAATGATTATAGAAAAGTTAGGATATGAACCAATTGCTCTTAGCTATCCCTACGGAACTAATTCTGAAGATGCAATGAAATTAGCGAAAGATGTTGGATTTAAAATGGCTTTTGTTATTAAAAATAAAGGTGTTACTATGGGTGATAATGTATATGCTTTAAGCAGAATAACGGTAAATGGCAATGAAACTGGAGCAGAATTAATTAAGAAATTAAAAGATAGTGGCACTTGATGATCCGCCGGAGGCTTTAGGCCAACAAATGTTTTTTGCGCGAAAGCGTATCGTCAGCAACGTGTTTTTTAGACTGAGTTCCTCTATTTCAGCAAATGTCTTTTGACCGAAAGCGTAGTGACAGGTACAGAAGACATTTGCTGAAAGATGCAAAAAAGACTTACAATTAATGTAAGTCTTTTTCTCATTATTATTTTACTTGGTCGCCATTCACTATTCGTCCAATTGCTTGACGGTCAAATTTAACGCGCACATTGTCTGCGATTTTTAATGTTATAGTTGTGTCCTCAATTGAGTCAATCTCACCATGTAAACCACCGATTGTAATCACTTTATCTCCACGTTGCAAATTACCCTGCATATTTTGTGTTTCCTGCTGTCTCTTTTTAGCAGGGCGGATTAAAATAAACCACATTGCAACGAACATTAATAATATTGGTGCTAACCCTATTAGTTGGTCCATCATTCTTGCCCCCTTTCCAATTCTTTTTTAGTATAGACTATTCCACCATAAAAAAGCGATGGACAAGCCCAAAATTTTTCTATATTACTAATATTTTTTCTAAGATAGACATTTTTTTGCTAGAAATATTCAAATTCCACACAAATTTACATGCTTTTTTCCCTAAATATTAGAAGTTCTTTGCGTTTGGTTCATTAAAGCCGTATTTCTCGAAGAATTCTTCTCGGAAATCGCCAAGACGGTCTTCACGGATTGCCTCACGTACTTGTTCCATTAACTTCAATAGGAAGTGTAAGTTATGGTAAGTCGTTAAACGGATGCCAAACGTTTCTTCTGTACGGATTAGATGACGAATATACGCGCGTGAATAGTTTTTACATGTATAACAATCACAGTTCGGATCAATTGGCCCGAAATCACGTGCATATTTTGCATTTTTAACAACTAAGCGACCTTCAGATGTCATTAATGTGCCATTACGTGCAATACGTGTTGGTAATACACAGTCAAACATATCAATGCCTCGAATAGCACCATCAATTAATGAGTCAGGTGAACCTACACCCATTAAATAACGTGGTTTATTTGTTGGCATTAATGGTGTTGTAAACTCTAATACTCGGTTCATAATGTCCTTAGGCTCACCAACAGATAGCCCTCCAATTGCATAACCTGGGAAATCAAGCTCTACCAATGCTTCTGCAGAACGACGGCGTAAATCCTCGTATTCTCCCCCTTGAATAATACCGAATAGACCTTGTTCTTCTGGACGTTTATGTGCCTCTTTACAACGTTTAGCCCAACGTGTTGTACGGTCTACTGATTGCAGCATATAGTCATATGTCGCAGGGAAAGGTGGACATTCATCAAAAGCCATCATAATATCCGAACCTAAATCATTTTGAATTTCCATCGCCTTTTCTGGACTTAAAAACAATTTGTCCCCATTCAAATGATTGCGGAAATGAACCCCTTCTTCCTCGATTTTACGGAATTGACTAAGTGAGAACACTTGGAAACCACCTGAATCTGTTAAAATCGGGCGATCCCAGTTCATAAATTTATGCAAGCCCCCTGCTTCCTTCACAATATCATTCCCTGGTCTTAGCCATAAATGATACGTATTTGACAGAATAATGCCTGCATTCATTTCCTTTAATTCCTCAGGTGACATTGTTTTAACAGTTGCTTGTGTACCAACAGGCATAAATGCTGGCGTTTCAAAAGAGCCATGCGGCGTATGCACGATGCCAAGGCGTGCTCCTGTTTGCTTACAAGTATGAAGTAGCTCATAACGAATTGCTGGTTGTGTCATATTATAAAAAATTCCTCTCTTATCTAAAGTAAAAACAGTACTCCGATTTTTTTCTTTATTCTCCTTTTGGACGAATAAACATAGCATCACCAAAGCTAAAGAAACGATATTTTTCTTCTACAGCTTGTTGATATGCACTTAAAATTGTTTCTTTTGTTGCAAGCGTACTAACAAGCATTACAAGGGTAGACTTTGGTAAATGGAAGTTGGTGATTAAACCATCCACAACCGTAAATTCATATCCTGGATAAATGAAAATAGACGTCCAACCTTGTTCTGCTCGTACTTCGCCTCCATATTTAGTACCGATAGTTTCTAAAGTACGTGTAGAAGTTGTACCAACTGCAATCACTTTTCCACCATTACTCTTTACGCGGTTTATGATAGATGCGGTTTCTTCTGTTACACTATAAAATTCAGAATGCATTTCGTGATTTTCAATTGAATCTACACTTACAGGACGGAAAGTTCCCAGTCCCACATGTAAAGTGATAAATACAACTTCGACCCCTTTTGCTTTCACCTGCTCTAGTAATTCTTCTGTAAAATGCAGGCCAGCGGTTGGTGCTGCTGCTGAGCCGCGCTCTTTTGCATAAACGGTTTGGTAGCGATCCTTGTCCTCTAATTTTTCGCGAATATATGGAGGTAGTGGCATCTCACCAAGTTGCTCTAAAATTTCATAAAAAATTCCGTTATATTTAAACTCAAATGTACGTCCACCATGATCAAGCTCTCCTGTACAAGTAGCTGTCAGTAAGCCATCTCCAAATGTTACAACTGTGCCGACTTTTACACGCTTAGCTGGTTTAACAAGTGTTTCCCATTCATCCGTACCTGCCATTTGCTTTAATAGCAGTACCTCTATATGAGCACCTGTTTCCTCTTTTACACCCATTAAACGCGCTGGTAAGACTCTTGTATCATTTAACACAAGACAATCCCCAGCTTGTAGCTCATCTAAAATATGAGCAAAATGGTGATGCTCTACATTTGTTGAGCCTGGCGTCACTACCATTAATCGACTAGCTGTACGGTCCAAAAGTGGTGTTTGTGCAATAAGTTCTTCTGGCAATTCAAAATCAAAATCTTCTACACGCATGAAAATACTTCCTTCTTCTAGGTTTGTTTGGGATACTCATATCCAAAATGTTCGTAGGCTAAATGTGTTGCCACACGTCCACGTGGCGTCCGTTGTATAAAGCCGATTTGCATCAAATATGGCTCGTACACGTCCTCAATCGTAACGCGTTCTTCGCCAATAGACGCTGCCAACGTATCTAATCCTACTGGGCCACCGCGGAAGCGCTCAATCATATTGGTCACAAGTTTATGGTCAATATGGTCAAGCCCTCTAGGATCGACTTGTAATAGCTCCAGCGCTTGCTTAGCAAGTCCCTCCGTTATCATACCATCTCCAAGCACCTGTGCATAATCTCGTACTCGTTTTAGAAGACGGTTAGCAATACGGGGAGTACCACGCGAACGTGTTGCCATTTCAAGTGCTGCTACTTTTTCAATATCAACATCAAATAAATGCGCACTACGAACGACAATTTCTGCAAGTGAAGTATGATCATAATACTCCAATCTTAATAATACGCCAAAGCGATCCCTTAAAGGTGCTGATAATGCACCTGCTCTTGTTGTCGCACCAACGAGTGTAAATGGCGGTAAATCAAGTCGTACAGAACGCGCTTCAGGGCCTTTACCAACGACAATATCTAAACAAAAATCCTCCATGGCAGGATAAAGCACCTCTTCTATTGCACGAGGCAGGCGATGTATTTCATCGATAAATAGCACATCCCCTGGCTCCAGTGAGCTTAAAATAGCTGCTAAATCGCCAGGACGTTCGATTGCAGGACCGCTTGTCATGCGCACATTGACATTCATTTCATTAGCAATGACAGCAGCTAATGTAGTTTTACCAAGTCCAGGTGGTCCATATAACAGCACATGATCTAAACTTTCCTGACGAAGCTTTGCCGCTTCAATGAAAATTTGTAAATTCTCCTTTACCTTATGTTGACCAATGTATTGTGCTAATCTTTGTGGGCGTAAAGATAATTCAAACGGTTCATCATAGCTACCTGCCTCACTAGCCATCATACGTTCAGACATGTACTTCCCCCCCTTTCACTATTTTAACTTTAATAGCAATTGTAAAGCTTGTTTCATAAATGCATCTGTTGTTTCAAGCTTGTCGTTATCTTCGAGCTGTGGACGTATTTTTTCTAGTTCTTTTTCAGAATAACCAAGTGCCATTAAGGCAAGAATAGCTTCTTCAAGCTCATGTTTATATGGATTTACACCAAATAACGGTAGCTCATCTTCTGTACTAGGTAGCTCAATAGTCTCTAACAATCCGCCAAGTTTACCTTTTAAATCTAGAATCATTTGACGTGCCGTTTTCTTACCTACACCAGGAAACTTCACTAAAAACGATTCATCCTCTCGTTCAATGGCACTGATAACCTGTTGAGGATTCCCAGTAGCTAAAATAGCAAGTGCACCCTTCGGTCCAATTCCTGACACTAAAATAAGTTTACGAAACAGCTCTCGTTGGTCTAAATTTGGAAAGCCATATAACACTTGCGCGTCCTCACGTACATGCAAGTGTACAAATATTTGCTGTTCAAGTGCCGATGTCCGGAACGCAAATGGATTAGGTGTATTCAGTTGCCAGCCAATCCCTTGTTGTTCAAGGACGATATACTCAGGAGTTATACGCTTTACTTGTCCTTTTAAATAATCATACATTCTATATTCCCTCACAATCATCGTCTTCGATTATAGCATATTGCGAACGAATGCTCGACTATAAGAAATAACACAAGTAGTCGTTCACATACAAAAATGACCGCCGAAAGACGGTCATTTCTTTATCATTTTATCAATATCGTACCACAGTTTGGGCCAATATGTGAGAGCCCGTTTTGTAAATGGCACTAAATAATCTAAAAATACCAGCTGTTGATCTAATGGTAAATCTACTGCAAAAAGCCATTCACGTAATAGCTCATTTGGATATTTTAAGCGATGTAGCTTTCTTTTATCTAATCGTTTCATCTCTGGTAGCTCTGCAAATATTTTACCAAGGTCATAATTTACAGCTGGCAGTACACGATGCAACCATAAAATATATTCATCATCCGCTTCTCCAAGGTGAGCCAAATCAAAATCGATTAAACGCAATTCTCCATCTGAGCACCATAAAAAATTATGATGTACGACATCTCCATGTAAAAGCGTTATTTCTTTTTCAGGTACATCTTCCTGCGCGATTAGCTGTAACGATTTCTCACTATAGTGTAAAATTTGATCCATTTCTTCTTTTGTTAAAAATGCACGAAATTCATTCCGTCTGCTTTTAAAACGCATATGACGCATTTGCCATTTTAAAAGCTGTGAATAGGTGTGCAAACCTGGTACACGCTGCCAAGTAATTTTTTTATGTGTATCATGTAACGTATTTAATAACTTAAGTGATTCCTTCCGATCTTTTTTACGAGCAAAATTAGCACTATGACTTCCTTCTTGCCAATCTTGCACGATTAAATACTCATCATTACTTTTCATTACAGGTAAGATCAACGAGGGTTCCAGATATCCAAGCTGTCGATGAATAACCCTCACCTTTTCTGCTATTTCTATCAGCTTTGCCCGTTTTACAAAATAATTATTAGATTGATATTTATACTTCCAAATATTCGGCTTTACTTCTTCAATGATATACGCTTTTTCACCATCGATAAGGCGTCATCCCGCCTGGGAAAAAGTGCGGTGACATCCATGGCCCTACTGACGAATACGGCATTGGGCAATGGGATGGGCATGGCGGCGGACATGGTGGTGGACATGGTGGTGGACTGCAACATGGATCCATTTGCCAATTTGGCATCATGACTGGTTGTGCATGACAACCACATGGCTGTTCCATTTCCGGCATCATTTCCGGCATCGGCTGAAATTCAGGCTTCATAGGGAAGAATGGAGATGTACTAGATTCTAAGAACTCCTCCGCCCCAGCAACTTTTTCGCATGGCATTTCACATGATGTTGGTTGCTCCGGCATTGTATAAGCCTCCATTTGCGGCTCCATTGGCATATGCATCGGCATTGGCCAATACATATGATGATGCACTGGCTGATGGCAGCTTGCACAATGTGGCACTGCTGGCATTTGTGGCATGATAAAAATCGGTTGCGGCATTGGCATTGGTGCTGGCGCCGGTTGGGCTACAGGTTGCGGTTGCGGTTGCGGTTGAATTTGAATTGGTGATACAGTTTGCTCTACACTTGGCATGACAACTTGTTGATTCCAGCTAAGCTCAACAGGCGCTGGCTGAGGCATCGGCATTGGCATTGGATAAGGAATTGGAATCATCTGTGGTTCAGGCATTGGCGGTGGTGGCACAATAATTGGTGGTGGCATTGGTCTCTGAACCTCTTTTTCTTTAACATGCCTTGCAGGTGACTCCTTATGCATATGTTCTTTGTGCATATGTTCCTTGTGCCCCTCTTTATGTGGTTCCCTATGTCCTTCTCTATGTCCTTCTCTATGTCCTTCTCTATGCATTCCCCAATCTGTTTCTCGATGATGTTCTCTATGTGGTTCTCTATGTGGTTCTTTGTTTATTTTTTCAGGTAGGATAATTTCCATGCCCGGTACAATATAATCTGGGTTAGCGAGATGGGCATTAAGCCGCTTTAAATCTTCAAACGAAACTCCGTACTCTTTCGCAATCTTCCACAACGTGTCTCCCTTTTGGACAATATGAATACGCAATTTTTTCCTCCCTTCCTCTCTCCGTATCATATGTTCAATGTTCCATTTGGATACAAAAAATTCACCCACGTTAGAAAGGCTTCATGGTACACTAGTTTTTAAGGAAAACTGCTTCCTTTATTACAAGCAGAGGTGATCTCTTATGAAAAAAATGTTAGGCGAAGAACGCCGACTGCAACTTCTAGCACAACTAAAAAACAGCACAGCACCTATAACAGGGACAGACCTAGCTAAATTCGCTAATGTTTCTAGACAAGTCATTGTTAATGATATGACATTATTAAAGGCTAGAAATGAACCTATTATTGCTACTAGCCAAGGATATCTTTACATGCATCAGGAACAAATACAGCAAACTGTTGAACGTACAATTCCTTGCTTCCATACTGCAGAGAATGCAGAAGATGAACTGGTAACAATAGTTGATTGCGGCGGTACAGTAAAAAATGTTATTGTTGAACATCCTATTTATGGAGAAATTACTGCATCGATTATGGTCTCTAACCGTCATGAGGTAAAAAAATTTATTCAACGTGTCAACGAAACACAGGCAAGTTATTTATCCGAACTAACAGGTGGTACACATCTTCATGTTATATCTGCGCCTTCTGTTGAAATTTTAGATTTAATTGAGCTTACTTTACAAAAAAAGGGATATTTAGTTGTAGATCAATAATTTAACAAACTTCCCTTCCATAACATGTAAAATCAAATAATTGATAAGCAGCTGCTAGTCTTCACGGAGACTAGCAGCTTTCTGTTCGTTAGGTATTTAAAAATTCAAAGATTTTTTGAGTTTCTCGCTTCCGCACAAAAAATATCTGTTACCCCAAGCGACTCATCGGACTTCCCTTGGAAAAGCCCAGTCGGAACAGAAATCATCTCAATGTTATGATCTTGTACCTCTGAATTAGGTGTTTCAATTTTCTCTAAAAAAAGCTATCCACTTAAATTGGATAGCTTCAAAGCTCGAGAAATCTTTTTCGTTGTGAAGGTGTTGGCAATATACAGCTTTCTTTTCGTCCAAAAAGACGATATCTATTTTTAGCAAACAGTCGGTACATTATATTTCGTATAGGTGGAGGAATAAGAATGAAAACATAGCAGACAGGCCAAAAACTATCTAATCTCCTACAGATTTTAAGAGCTGCTGTAGATTCAAAATATACCTTCCCATGCTCAATTAATAGGACACTATCTATATTTCCTGGTATTTCGTATTGTGCAAGTAACGCCTGCCCTACATCACTCTGGATGGATGCAAACTGAAAATATGCTACCTGATCATGTTTGATAATAAATTGCACACTGCTATCACAAAAATTGCACACTCCGTCAAATAATATAATGCCGCCCATACTGATTCCTCCTCGTCAAGGCGAAATTGATTACTCGTCTGATGTTCGATAAGTAAAGTATGTACCAAGTGACTTCACCTTGCAACCAAGTGCAGCTAGTTCTTCCATAGCCCCACGCATCATAGGCTCCTTTTCATCTGCTAAAACATCAATCATAAAGAAATAATCACCTAAGCCCGTTTTTAATGGGCGTGATTCGATTTTACTTAAATTTAGCTGTCGCCATGCGAATACTGATAATACTTGATGTAACGCCCCTGAACGATCCGTTGGCAATGTAATCATGAAAGTTGTCTTTGCCTGTCCATCTGATAATTCTTGCGGTAATCGTTTATTTTGCTTAGATAATACGAAGAAACGAGTATGGTTAAAATGGAAATCATGGATATTAGGTTGAACGATTTCTAAGCCATATTTATCTGCTGCCGCTGCATTTCCAACTGCAGCAATGCACTCGTTCGGATTTTCGGATACAAATTTTGCCGCTGCTGCTGTTGATGTTGTTTGATGTAACGGAGCATGGCTGAAGCGATAAAATAAATATTTATGACATTGGGCTAGAGCATGTGGATGTGAATAAACTCCTTCGATTGACTCCCAATTGTCCTTCTGCGCTTTATTGACCATTAAATGCTGCTGTATTTTTAACTGAAGCTCACCTGTAACATATAAGGTCGCCTCATGAAATAAATAATCAAGCGTTAACGATACAGATCCTTCTAAAGCATTTTCCAGTGGTACAACTGCTAAATCTACCTTCCCCTTTGCTACCGCTTCAATACATTCTGGAATTGTAGAACAAGGGACAAGCCACTCATTCGGAAAGGTTGCCTTTGCTGCTAAGTATGTAAATGATGCCTCAGGTCCTAAATATCCTATTCGTTTTTCCCATTGTTGCTCTGTCATTACATTTACCTCCTGTTCATTGTTTGATTTGATTTGATTTGATTTGATTTGATTTGATTTGATTTGATTTGATTGGCTCACTACGATAACGTGGGGTTGATTTCCATTCCGACTGAGGGCGTCCGATGAGCCGCTTAAACTAATGTAAAAATTCGGAATTTTCAAGTTCCCGAAAACTCCTTTTATTCTACATCAAATGTTGAGGTAAGGCACCTAAAGAAGCCTCCCAAAACCCTCTTTATGACGTTCTATCCATTACTTTTCTTTCTATGAATTTTCGATATAGAATAAGGAGCTGTCCCATGAAGTGATAATTACATCACATGGGACTGCTCCTTTTGAGCTTATTTACATTCTGTCAAAAATTCAAACTTGCTGTCAGTCATTACAATGCACCAGAACTAATTACTTCCGCTGACTCTACAAAATCTAAACGTTTAAGTTGCTGTATTAAATCATCCAGTTCACATGTCATACTAGTGACATCTAACGATAATGTAACATTCGCACGTCCTTGAATCGGTATTGTTTGATGGATAGTCAGTACATTGCAATGCGTAATTGTCACTGTTTCTAAAAGCTTTGCAAGTGTTCCTTTACGGTCCTGAAGCTGTAAAAAGACTGTTAAAATGCGTTCCTGCACAATTGAATGAAAAGGAAATACAGCATCCCGATATTTGTAAAACGCACTACGCGATAAATCCACCTGCTTTACCGCATCCCAAATGGAAGATACCGAACCACTTGAAAGTAAGTGTTTCGCCTCCAAAGTTTTTTGCATAGCATCCGTTAAAACATCTTCACGAACTAAATAATATCGCTGATTCGCAACATTCTTCATACGCTTCCCCCTAAAACCTATTCTTAGTCGACAAATTCAAATTCGAATTCCAATAAGCGTACAATATCTCCATTTTGTGCACCACGTTCACGTAATGCTTCATCGACGCCCATACCACGTAATTGACGTGCAAAACGACGTACACCGTCCTCGCGGCTGAAGTCTGTCATTTTGAAGATACGCTCAATCGCATATCCACCAAGAATGAATGTACCATCAGGATCACGAGAGATTTCGATTGAATCTGCTTCAGATTGGTGTTTGTAAAGTACCGTTGCATCTGATTCTTCATCTAGATCTTCGAATAATGGGAATTCAGGAGTCACTTCCAGTAAGTCGGCAATTTCAAATAATACAGGCTTTAAACCTTGGCGAGAAACCGCTGATACTGGGAAGATTTTCGCATCTTCGCCCACTTTTTCACGGAAAATTTCTAAGTTTTCCTCTGCATCTGGCATGTCCATTTTATTTGCCACAATAATTTGTGGACGTTCTGTTAAACGAAGATTATATTGTTTTAGCTCATCATTGATTGTTAAGTAATCTTCATAAGGATCGCGCCCTTCCATACCCGACATATCAATTACATGTACGATAACACGTGTACGTTCAATATGACGGAGGAATTGGTGACCTAGACCAACACCTTCGTGCGCACCTTCGATTAAACCTGGTAAATCGGCCATTGCAAAGCTACGATGATCATCTGTTTCAACCATTCCTAAGTTCGGTACGATTGTAGTGAAATGATAAGCACCTATTTTTGGCTTTGCCGCAGAAACAACAGATAATAATGTTGATTTACCTACACTTGGGAAGCCAACTAATCCTACATCTGCTAGTACTTTCAACTCTAATATAACATTTAATTCTTGTCCTGGCTCACCTTTTTCAGAAAGTTCTGGAGCAGGATTGGCTGGTGTTGCAAAGCGGGAATTCCCGCGGCCACCGCGACCAGCTTTTGCGATAATCGCTTGTTGACCATGCTCGACTAAATCCGCAATAACAACGCCTGTTTCTTCGTTCATTACAACCGTGCCCGGTGGTACTTTAACGATTAAATCATCTGCACGTCTACCATGCATCCCTTTACTCATACCATGCTCACCACGGTCAGCCTTGAAGTTGCGTTTATAGCGGAAATCCATTAACGTTCGCAGACCTTCTTCAACTTGAAAGACAACATTCCCACCGTGACCACCATCGCCACCAGCTGGACCACCATTCGGTACAAATTTTTCACGACGGAAGGCTACCATTCCATCCCCACCGTCGCCACCTTTTACATAAATCTTGACGTGATCGACAAACATTTAATTCACTCCCTGCTTGCACTCAATACATATATCCAAGACGCATTTGTCTCTTCCACTGTTTGAATGTCTAATTGTTTCAAACCTTTTTCGGTGAATGCATCAGCACTCCATAGCCCATTTAACGTGAATGTCACGGCAAATGTATGATCGTCAACACGTACATCGAGCACTAAGCTCTGCTCTGTAAATGGATCTAATGTATCATAAACATGCATAACTGTTTTGTTTAAGTAATCTACAACTTCCGAATCAACTGTATTTGTGACAGACATTTTTATGTCACCGCTAAGCTTCATTGGTAATGAAGGATAGCGCCAACCTGCTGTTTGCAGCCATTCGATTGTTTGCGGTAATTGTAGACGATTAAGGATAGAAAGTACTTGTAATTGTTCTGAATAATTTTGAATAAGCTTTTTTGATTCATCAATTCTACCTAAATCTAAATTCATGCGAATAATCTGAAGCTGATTCACATAATCATGATTTGCAAAACGTATTACTTCACTAATGGTTAGTGATTGATTGTTCATCCCATTCACTCCAATAAAGTTATCCTTACTAGTATAACAAGTTTTGCTGTATTTTTCCCTTAATTCTTCAATCAATTATGCCGAGGCATAATTGTAGCTGACGCTTTGCTTTCGCTACAGAAAACATGTGTTGCTGTCGCTTCGCTTTCGCACAGATAAAACCGTGTTGCTGTCGCTTCGCTTTCGCACAGATAAAACCGTGTTGCTGACGCTTTTCTTTCGCACAGATAAAACCGTGTTGCTGACGCTTTTCTTTCGCTACCAAAACCATTTGAACTGACGTTTCACTTACGTTACATAAAACATTGCTGAAAGAAATTGAAATTTAGCCAAAAAAAGGACTGCAATAAATGCAGTCCTCCGCTTTATGTTATCTTATAAAAGATTAAGCTTCTTGTGTTGCTGGGTATACAGATACTTGTTTGCGATCGCGACCTAAACGTTCGAATTTAACAACGCCGTCAACTTTAGCAAATAGTGTATCGTCACCACCACGACCTACGTTTGTACCTGGGTAAATTTTTGTACCGCGTTGACGGTAAAGAATTGAACCACCTGTTACGAATTGGCCATCAGCACGTTTAGCACCAAGTCGTTTAGACTCAGAGTCACGTCCGTTTTTAGTAGAACCTACACCTTTTTTAGATGCGAAAAATTGTAAGTCTAAAGTTAATAATAATTTCATCGTGTTCCACCTCCTACTTGGTTGTAGTTGATTTGGATATATTGTCCGTAATTTTGCACCATTGAATACACTTGGGCAGTCATTACTTGGACAATTAACTGTAGTTTTGCATCAATCTCAGGCTCTATATCTGATGGTAAATCTACCTTAAGATAGCCTCCACCTTCAGTAGCTTGTTCGATTTCTGGCTGTAATTGTAATAGTGCATAAATAGCATTCACCGTACCTATGGCAATGGTAGATGCTCCTGCACATACTAAATCTTTACCAGATTCATCGTATTCCGCATGTCCTGAAAATTCAAATGCTGACACATGTCTATTTTCATTGTGATAAATCGTAACTTGTATCATTCGCTACACCTCACAATTAAGCGTTGATAGTTTCAACAACTAATTTTGTGTAAGGTTGACGGTGACCTTGTTTACGACGGTAGTTCTTTTTAGCTTTCAATTTGAAAACAACGATTTTTTTCGCACGGCCTTCTTTCACAACTTTAGCTGTTACAGTAGCGCCTTCTACGAATGGAGCTCCAACTTTAACGTTTTCGCCACCTACGAATAAAACTTTATCGAAAGTTACAACCTCGTCAGCTTCTACACCTAATTTTTCAATATAGATTTCTTGACCAGCTTCTACTTTGATTTGTTTACCACCAGTTTCAATAATTGCGTACATTTTACTGCACCTCCTCTTAGACTCAGACTCGCCTGTTTATAAAGGTGATCATACGATACTTAAACCTTTCCAGTGCGGTTGTAGTAGCACAGGTGCTACAAACAATAACATTAAAATATTACCACACGATTTATTTTAAGTCAATCTATTCATTACATATTTCTCAAATGCTAAACGATATTTTCGATAATTCCATTCCTTTAACACTTGAAGCCATATAAATAAACATAAAATTGCTAAAAAAATAGATTGTGGGAGGTAACATAAAGTTATCATGAATAGTATAAAGGCAATTATAAGAGAAAACCAGTAGTAATATTCAAACGCACGAACATTTGGATTGAATAAAAATAAGCACGCTATAAATATTCTGCCACCGTCCAATGGAATAATCGGTAAAACATTGATTGCTAATAGCACAAGTTGCACATTAATAAGCTTAGTAGCAAGCAGTTCAGGCATAAAAAAAGCGAGGCCAATCCCTAGTATTGTAGCGATTGGTCCCCCTAAGGCAATCCAAAGGAGTGACGTTGCTGGCACAACCGCTGGATTTTCAAATTCTATTTCCCCTCCGTAAGGTGTAATAACGCATGATTTTACGTTAACGCCACAAAGCATCGCCATTAACAAATGACCTGCTTCATGCCATAATAACGAAGATAAAATAATAGCGTAATAAGCAATTTGACCGGTAAAAATCATTAAAAATACGAGAGGGATACATAGAAGATGCAGTTTAATTTTCATTGGACTCCGCTGCTTCAAGCCACTGTACAATCTGCTCTAAACTATATTGTGCCTTGTCTTTCTCAATCGAGATATAGAGTTGCCCCGTCTCTTTCATACCGATTAAATCGTTTGCCTGCACTGTTGTGTATGGAAGTTGTGCTAAACTATCCAGCATACCATAGGATACAGTTGTACCATCATCATAGCTTATCGTCATTGTTTTACCAGTATATTTTGTATGACCGGTGAAAACGACAAGACCATTCTTTCCAGCATATACCGGCAGGCCCATGTCATATTGCAATAAAAAGCCTTCCTTAAAAACTTGCGCATTGGCAAATGATAATAGTTCAGTTTGTCCAACATCACTCGATACTAAAATTGTTGTATCCTCTTTATTTAGCCAACTTTGTCCGAGCTCACTTAAATAGGTTAAATCCGCTGATGTTGTAACAAGTTTTCGCACCGGTGTTTCCAATACGCCTTGATCCTCTAAACGAATTACTAGCATAATTGCAGCCACAAGCAATATTGTGATCAACCATTTCCATTTTTTAAACAAGCCCTCATCCTTTTTTCACACTATATGAGCTTGCATGTCCATTCATGCACAAGAAAAAAACCTTCTCGTACAAATGCACGAAAAGGTTAATGTTTATCTTGAAAATAACGCTTTAAGTTTTGAAAATACACCTTTATGTTCATCTTCAATGGTCATAAGTGGTACAGATTCTCCAAGTATTCTCCGGGCAATATTACGGTAACCAAGAGATGCTTTATTAGCAGGATCCATTACTACTGGTTCACCTTTATTGGATGATGAAATAACCCCTTCGTTATCTACAATGATTCCTAATAAATCAATAGACAAATGTGTTGTAATTTCATTAACATCCAAAGTATCACCGCTTTTCATCATATGCTGGCGAATGCGGTTAATAATTAGTTTAGGTGCAGTAATTTCTTCCTGTTCGAGTAAGCCAATAATTCGGTCTGCATCACGCACAGCAGAGATTTCTGGCGTTGTTACTACAATGGCATGATCAGCACCAGCAACAGCATTGCGATAGCCTTGTTCAATGCCCGCTGGACAATCTATTAAAACATAATCATAGTCTCTTTTTAATTCTTCTACTAAGCTCTTCATCTGCTCAGGTTTAACTGCATTTTTATCTGTCGTTTGAGCAGCAGGTAATAAAAATAGTTTTTCATCTACACGTTTATCTTTTATTAGTGCTTGATGAATCTTACAGCGCCCTTCAACAACATCTACTAAATCATAGATAATTCGATTCTCCAGACCTAAAATCACGTCCAAATTACGCAATCCAATATCTGTATCTACTAAACATACTTTTTTACCTTGCAGCGCCAATGCAGTCCCAAGGTTAGCCGTTGTCGTCGTTTTTCCGACGCCACCTTTACCTGAAGTTATGACGATCGCTTCTCCCACACTAGCTTCCTCCCTTAGACACATTTAACAATGGTCGAATATTTTTTAACGCGTGAATTTGATCGTACGTAATGCGCCCATCATAGCCTATAAATGCACAAGCCATCTCTTCCTGATTAATCGTTTTCACATGTTCATCTGACATTGCCTGAACCTGATCAGCAATCATGATATGTGTAGCTTCAAAATAAGATGCCGCAATGATTGCTTCCTTATTACCATGAACACCAGCATGTGCAATTCCTTTAAGTTTGCCTAGGACATACACATTGCCAGCTGCTTCTACACGTCCGTTCGGATTGACATTCCCTACGATAATAATATCCCCAGGCGAGCGTAGAACTTGACCCGATCTGACCACACCTAAATATGTATCTTGTTGACTTTCAATCCTTTTCTGGTTGCTCTCATGGACAGTCAGTACTTCACTTTGCACCTTTGAAACGATTAGTTGCTCTGTTTCCTGAACAATTTTAATAAGCTCATTGATTTGTTCATCAGAACAGTATCGATAGCCCAAATATAATTGTACATCTACTTTACTATCGATACCGCTCTCTGAAACTTTCTTTTTAAGCTCTTCTACTAAATCGACATACGCACATTGATCGTCTAAATGAAGAACAAATCCATCCTTTGTCCCCTTCATATTAACTAACTGTTTTTTCATGAATGCCTCACCCCACGTTGCTCTTTGTTAAGAAACTTCACGTGCTCTCTGTAAGACACGCGCATTAATCAGATACTTGAAGGCCCAACCAAGAATCATTAAAAATAGTGCATTAGCAATGATCGTTGGCAGTAATCGTGAACGTAAGAAATCCGAAAATGGAATCGTTGTAAAGTCGATAAGATAGAAGAATTGATAGAGTATAAATTCTAAAATTGCTACTAAAACAACTGAAATCGTCGTTGTCACAACTAAGTGCTGATGAATAACTTTCACAATTGACCCTGCTAAAAAACAAATAAGCGGAAATAGTACTGAATATAATCCAATAATATCAATGTAAAACACATCATACAAGACACCAAAAAAAAGTCCATACATTACCGCTCGTTGACGGCTGTAATAGATGGATATAAATATTAAATATAAGATTAAAAATCTAGGAACTAAATAATAGATTTGCCCTTTCACTTCAATCGGTGAAAACATAGCAAACTCTGGTTCTAGTAAAAATAGTAAAACTGCCACAGAGGGGATGAGAAATCGAACCATTATTCCGCCTCCTCTTTACCCTTTTGTGGATGTGTTAAATCTCCGTTCGATGCATTACCATCAGATCCATCTATTACAGTAGAGGAACGTTTAGCAATAACAACATAGTCTAAAATTGAAAAATCAGCAGATGGTTTTACGTAAGCCATTTTTGTTAAGCCATGATCATCTGTACTTACTTCAGTTATTTCTCCGATTGGCACATTTTTTGGGAAAACACCGCCAAGCCCTGATGAAACTACTTGTTGGCCTTTTTTCACTGTTAAACTTGAATCGATTCGCTTCATAATGAGTTTATTACGCTCTTTATCATAGCCCTCGATTAAACCGTATGCTTGTTTATCTCCTTGAACCATCGCAGAAACACGATAGTTTGGATTATTTGTATATAAAAGCTCTACCTCAGAGGTGAAAGGCGTCACTAAAGTCACTTTACCGACTAATCCTTTCGCTGTCATAACTGCCATATTTTTTTCTACACCGTGTGAAGATCCTTTATCTAAAATAATTTTTTCTTCCCACTGGTCAGGATTTCTGGCAATAACTGTGGCATGAATCGGATCATATGCTTTTAAGCTTTCCGATTTGTCCATAAGCTCTTGAAACTTTTTAATATCAGATTTCAAGTCCGCTGCCTCAGCTTGTACAGCTACAAATTCATCTAAGCGTGCTTTTAAACGTTTATTTTCTTCGTACGTGTTTAAGAGGGAATCAATACTATCAAAAACACCAGTAATATAATTCGCCGGCTTCGCAACAATGGATTGTGCGACGCCGACAGTGTCTTTAATAATTTGCTCTGGTAAAGTTGCGTTCGTCCGTTCACGTAATGAGAAGCTAATCAATGCCACAAGAAAAACCATGCCCACGAGTAGCAAAATTAATTTCTTATTGAAAAAAAACTGTGGCATTGCCTAAACCTCCTTACCCTTTAACTTGTTGTTGACGAATTAAATCAATATGTTCTAGAGCCTTACCTGTACCAATAGCAACACAGTCCAGTGGATCTTCTGCGATAAATACTGGCATATTTGTTTCTTGGCTAATAACTTTGTCTAGATTCGTTAATAGCGCACCACCACCTGTTAGTACAATTCCGCGTTCCATTACGTCTGCAGATAATTCAGGAGGTGTTTGTTCAAGCGTTTTGCGAACACCATCAATAATAGATGCTACCGCTTCACGTAAAGATTCAGAAATTTCCTGTGAAGAAATTTCGATTGTTTTCGGTAAACCTGTTAAAAGGTCGCGTCCTCTAATGTCCATTTTTTCTTCTGGACCCTCAGCCAACGCTGTACCAATTTCCATTTTTACTGCTTCCGCAGTACGTTCACCAATTGTTAAATTATATGATTTACGAATATACGAAATGATGGATTGGTCCATTGCATCCCCGCCAACACGCACGGATTCACTTGTTACAATACCACCTAATGAAATAACTGCTACCTCTGTTGTACCACCACCGATATCAACGACCATTGACCCTGTTGGATCCCATACTGGTAAGTTCGAACCGATTGCTGCTGCAAATGGCTCTTCAATTGTAAATGCGTCTTTAGCACCTGCTTGGCGAGCAGCATCAATAACCGCACGTTGTTCAACCGATGTAATACCGTAAGGCACACAAATCATAACATTCGGCTTTTTCCAATTACCACCAGAATTTTTACAAGCTTCTTTTAAATAGTATTCTATCATTGCTGTAGTAATATCAAAATCAGCAATAACGCCATCTTTCATTGGACGAATTGCTACGATTGAGCCAGGTGTACGACCAATCATATTTTTCGCATCATTACCAACTGCAACGATGTCTCCAGTTTTTGTATTTTTTGCTACGACTGAAGGTTCGCGTAAAACGATTCCCTTCCCTTTAATAAACACTAATGTATTCGCTGTGCCAAGGTCAATCCCGACATCTTTACTTCCTAATCCAAACAAATTGTGTACTCCCTTTCTATTTAAGCCATACTTTCGTTGACATCAACTACGCCCAGGCGTGTTTACACCCGAAGCTCTATCTTCATTCACTCAGTGTTAGACACCTACTGAAAAAAACTACACCCTCAATTATCTCACACCTTTTGGAGTGAGAGTCTTTTTCTGAATAAAAATAAAATCATACCTTTCATTATAACGGAAAAACGCAAGAATTTGTAGTGCCACATACCTCTTCTCGCGGAAAAGATACTATTTTAATTCCCTCCTAAACAAAAACAGTACGTATAGATTAGCATATAATTTTTATTCTTGTAAGACAACGTGTAATAGGCTACCAATTTTTGTGAATATTATAGACATTTCTACGAATACAATAACGTTTTCTATAAAAAAAGGTTCGTTTTTATTTTTAGCTTTTCGCAAAAAAATACAAAATATTTATTTTTAAAATAATAAAGTGATTTGATTCTTCACTAAATTTTGGAAAAAAGAACACTGTAAGGCTTCCCGAAATGATTCGCAACTGCTTTACAATTCTAAATCGTATAGATACTTGGATCGTCACCAAAACGTGTGGTTGATTTCCGTTCCGACTGGGCGCTTTGTTGTTGCTGTCGCTTCGCTTTCGCGCAGAGCAGAGCTTTCTGGGGGGGCCGTCCGATGAGCCGCTTTTGTTGTTGCTGTCGCTACGCTTTCGCACAGAAAACATCCGCTTCGCTGCAGGGTCTCGGGCCAACAGATGTTTTTTGCGCGAAAGCGAAGCGGCAGCAAAAGGGTTTTATCTGCGCGAAAGCGAAGCGGCAGCGGCAACAGCACCGATGTTGGTCACGAAAGCGTTATCACAGGACGTGATGCTTTTAGCCTTCGTTCCTCTATTGCTAATCCCCAAGGAGTCGCCCAGTCTCCACTCCAATCAACCTATCTACATTATAGACGTTTTAACAAAATCATCCACAACAACTTTTGGTGATGAACCTGATACTTCAACAAACCCCAAAGATTTCCATCAAAAAAACTCTGCAAAATATATTGCAGAGTTAAAAGTATCCTTTTTCTTTCAAACTAATAAACTGATGATCACCGATGATGAGATGGTCTATTAAATCAATGCCAATAATATAACCAGCCTCTATAATCCTTCTCGTCACTTCAATATCCTCATCACTGGGTGTTGGTACGCCACTAGATAGCAATAGGTAAGGCTTTGAAGTAATCTCTACCTTTTCCCCTGCTCCACACCGTGCATGCAACTTTCATCGCACACGGCATTCCATCGTTTGCCTACTATTTCATTTACCTCAATCTACTAAATCTAATTTGCATCCCTATTTTATTGCTTCATTCCCAATTAACAACCTTAGTTTGTTTACTTTCTCAATTTGTTCCTTATTTAATTTGAGAAATTCAAGATATGTTTGGATAGTTTCTGTATTAGTGGTCGCCCCGCACATGCGGCTATCGCATTTTCTGCTGATTTTGTCGGTCTAAATCCAAAACTATATTTATAGAATTTAGCTTCACATATAGGTTCTAACACTTGCAAAATACATTGTTGTGCAATTCTATCCCACATTGATGGAATACCTAATGGTCTAGTTTTCCCATTAGGTTTTGGAATTTCCACACGTCTTACTTTTCGAGGTTTATAATGTGTAAATCTTTTCTTTACCATTTTAATGAACTCATGCATATCCAGCTTTTCAATATCGTTTATTGTTACTCCATCTACTCCAGCCGTGGCACTTCCATTGTTTCGTTTAATATTTCGATAGGCTAGTAGGATGTTATTGTCTGAAGTAATGATAGCCATAAGGTTATTAATTTTTTTGGTTATCCTTACTTTTTGCATAAAGTTCATCAAAGGTTTCAGTCATACCATAGTACTCTGCATGTCGTAACCTTGTGTTTTTCAGTCTAGGGATTTTCTTAAAGTTTTCGCTCAAGGTCTATCACGCTCAATCATGGCTCGTGACCTTTTTTAGTCTTACGAGAATCCTTGAAATGATTGAGTTGAAATAGTTTAGACGAAACGACTTGAGGCTATTGTTCCATTTCCATTACAGAAACTTCATTACTCCTGCCTCTACTCGCACTATCATAAAAGGAAGTTATAGATACATTCCTTTCCTTCCTAACACTTCATCGAGTGTGTACTCTTCATGTTGATAGCTTTCCACGTTCCCTTAACCCTATCAATACTTAACTTAGGTGCTAGCTCTTGCCTGGCGTCCTCTCCATCGCCTGTAACGATGCATGGAGCTTTCGAAACCACCATACTTACTCGCCCACGGAAACGCACTTGAATTTTCATCAAGTCTACTCATTTCTAAATAGTCACACTTACAGACATTTCGTTCGCTAGTTCGTCAGTGTTTTACCACATTCTCACCATATTAAGTTTTAACGACTCCCGACCTATCCGTTACACCAACTACCTCTAGTTAGCTTTCGGTTACCAATTAGATTGGCACTACGGTAACATTCAGCCGACTTCACCGAGCTTCACACCTTATTCTTATACACATTCGAATAACGCATGTCGGAGTATTAGAGTAGGCGTTTCAAGGCGTTACCCTATCATTCCACCTATCGAGTGAAGAGTTCACGACTCTCTTACTTGTCAACTTGACGTTCGGACAGCATGCGCAACCTTTTCAGTTACGAACGTGTCGCACGATGATTATGCGCACAAATAATAGAGGCCGCAGATCTTTTTACAGCCTCGCGAAAGTAGGGTGAGAACCCAGCGCCTTGATATATTTCTATATTAGGTTTCCAAGAACTCCCCTCCAAACCGTACGTACTCCTCTCAGAGTATACGGCTTTCCATTTACTTTAATCTAACTTGCCATTATGCAAATCGTGATGGCACGATATACATAATGCCATTGTTTTTCGTCTACGGGCTATCATTTTCTGTTCCCATTTTTTCTTACCTTGTAAATTCTTCAATTTATGAATATGATGCATTTCAAGAGATACACCTGATACACCACACCACTCACATTTTTCGGCAAGTAATCGGTCAATCAGACTTGTTCGCCCTGTATAAATTAGTGTATATTTTCAACTATATCAACTGTTGGCTGTTTAATCGCATCGTTCTTTTCCATTCGTTGCTCTGTAAAATAAGCAATTTTCAGACCTTCTTTTGTTTCATATCGAATGCCAAATTCCCCATTAATCTTATATTTAGTGATAATTTTGCTAACAGTACTCCTATATTTATTCGCATACGTTTTAATCATGCTGTATTTCATCGTTTGACGGAAAGACTGTAAAACATGTACATTACTTGCTAGGCGATAGTAATTGTAATAGCCTTCTATTTCTGCATTGTACGTACGAATAATTTCAAGGTCGTCATTATGCACTAAATACGGGCGATGAATAGGTTTCCAACCATTATTCGTTCCTATTATTAACGCGTTTAATTGTAAGAGCTTTTGAATATATTTTTCATGTGGAACGAAAAGCTTTGTTTGATAATTGAATTTACGCTTTTTAGTTCCGTTTGGCATTTTCATTCGTTGCCAATCTCTTACGACACGAATATCATACCCAAGAAAACGGGCATTCTTCTTGCTATGAGTAATCAATGTTTTCTCAGTACTTAATTCTAGCCTTAACCGTTCTTTTAAGAACATTGCCAAGTCTTGTTTAATTTGTTCAGCTTCCTTTTTACTACCGATGACGCCAAGTATAAAATCATCTGCATAACGAACATATTTTAGACGTCGGTAATTTGGGTCGAAAAGGTCTTTACTATCATGGCTTTGCAGTTCTTTATAAAGGAATTTTAATTCCTTTAAGCGTTCTTTCTTTTCCACTTCGGATAAGGTCGCCCAATCATGTTTATTCTTACTTTTGCGATGATTAATCTTTGAAGCAAGATTATGATATGTTAAATTGTGTATTCGTTTGTCACCTTTGTTATAGCTTTCAATATATTGCTCCACATAATTATCGAGTTCATTTAAATAAATATTCGATAACAAGGGGCTGATGACTCCTCCCTGTGGTGCACCACTATAAGTTTTATGAAACTCCCAATCTTCTACATAACCTGCTCGTAAAAATTTCCAGATTAAGTTGATGAATTTTTCATCATGAATCCGTCTTCTTAAAATGCTAATTAACACATGATGGTCTATATTATCGAAGAACCCTTTAATATCACCCTCAATAAACCATCTAGTTCCCGTAAAAGTATTACGGATTTCTTTTAATGCTGTATGACAGCTAAGATTTGGTCTAAATCCATGAGAGTGTACCGAAAACTGTGGCTCATTAATGCTTTCAAGTAATCGCCGAACAACTTCTTGGACTAGTTTATCCTCGAAAGTAGGGATGCCAAGTGGTCTTGTTTTCCCGTTCTTCTTTGGGATGTACGTCCGTCGTGCTAGATTTGGTTGATACGCTTGATTTTTTAATTTCTCAATGAGCTTTTCTATACGCTTTATGCTCATGCCATCAATTGTATTTTCATTGATTCCTTTTGTATTACTACCCTTGTTTTTATACAGTTTTACGTAAGCTTCAAAATAGAATTCTTTGTTGTACAAGTTACGATATAGTCGTTCAAATACATAGCTTTCATCTCTTGCTTTGGCAGTTAGACGATTTAATACTACTTTTGGAATTCTCATAGAGCCTCCGCTCCTTCCCAATTTGGTATTAACAGGGTAAACTGCTCCCCTTCGCCATGTACTAGGCTTTCCCTAGCTCGGACTACTACGAGAGCTCCGTTACCATATCAGATATTCAGTGTCTAAACACATAGCCCATAGGCATCCTGACTTAGGTAATCCCCATTTAGATTTATAAAGACTTATCGCATGTATAATGTCGGATATGACGTTTGCTCGTTACTTTTATATGAAAGTTGGGTGAAATGGTATCACATCATCATTCTCGAAATCTTTAAGAACAATGCACATTTCAAATAGCGTAAATCATGACCTCCCGCTAAAGGTCCGAGTAGTCCCCCTTGAGCTATCATTCAAGCAGTTTAGCCTTTATCCTTATTTATACAATTCATCTCGCCATTCAGTCGTACTTTGGTCATTAAGTAACTTCTGGCTTTTCCAACATGCTACACTCCCTGATTAGTTTCCCTTTCAGATAAGTTGGCTAATGATAGGGTACAGATAGTGATATTTCCCTACTGCTGTGCGAAAGCAGATTCCTTATAAACCCTTATGGGCGCACAATCTCCCTTGGATGGACGATCGAAGCATTTAGACTGCCTATAAAAATCGTCTGTCTATGAATAATTTGATTTTTCACATTCAAAAAAAGAACGACGAAATGTTCCTGGTTCAGTGAGGTCATATCAGGCATTAAATAGGCAGCGGCATCTTGAGGTGAACGAATCGTATATTTTTCATCGCTATGTTTCTGTGCGAGACGTCTACCGAGTTCAATTGCCGCTAATAACTGAATGGCTTTAACCTCACCAATCCCTCTAATAGCAACCATTTCTTCTATTGTTGCATGTTTCAAATGATGTAAACGCTCAAAAACACTTAGTACGCGATTGGCAAGTACAAGAACAGACTCTTCTTTAGTGCCTGTCCTTAGTAAAATAGCCAGTAGTTCCTGATTCGATAAACTCATAGCTCCTTGTCTACGCAGTCTTTCACGGGGGCGATCTTCTATATGAACATCTCGTATCATCGTCCTTGGTAAAACATCATTCGTCAAAAAGTCTCACTCCTTTGCAAATTGGATAATATTGAGTGCTACCAATTGCATAAACAACGCTGCAAGTGGTAAGCCGACAACATTGTTATAATCTCCTTCAATGCGTTTCACTAGAAGGGTTCCAGCAGTTTGAATGCCATAACCACCTGCTTTATCAAATGGATCTCCCGAATCTACGTATGCTTCGATGAGCTCCTGTGATAAATGATGAAAGACAACATTTGTCTCTTCAACAAATGTAGTTTCATTACCGTTAGGCTCAATAATGGCAACGGCTGTCATAACCGCATGACGCTTACCTGATAAGCGCAATAAGTGAGAAATTGCCTCCTCACGATTTTTTGGTTTATGGAGTAGCTCATCATCATAAACAACAATCGTATCCGCTCCAATAATCGTTGCATTTGGAGCTTTTTTTGCCACATCACGTGTTTTCAATAGAGCTACACCTTTTACATAATCTTGCATTGTAGTTGCCTGGACGCTTGTCTCTTCTACTTCACTAGTTATTATGTCGAATGGAAGGGATAGCATAGCAAGTAATTCCTTTCGTCGTGGTGAAGCAGAAGCAAGCACTAGCTTGTGAGTTGTTTTAAACATTGTCTGACCATTCCTCCTTATTAGTTATCATAACGGAGAATTTGGGATTTGAAAATTTTCTAAAAATCAAGATAATGCTTATTTCACTATCTTTTATGCTTAAAATTTCACTTGAAGACAAGCATTTTTCGATTTATAATGGGCCAAAACTTGCAAGCGAATGATGCTGATATCAGTTGATATAGACGAGGCCGCCGCTCCAATAGATTGCCAATCAGCAGGTAGCGTAGAATCTTTGGAATTATCCTTAAAATTTAATTTTGTTGCATTTTTGTCAGCTAGCACAGATGGAAGCTCTGCAATCGTCGCCTCCTTACAACTATCACCACTCAAAGTGAATGCTTTTTTAAATGTTGCAGGATCTTTTAAAAAGACAAGTTTACTTTCATCTGTTACCACACTTGTCCAAATGTGAAATTTTCCATCAACCTCGACAATGGCACTTTCTTTTAATGAAGGATGTTCAGATACAAATGCGCTTGCACTTTCATAATTTGAATAGACCCCTGCTTGACTTGCAAAAAACATGGGTCCATTCGTTGCTCCTCCCGCTGTCGGAACTGTTTCTCCGTTCGTATTATTATTACTTTTATTGGCTACCTCATTACTATCATTTTTTAAAGAAAATTGAGTGCTTGCTTGAAGAATACCTAAAAAAATGCCTACACCAAAAAGTCCAACTATTCCCCCAATAACCATCGCTCGAAATACTTGTTTTCTCATTACTTGACTGACAATTTTCATTCGACCATCACCTCTTTCTTTAACCTATCAAAGTAAATTTAGAAAAGACCAATTTGATATATAAGTATATGTATAAAAGGATGTGTAAATGCGAATTTACTACATTTTGATTGAATAGTTATTTGCGAAGTTTTACTGCAAAATTAACTATTTTTGCAATGAAAGTTTTACTATAAACAAAAAAGATCAAGCGTGTTTATTAACCATTTTTATCCACTTTAATTAATTAGAAGGCTCTGATTTCCGCTACGGGCTACTCGCTTTGTAGCTGCCGCTTTGCTTTCGCTACAGAAAACATTTGTTGCTGACGCTTCGCTTTCGCGCAGAGCAAGGCTTCCTGCGGGCGAGCGTCGAGTAGCCCTCGCTACAATCAGTTAAAATGGGCATACATTAGCAAAATATCAACAAAAAAATCCTTTTATCAGCCAATAAAAACCTATATTTCCCTAATCAACACGCCTGAAAAAAGATCAAAGAGCAATTTTACTCAAATAGTCCATCGTATAAATTATTTTTCACACTAAATAAAAAAAATCAGGACTCATTTTTATGAGTACCTGATCTTGTTCGTTCAACTAAATGCTAATTATTTTTTAATCTACTACGTACTTCCGTTAATAAATACAACGAACCCGATACAATAGTCCTCGATTTGTTTGCTGACTGTCGTTTTAAAAATTGCACATAATCTTCTAAAACCGCTTTATGAGAGGCGTTGGACAGCTCAAGCATGTTGTGAGCAGCCATCGCACGGGGGTTATCAAAATCAACAAAGTAAAAACAATCACTTACTTGCTCAAATTGTTGCAAAATCTCTTTTACAGCCTTATCTGCAAGAATTCCAATTACAAAAGTAATCTTCTCATCTGGGTACTCATGCTTAATCGTTTCTATTAACTTCTCAGCACTCGCTGGATTATGCGCACCGTCTAAAACAATATAAGGCATAATTTCTTCAAAACGTCCTAAAATGGTTGCGTTTTTTACAGCTTTTTGAATAGCTTCTTTACTAATTTGTAACGCTAATGCGGTCGCCACTTCGAAAAAAGCTGTAGTAGCAAGTGCCATATTATTCGCCTGATGCGCTCCCTTTATAGTGCGTGTAAGCTTTGTAACACGGAGGCCATTGTCATTATATACATATCTCTCTCCATCTTTCTCTTGTTCCACATAAAATTGATGATTTAGCTCAAGAACGGATGCATGTTTTTTGTTGGCTTCCTGGTAGACTATATTCTTTGCTTCTAACGGTAGATCGCCAATAATAACTGGATGATATGGCTTAATAATCCCTGCTTTATGGTAGGTGATACTTTCTATCGTATCTCCTAAAAAATTCGTATGCTCTAATGCGATACTAGGTATGATAGAGACAATTGGTGTGACCACATTCGTACTATCAAGTAAGCCCCCCATACCAGCTTCAATAAGGGCAATATCTACATTACTAGAAACAAAATGTAAAAATGTTGCAACTGTTAAAAGTTCAAAATCTGTTAGTTTCCCACTAAGTCCGGCTGCCTGCATTTGTTGGAATACATGATTCATTTCAGCTTCTGTAATAGCTTGACCTTCTACTTGAATTTGGTCATGCACGTCCAAAATACAAGGAGACATAAATTTACCAACACGTAAGCCATGTTCCTTGGCGATTGATTCTAGAAATGTAAGTGTCGAGCCTTTACCGTTAGTCCCTGCTAAATGCACAACTTGCAATTTGTTTTCTGGATTACCTACTAGTGCCAATGCTTCTTCAATCGCAGTTAGACCAGGTTTAATAACATCATCACTCTGAACATTCCATTTTTCCTTGTAGCTATTCAATTTAGGGATCATCGTTGTTCCCCCTGTAGCCATTGTCGAATTTCAGCTATAAAATACAAAGAGCCTGTAATGACGATAACATCCTCATTATTTCTTTGATGTAGCATCGTTTGAACCATTTCACACCAATGCGCATTATATATTTTGTTCGTATTTGTAGATAATGCAGCTAATTGATCAGCAGGCATAGCATTAGGGAGCTCAATTTGTGTAAATGCAATTGATGTAGCAATACTATCCATTAAAGCAATACTTTTCGCATGATCTTTATCCGATAGTGCTGCATATATAAATCGATAGTTTTGGTGTGGATAAACCGTTTTAAGTGTTTGAATTAGTGCAGTAGTACCTTCAGAATTATGTGCCCCATCTAATATAATATTGCCAGGTAATTGCTCAAAACGGCCTGCCCACTGAGCTTTTTCCAAAGCTTGACGGATTGATGTATCCGAAATATCAATGGCCCCATTCTCTCTTAACGTTAGGATCGCCGTAATCGCAAGGCTTGCATTATTTATTTGATGCGCGCCAGCCATTTTTAATGGGATAGCTTCCATCTCCACATTTGCTTTACGGTAATTAAAATGTTGCATATCAGTACCTTGTTCAATATTTTCAACCGTAAAATCCTTCCCTAAAACAAGGCATGGAGCATGGCGCTCATTTGCTACCTCACTGATAACCGAAAGTGCCTCCTCACTTTTAACACCCACTATAACAGGTACACTTTCTTTAATAATTCCCGCTTTCTCAAACGCTACTTTTGCTAATGTATCTCCTAAAAACGCAGTATGTTCTAATGAAATTGTTGTAATAATTGAAATTAGAGGCGTAACGACATTCGTAGCATCTAAACGCCCACCAAGACCCGTTTCAATTAGCGCAAAATCCACTTCTTCATCCGCAAAATATTGGTACATAATAAGTGTTACAACTTCAAAAAAGCTCGGAAAGTCACCTTCATAGTGTGTCTCAATAATATCAGCAACTTTGTTCATATAGTGTAAAAATTGTGCTTCAGAAATTTGAATCCCATTAATAGTCATACGTTCATTAACACGCTCTAAATGAGGTGAAGTAAAGGCGCCTACTTTGTAACCAGTAAGTTGTAACATTTCTCTTAGCGCATTCACTGTTGACCCCTTTCCATTTGAGCCTGCTAAATGGATAACACGTAGCCTGTCCTGTGGGTTATTAAGAAATGCTAATACCTCTCGCATCAATACGAGCGGTGCACGTTTATGATCAACTGCCTTTAACGTAAAAATAAAATCTGTACATTCTTTCATCGTTTTAAACAAAAGAAACACTCCCTCTTACTACAATATCTCTATTTTAGTACAAGTAGCGCCCAATACACATACTTTTCGTAAAAAACTCTTGTTTACTTACACTTATATGAAAGCTAAAAAAACACTTTAGAAAGTGCGAATCCGTGTGTTTTAAGTTTAATTTCATCCGCCAGAGGCTTTAGTATCTTACCACCTTCAGAGGTGAGGGTCTTCTTCTGAATGAAGATAAAAAACAGCAGATGACTATTGCCATCCGCTGTCTCCATCTTACATATTTTTCAGTTCTTCTAAACGTTTTAATACAACCGCATGTTTACTTTCATAATCTGCTAATTTTTCACGTTCTGCATTCACTAATGCTTCTGGCGCTTTGGACACGAATTTCTCATTCGATAACTTACCAGTTACAAGTTTGACTTCTTTTGCCCATTTCTCTAATTCTTTTTCAAGACGAGCAATTTCTTCTTCTAGATTAATTAGTCCAACAAGCGGTAGGAATAGCTCAGCTCCAGTAACTACTGCTGTCATTGACTGACCAGGAGCTTCTAAACTTTCTCCAATTGTTAGCGTTTCTGGATTACAGAATTTTTCTAAATATGCTTTATTGGCTTCAAGTACTGTAGCCGTTGCAGCATCCTTCGCTGAAATATATAGTGGCACTTTTTTGCTCATAGGTGTATTTACTTCCGCACGAATATTACGTACTGAACGTATAATATCCATTAGGAGCTTCATATTGTCCGCTTCTTCTGCAAAATGAAGATCCGTACGTACAGTTGGCCATGCTGCCACTGTGATTGATTCGCCTTCATGAGGTAAGTGCTGCCAGATTTCTTCTGTAATGAATGGCATGAATGGATGTAATAGACGCATAGTTTGATCTAAAACGTAAGCTAAAATAGAGCGAGTCGTTTTCTTAGCTGCTTCGTCATCACCATATAACGGTAATTTAGCCATTTCAATATACCAAGAACAGAAATCATCCCAAATGAAGTTATACAGCTCACGACCAACTTCACCAAACTCATAACGTTCTGCAAGAGATGTTACACGTTCAATTGTTTCATTTAAGCGAGTAAGAATCCATTTATCGGCAACTGATTTTTCACCAGTTAAGTTGATTTCATCATATGTCATACCTTCCATGTTCATTAAAGCAAAACGAGAGGCATTCCAAATCTTATTTGCAAAGTTCCATACTGATTCTACTTTTTCAGTTGTATAGCGTAAATCTTGACCAGGAGAAGAACCAGTAGCTAAGAAGTAACGTAATGAATCGGCACCATACTGATCAATAACATCCATAGGATCTACACCATTGCCAAGTGATTTACTCATCTTGCGTCCTTCACCATCACGTACTAAACCGTGAATTAATACATCTTTGAATGGGCGCTGACCTGTAAATTCAAGACCTTGGAAGATCATTCGAGAAACCCAGAAGAAAATAATATCATAACCAGTTACAAGTGTGCTTGTTGGATAGTAACGTTTATATTCTTCATTTGTCTCATCTGGCCAACCCATTGTAGAAAATGGCCATAGTGCTGACGAGAACCATGTATCTAATACGTCTTCATCTTGCGTCCAATTTTCTGCATCTGCTGGTGCTTCTTTTCCTACGTAAATTTCACCTGTTTCATTGTGATACCAAGCAGGAATTTGATGACCCCACCATAATTGACGAGAGATACACCAGTCGCGAATGTTTTCCATCCAGCGAGAATATGTGTTTTCAAAACGAGATGGTACGAAGTTTACTTGCCCTTCTTCATCTTTTTGAAGAGTAAGTGAAGCATCAGCAAGTGGTTGCATATTTACGAACCATTGTGCAGAAAGATATGGCTCTACAACAGCACCCGAACGTTCGGAGTGACCTACTGAATGTGTATGCTCTTCAATACGGATAAGCACGCCTGCTTCTTGTAAATCAGCTACGATTTGCTTACGGCATTCAAAGCGATCCATACCGTTATACTTGCCAGCAAGTTCGTTCATTGTACCATCTTCATTCATGACAAGAATGCGTTCTAGGTTGTGGCGGTTACCAACCTCAAAGTCGTTAGGATCGTGTGCTGGTGTCATTTTTACAACCCCAGTACCAAATTCCATCTCTACGTAGTCATCTGCTACGATAGGAATTTCACGGCCTACGATTGGTAAAATAACTGTTTTACCGATTAAGTGTTGATAGCGCTCATCTTTCGGGTGAACGGCTACCCCAGAGTCTCCTAGCATTGTTTCAGGACGTGTAGTCGCAACTTCCACATATCCTGAGCCATCAGCTAATGGGTACTTCATATGATAGAATGCACCTTGAACATCTTGATAAATAACTTCAATATCTGATAATGCAGTTTTTGCAGCAGGGTCCCAGTTAATAATGCGTTCGCCACGATAGATTAAGCCTTTTTCATATAATTGAACGAAAACAGTTTTAACTGCATCAGAAAGACCTTCATCAAGTGTGAAACGCTCACGAGAATAATCTAATCCAAGACCAAGCTTCGCCCATTGATCACGAATATGCCCAGCGTACTCTTCTTTCCATTCCCATGTTTTTTCGAGGAATTTTTCACGACCTAAATCATAACGTGTAATATTATCTTCTCGTAGTTTGGCTTCTACTTTTGCTTGTGTCGCAATACCTGCATGGTCCATACCTGGTAACCAAAGTGCATCATAACCTTGCATGCGCTTCATACGAATTAAAATATCTTGTAATGTTGTATCCCAAGCATGGCCAAGATGTAGTCTACCTGTTACATTCGGTGGTGGAATAACAATAGAATAAGGCTCCTTTTCACTTGTAGGCTGCGCCTCAAAAAATTTCCCTTGTAACCACCATTCATAACGACCTGCTTCAATGGACTGTGGATCATATTTTGTAGGCATTGAAATGTTTTCTGTCATTTTGACTCCTCCTGTTGACTTATTAATTTTACCGGTGTGAGATAGTACCAATCATTCTGTTTTTATGTCTCATGCTGAGGCACATTTACCAGAAGATTTAAAGAAAATAAAAAAAACTCCTAACGTCTAAAAGGACGAAGGAGTTTAAATTCGCGGTACCACCTTTAATTCCAGCAGAGGCGAGTTAAGCGGTCACTATACACATTTCATCAAGAAATAGAATACACTACTTGCTTAAGCCTTTTACTACTGGCTCTCAATTCGGTAACGGTGTTTAACCGGCTTTAACTACTGTTAGTTCACTAAAGCTGCTCGAGGGCTACATTCAATTAGGTACATATAGAAACTTTTCAGCTACCGTTTCCTCTCTTAAAATGCACTACTAATTTACTCTTCCCTGTCATAGCATCTATATTCGACTTTTTCACATTGTACCGCAGAATCGTGCAATTTTTCAAGTGATTTAGTCATTTTTTAGGAAGCACTACTAGAAAAGGAAGTGAAAATTCAAATGCGACGACGTAAGTATAATCCTTGGCTTTTACCACCATGGCTACGACAATTTCGTTTTTATTGCAAAACGATAATTGTACCAATTTGTGTTTTTCAGTTTATACGTGTCATCATCATTCCAACATCTGGAGATTTCATCATCTTATTGCTCCTGTTACTTCTATGCTATTTACTTTTGAATGAAGTCATTTGAAACACGAACCTTTAGCGGTGTATAGTCTTCGGTTAAATCCCAGATCATCGATGGAACTTCATGCCAGGAGCTAGATTCACGGACTACAATATGACTTGAGGATTCCCTCAACATTGTTTTTTGCTCAACTGGTGCAGGCTTTTCTTTTTTGTCTGAAGCTACTATTGCTTCAGACTTTTCCTTTTGAGCTGCAAATGTAACAATCTTTGATTTTTCCTCTTGTGTCGAAGCTACTACTGCTGTAGACTTCTCTTCTTGTACCGAAGCCGTTACAGCTACAGTTTTTTCTTCTTGATTCGAAGCTACTACAGTTGCAGGTTGTTTTACCTGTGCCGTTTCTTTTGCAAGGTCCACCTCTATTTGAGCTGAGGCATTAGCAGTTTCTAAAACGTGAGCTTTTTCTAATGCTAGCTCAGGCTCATTAAAAACACTTGTAACCGTCCATTCGAGCTGACACATCTGATTCGTCAAAATAGGTCGAATATCCTTTACCATTAAATCTTCAATAGCTGCATCCATTGGTAAATCTACATTTAAAGGAACTGCATACTCAAAATAACCAGTATCCCCTTGAATATCCAGGTTATCGATTTGTACTAATTCTTCATCATCCATGAAAGCTCGCATGTCTTGAAAATCAAAGCGAACATGTGCTGTGATATGATAAATACCCATTAATCGTAGAGAATCTTCTAGCTGCGTTGTCTGCCACCGTGGCTTAATTTGTACAGCTGCTATTTCTGTTGGGCAGCCGTAACCAGGAAAACAAAAAGTTTCACTCATATTCCAAGTTTTGTGTTCGATAATAATCCCTCCTCTTGCATCATATGAAGCTTTGAAGGATAGTATGCTATAGGATGATTAATCAATTTCGACTTGGCATAATTGTATAGCTGACTCTTTGCGTTCGCGCAGATAAACAATGCGTTCGGATTTTGTATTGCACTCACGGGAAGCGGCTCATCGAAACGCCCCTAGGAAAGAGCCCAGTCGTAACAACCCAAATAATGAGCCTAAAAAAGGCATACTAGAAAACTTCTTCTAGCATGCCTTTTTACTGTTGGTTCAACAACTTATTATACATTCACCAATTTAATTTTATTTGCTACACGATCTGTTAACATTTGTGTTGCTTTTGGTACGATCGGCTTAAAGATTGGATTTAAAACAGGACCAGCTAATCCTCCTGCTATTACTTCTAAGAAGCCTGTCATTTTTGTATTTTCTGCATCAATACTCTCTGCTAGGAAATAACCGTTTCCTGAAAAGTTATCAGAAATTCCTTTTAATTCGAATGTTACTTTAGAAGGCGCTGCCCATTCTAAAATAGTAATCTCTACTTGTACTGTTTTTTTCAGTACACCAACATTGCCTTTAAACGTCCAATTTGAATGTTTTTCATCAATCATTTCATGTGCATTATAACCTGGGACAAGCTTTGCCCATTTTTCCATATCACTGACGAAATCCCATACATTTTCAATTCCTACGGGTACTTCGACCATATGTGTGCCAGTTGCCATATCAATTCACTACTTTCTTTTATGAATAGCTATATTATATACGATTTCGCCCACGATTTGGCTATGCTGAAAGTTATAATTTTAATAAAATTTTTTCAAGCGGTAACGATTTTTCCATTCATTGATAATCCAATGAACTTTTTAACGGGCAAAAATAAAAAACATATTACTAAACAACAAAAAAATAGCATGCAAGAAAATACTCCTAGCATGCTATTTTGTAACTACCTATTATCTTGCTAATTGTGCAAATACTTTATGGAAAGCATCAACTGTTTTTGCGATATGCTCTTCCGTATGTGCAGTAGAAATAAATAAACCTTCAAATTGAGATGGCGGTAAGAAAATACCTTCTTCTGCCATTAGACGGAAGTATTCAGCAAATAATTGTAAATCAGACGTTTTTGCTGAATCAAAATCAATAACATCTTCGTTCGTAAAGAAGAAACCTATCATTGAACCAGCACGATTTACAGTATGTGGAATATTGTATTTCGTTGCGGCTTCACGGAAACCAGCCTCTAATTGATCTCCTAGCTTTTTGAAGTATTCATAAGAATTATGATCAAGGCGAGTTAATGTTTCATAGCCAGCTGTCATCGCTAATGGATTCCCTGACAATGTCCCAGCTTGATAGATTGGACCAGCTGGTGCCACTTGCTCCATAATTTCCTTTTTCCCTGCAAATGCACCAACAGGAAGTCCACCGCCAATTACTTTTCCTAATGTTGTCATATCTGGTGTTACATCAAAATAACCTTGTGCACAGCCATAGTCAACACGGAAGCCTGTCATAACTTCATCAAAAATCAACAATGATCCATGTTCCTTTGTTAATTCACTTAAGCCTTGTAGGAAGCCTGGTTGTGGAGGGACAACGCCCATATTTCCTGCAACTGGCTCAACAATCACTGCCGCAAGCTCTGAACCAAACTTTTCGAAAATTAGTTTTGCCCCTTCTAAGTCATTGTACGCTACTGTTAACGTATTACGCGCAATATCCGCTGGGACACCAGGACTGTCAGGTAAGCCTAATGTAGCTACCCCTGAGCCTGCTTTAATAAGTAAGGAATCTCCATGACCATGATAAGAACCCTCAAATTTCAAAATTTTATCGCGTCCTGTAACACCACGAGCTACGCGTAAAGCAGACATCGTAGCCTCTGTCCCAGAAGACACGAAGCGAATCATTTCCATACCAGGAAGACGATCTAATACTAATTTAGCTAATCGATTTTCTGTATAGCTCGGTGCTCCAAACGAAGAGCCTTTCGCTGCTGTTTCTGCAATTGCTTGTACAACTTCAGGATGTGTATGACCTAAAATAAGAGGTCCCCATGATAATACATAATCAATATATTCATTGCCATCAATGTCTTTAATAATAGCACCTTGACCAGATTCCATGAATATTGGATCCATATTTACGGATTTGAATGCACGTACTGGGCTACTAACGCCACCTGGCATTAAGTTAATTGCTTCAGCATAAGCTTGTTTTGATTTTTCGTAAGAACGCGTCATTTATTTCTCCTCCAACCAACGTGCGACATCTTTAGCATGATACGTAATGATTAAATCTGAGCCTGCACGTTTCATGCTAAGTAACGTTTCAAGCACTACTTTTTTCTCTTCAATCCAGCCATTAATAGCCGCTGCTTTAATCATTGCATATTCACCAGAAACGTTGTATGCAACAATCGGTAATGTAAAGTTATTTTTTACATCACGAATAATATCTAAATAACTTAGAGCTGGCTTAACGATTAAGAAATCTGCACCTTCTGCAATATCCGACTCCGCTTCACGGAATGCCTCCATACGATTCGATGGATCCATTTGGTATGATTTACGATCACCAAATTGAGGCGCACCATCAGCTGCTTCTCGGAATGGACCATAGTAGCTAGATGCATATTTTACGGCATATGACATAATCGGAACATTTTCAAAGCCTGCTTCATCTAGACCTGCACGAATCGCTGCCACAAAACCATCCATCATATTGGAAGGAGCGATGATATCCGCACCGGCTTTTGCTTGTGATACTGCTGTACGTGCTAAAACTTCTAATGAAGGATCATTTAAAATTTGATCGCCTTCAATTAAGCCACAATGACCATGATCTGTAAATTCACATAAGCATGTATCTGCAATAACTAAAAGCTCTGGGTAGCGAGCTTTAATAAGTCGTGTTGCTTCTTGCACAATACCATGATCATGGAATGCACCAGTTCCGACTGCATCTTTTTCTGCAGGTAAGCCAAATAAAATAACCGCAGGAATACCTAAAGCAACAACTTCATCAATCTCAGCTTCAAGTTTATCTAATGAAAATTGAAAAACTCCCGGCATAGAAGATACTTCGTTTTTAATATTTTCGCCTTCCATAACGAAAATTGGATAAATTAAGTCCTCTTTGTGTAAGTATGTTTCTTTTACCATTGATCGTATAGCAGCGTTTGCACGCAAACGACGATGTCTCTGAAATTGTAATTTTGTCATTTTCTTTCTCCTACTTTCGTTATTTCCTCGATAACTGCTTGCATTGTATATACGCTCGGCATAACATCTACAATAGCACCGTGATTTAAAATAGCTGCTTCTGTAATATGACCGATTACTGCTACACGCACTGCCCTCCAACCAACTACCGAAGCTACATCCTTGGCGTAGGCATCAACCGCGGAAGGGCTAGCAAAAATCACTGTGACATCACTATTCGCACAGATACATTCAATCATTAATTGTATTTGATCATGTCGCTCAATCGTTTCATAAACTGTCCATTCCTTCAATTTAAAGGGTAGCCCTTCCTTTAATGTCTTTTTCGCTTTTTCTCCACGAATAAATAGACACGTAGGATTGCTACCTGCTACATTAGGAAATTCTTGAACAAATACATCTGCACTAAATATAGAAGGCATAAAGCTCACATGGAATCCTAGCTTTTCTAAAGCTGCAGTAGTTTTAGTACCAATAGAAGCAATTTTTCCTTGAAAATGCGCAGCACTTACATTAAAGCGTTGCATCTTGTTAGCAAAAGCTTCTACCGCATTTTGACTCGTAAAAATGAGCCATTCAAATTGATGTGCAAACTCTAACTGCACATCGTCGTTACTATCAATCAGCTCGCAAGTTTCAATCAATGGGGCAATTACTGCATGGCCACCTAAAGCTGTAATGTCATCTATTATTGTTGTCGTCTTAGATGTACCTGTCAAAATAATAGTTTTACCTTCTAAAGGTAAATTATTTTGCATCTTGCTCTGCCTTTACTCGTTGAATTAAATCAAAGGCTCCTTGCTTTGTTAAAATCTCAGCAAGCTCTTTCCCAACTGCTTCCGCATTAGTGCCCACAACCGTTTCCTTATAAACAACTGAAGCATCTGGTGCAGCAACAAGACCAGTTAATGTAATTTCTTCCCCGTTAGACTTTGCGTATCCTGCGATAGGTACTTGGCAGCCGCCATCCATAGCCGCTAGGAAAGCACGTTCTGCATGTGCTTCTTGCCATGTAATGCTATCTGTTAACTTGCCTAATTCCGTTAATAGTTCTGTATCGTCTCCACGGCATTCAATACCTAGAGAGCCCTGTGCTACTGCTGGTAGACAATCCTCAACAGGTAAAAACTCAGTAACTACATCATCGCTCCAGCCTAGGCGTTTTAGTCCAGCTGCCGCTAAAATAATAGCATCGTATTCATCAGTTTCAAGTTTAGCTAAGCGTGTATCTACATTTCCACGAATCCATTTAATTTCTATATCTGGACGGACTGTTAAAAGTTGAGCACTGCGACGAAGAGAACTTGTCCCAACTACAGCTCCTGCTGGAAGATCTGCAAATTTCACATGTCCTTTTGAAATAAATGCATCACGCGCATCTTCACGTGGTGGAATACAGCCAATGACTAATCCTTCAGGCAGTAATGCAGGCATATCCTTCATAGAATGAACAGCAAAATCAATTTCTTTGTCGTAAAGTGCTTGTTCAATTTCTTTTACGAAAAGCCCTTTACCACCAACCTTAGATAGCTGCACATCTAAAATTTGATCACCTTTCGTGACAATTTCTTTCACTTCAAATTCAAATGGAACACCAGCAGCTTTTAACTCATTGATAAACCAATTTGTTTGTGTTAAAGCTAGCTTACTTCTTCTAGAACCTACAATAATTTTTCTCAACAGTCTTCAACCTCTCTTCTAATACCATAAATGGAATCGTGATAAACTGCTTCCTAAAAAGAAGTTAACAACAACTAATAGGTAAGCGTATATATGTACCCACGCATAAGTTGTCCCTGTCAGTTTACCTTTACGATTCACATACAATATAAAGCAATACAAAATTAAAATAATAAAGGACCCAATAATCTTCGCATCAAAAATTGAAAAACTCTCTAGCGTTAGTAGTGCCCATTCAAACCCTAAAACTAAACTTACAGATAACACTGGAATACCAATGTAAAATGAAACATTCATCCAGTTACTCGTCTGCTGTAGTGATGGCAACCTTGTCCATAAATGTGACCATTTTTTCTTTTTCAGCAAACGATATAATACTAAATACAATATCGCAAAAACAAATGTTAAAGAAAACGCTGCGTAAGATAAAATGGCAAATGATATATGAATAAAAAGCAATTCCGAAATTAAAGTATCACTAACTACTCCTGTCGGCCGTTTCGGCATAAAAGTAAAGATACTAGCGAATAAAAATCCTAGTATATTAATAATAAATACCGGTAGATCAACTCGTGCAATACAGTGCAAAATAATAGACAATGTCACGAGCAGCCAGGAATAAAAGAGAATCCCTTCTGACAAGGATAAAATCGGAAAACGCTTCGTTTCCACAAAAGTTAATAAAATAATGGCACTTTGAATTATCCATACGAATGAAACAAGCCAAAAAGCAACTCGCCTTGCTCGTATTTGCTTATAAAAGTAATCAGTAAAGTAAAATACTAGACTGATCGCATACAAGACGATCATTACTTCATAGAGCCTTGTCATTGTCAAATCAGCCAATAGACATCCCTTCTTTATATTGAAAGTGCTAAAGTAGTGTACTTTAGCCTAGAAAAAAAAACGTTTTCGTATCCTTAGTTTACCATACAGATACGAAAACGCCTCATTTAAAAATCAGTAGAAAATCTCGTTCGCGGAAAAAAGCTCGAAGGGCAACTTTTCTAAAGTTGCACCGCGAACACATAGACATCTTTAGAAAGAATACTTTGGTTCAGTAGAAGATTGTGACGACTGTAAGCGCTCTTTGCGTTCAAGCTCTTGTTCTGTCATCGCAGTAACTTCAGCTTCCACAGCATCCTCAATACCGAAAATTTGTTGGAATAAACGTAACTGTTCATTTGCTTTTGGTGAATTTGCCATTTCCTTAGCTTGTAAAATTGGTTCTTTTAACAATTGATTAATAATAGACTTTGTATGCTTACTTAAAATTTTACGTTCTCGATCCGTTAAATCCGGCATTTTATTTTCGATACTAATCATTGTCTCTTCTTGAATATGATTCGCTTTTTTACGTAAAGCCGAGATGACAGGGACAACGCCAAGAGTCGCAACCCAATCTTTAAATTGCACAACCTCTTTGCCAATCATCGAAGAAATATCAGCAGCAGCACGTTCACGTTCTGCTAAGTTTGCTTCGACGATGCCTTGTAAATCATCTATATCATATAAGAAAACATTTGGTAAATCTCCAACACGTGGATCAATATCACGTGGAACTGCAATATCTACCATAAATAATGGTTTACCTTTACGTAAACGTTCGACAAATTGCATCAATTCATAGTCAATCACATAATCTGTTGCACCTGTAGACGTAATTAAAATATCCGCTTCAAGTAACGAACATTGTAGTTCCTTCATAGATTTTGCTTCACCGTCAAATTTAGCTGCTAAACTTTCTGCTTTTTCGAACGTACGGTTAATTACGGTTACTTTTCCTACACCGCTACCGTAAAGGTTCTCAATAGCAAGTTCCCCCATTTTTCCTGCACCTAAAATTGCTACATGTTTACGTTGTAAAGATCCGAATATTTTCTTCGCTAGTTCAACTGCTGCATAAGAGACAGATACCGCGTTCTCACCGATAGCCGTTTCATTATGTGCACGTTTCGCAAATGTCACTGCTTGTTTAAATAGCTGATTGTATACCGTTCCTGTAGTTCCAATCTCTTGTCCACTTAAGAAGCTTTTTCTTACTTGTCCTAAAATTTGAGTTTCGCCAAGTACCATCGAATCAATTCCAGCTGTCACTTGGAATAAATGCTCGATTGCCTCATCTTCTTCTCGAATTGTTAAATACGAAGAAAATGTCTCCACAGGTAGGTCGAACCAATTTGCTAAAAACTGTTTAACAAAATGACGTCCGGTATGCAATTGATCAACCACTGCATAAATTTCTGTGCGGTTACATGTCGAAACAATAACATTTTCTAATATACTTTTTTGTTGTTGTAGCGCTTCCATTGCCTGTGGTAGTTCACTCTCTATGAATGATAACTTTTCACGAATTTCAACAGGCGCTGTTTTATAATTCAAGCCTACTACGATGGTATGCATGAATAACACCTCTCACGTTCTAATTGACAAATCTCATTATAGCACAGTTCGACAAGAGTTCATCAATAATTTGTGAACATGTCATGAAGAACTGAAATTCATCATCTACATTAGAATTATTATAAACTAAGTGTAACAAATTATACGTTCTGTTTCAAATTTAATGTTTGTCCAGAACATTGTTTTAAAAGGACAGAATTAAATGGCTCTTAACCAAAACGTGTGGTTGATTTCCGTTCCGGCTTGGCGCTTTGTAGCTGCCGCTTTGCTTTCGCTACAGAAAACATTTGTTTTTGCTGTCGCTTCGCTTTCGCACAGAAAACATCCGCTACGCTGCAGGGTCTCGGGCCAACAGATGTTTTTTGCGCGAAAGCGTAGTGCTAACGCAGCGTCAGCAAAAGGGTTTCATTCTGTGCGAAAGCGTAGTGCAACGAAGCGACAGCAACAGCACCGATGTTGGTCACGAAGGCGTTATCACAGGACGTGATGTTCTTAGCCTTCGTTCCTCTATTGCTGATCCCCAAGGAGTCGCCAAGCCTCCACTACAATCAACTTATCCACATGACATACGTTTTAAAAAGATCATCCTAATAGAGTCGAACTAAATTTGAACGTCTCTATTATTAATTTGAACAGTTTAAATGAAATTTATTTTAAGATATAAAAAATAGCCTTTGTTTAATTATCTTTAACAAGGCTATTTTTACTTTTCTATACTATTGTTCTCGAGTCACATCAAAATTTTCTGTTCCATTTAATAATCAATAGAATTGGCTATGTCCACTAAAGTTTCAGGAGTTACTTTATTTGAAACTCGTTTATCTATACTTAGCATATACTGCAAATTTTCTCTCTCGAAAACAAGCACATTAAAACCTGAAATGGTCATATATGTGGCCACAACCCCATTTTTTAATTCATAAGTTTTTACTACATATTTCTCTCTTAGAGGCAATTTGTACTTAAGTGGACGAATATCAATTTTATAGTGATTTTCGGATAATTGATCATTTATAAATGTCACTTCAAATGTATCATTGCCTACATATTTTGAATCGGAGAATCGTCCAAAATGATGTGTAAAGCTTATTGGGGGAACTCTAAGCGGTAGCTTTAGTTTTTGGTTAAAATGTTGTTCAAAATCATTCCTTGCTTCTTCAACCGATTTATATCCTATTTCAGGATATATTTCTTCATAAGGACTTGGTTTATCCTTTGCAGATGCATGTAATGTTATTAAAAAAAATGTACAAAATGAAACTAAGAAAAGATAAAGCGTTCTATTCATTTGTTTCCACCTCAAAATATCTTTAGGTGTAACATTCCCAAATTCATTAAATTTATATAATGAATAATCAACCCTCTTCTAAGGAGTGCAAGTGAGCTTATATCTCCGTTCAAGAAAAAATTAAAACTGTACACTAAACCCTTTAAATTTATGAATCCCTGTTCCAAACTTTACTAGATCCTTTTCTTTAAGTTCCTTAACTGCGTTTACGAGTTCTTGTAGGATACTTGGTTCAAGACCTAATGTATTCTGTGAACCATAAATTTTTGTGACATATGGGATCTTTGATATCTTTTCCCAGGAATCAACTAAATCAAGAGGGTTAGTCGAAGGGTAAAAAGCATAAATAGGTGTTTCATCATAAAGTAAATCACCAGTAAACAAATAACCGTTTGTTTTGTCAAAAATACATATATGACCTGGAGAATGCCCAGGAGTATGATGAATAATTAATTCTCTATTCCCTATATCAAACATATCAGCATCCTGTAATAAGCCAGTTGGTGTTCCTTGATATGGTTTATATGTTTCTGGATTAAACGTTTTTGGAGTTGGAATTGTTATATCTCTACTAATATCTCTTCTTATTTGTTCTATGGTCAATCCTTTAATACCATTAGTTAACCAATCTGAGTCAGCTTCATGAACATAAACATTTTCAAATTCTCCATGGCTTCCAATATGATCAACATGCACATGAGTTGTTAAAACAACAATCGGCAAATCAGTCAATTGATCCGTTATGCGTTTGATATTATCAATTCCAAGACCCGTATCAATAAGAACTGCTTTTTCATTGCCGACTAATAGAAATGAATGCACCTTTTCCCAATGTCCATATTCACTAATTGCGAATGTTTTATTATCGATTTCTTGAATCGTAAATCACGAGTCCTTAACCATAATAATCCCCCCCAAAATACGAGTATGACTTTCAATATTTCTTTATGTATTGAAAATATTTGTGACACCATTAAAGTAATTTATCCATTTCTCAAGCAAACTATGGAGCTATTGACGTTTTGTATATTACACATGCCCTTTACACGTTTTTCCATGAGACCTTTGCAGATGCATGTGCCAGTCGGAACGGAAATCAACCACACGATATGGTAAATGCTATATAAATATTTCATAAAAAAAGCTGAACTAATTGTTAGAATTAGTTCAGCTTTTAAAAAACTTTTATCTTTTAATTTGTGATTGTCACAGTTTTAGTAGCTATGATTTTACCGTCTTTATCATATGCTACAAATTCAATCTCATTATTAACTTTGAAGTCCTGCATTGTTTGCACTGTTTTTGTTAGCATGTAGACATTATCACTACGCTTTTTCAATTCAAATTGCGCATCTCCACTTAAAGAAGGGAAACGTACATTAATCTTTTCAACATTTGAGCAATTACCATCGATTCTTGCATTCATTGTAATATTGCCTTTGCGTAGAGTTACTGTCGCTTCTTCAAATAAATCTTCAGGATTCACGCAACTTGAAGGCGTAGTTTTACATAAAATTGCATCAATAATTTTTTGGAAAACTTGATGTAATTGTAAGTTATCGATCGCGTGGTAATAAATACCGCCAGTATCAGCAGCCAATTGCGTTAACATTGCATCATTGACTTGTGATTTCTTACCCATGCTTACAGTGTAAACCTTAACCCCTTTATTTTTGGCATCGTTCAACACTTTTGTCATCTTAGATTTACTTGTTTTACCATCTGATACGACGATGATCGCTTTTGACGTTTTTGAGTCATTTGAGAATTTAGACAGTGCGATTTCAATACCTGCAAAAATATCTGTGGCACCTTTCTCTTTCGATGCTTTATACAGATCTTTTTTCAATACATTGTCTGTACTGCCCTCTCCAAGAACAGTAGCTTTTGTATTTGTTTCAATCACAATATTATTTTTTGCCTTAATTTGATTGATGACTTCCATCATTTTCTTACCACGGTAATTGGTTTGGTCAGAAGCTTTCATGGAAGCAGAGTAATCAACTACATAAGCGACTTCTGTTGCTAAAGAACAAGAATTTTTACTAAAGTAAGGGTTTGTAAATATTTCTTTTGTAATTGTTTTATCTTTTAAATCCTTCAATATTGTTGCATAACGAGGATCTATTTTATTTACTAATGTTGCTTCAGCTTTTGATTTCCCATAAATAACCGAGTCAAAGTACGCTACAGCGGTCCCTGGGCTTCCTGTATTATTTAAATAATCCGAAGTATTTGTAACAAATGAAGCTGTTTTCTCAACACCATCAAATTTAATTTTTACTGTTCCTTGATAGTCAGTAATAATTTCTCCACCTGGTCTCACTAATGTAACCATTACTTTTGTGTAACGATCTTTACCAGATGGTCTTGATGCCGCTTCTTCACTTTCCTTTAATGCTTCCACTCGTTTTTTATAGGCTTCTACTTGACCGAGTAATTTACCACCTTGGTATTTTAATAATACTGTTCGATCATAGTTACTCAAGCTTGTTAAAATAGCATAAATTTTCATGACACTATCATAATGCTCGAGCGTCAGTTTTTTTTCATCTGGCATATAGCCCATAAGTTGAATAATAGCACCGACTGGGTTAATGTTCTCAACCTGCGAGGCAATCGAATCATCAATTCCTTGAATACGATAAATTGGTCGCCCATCATCTGAAATCATATACATAATTTCAACCGTATCATTAATCGAATCTATCAAGCGTTTTTCAATAATTTCTTCGAACAGCCAAACTGAAATATTATAGTTTTCAAACTGTAAAATGGCATTTTCATAGCCTAATGCAGGGTATTTTTTATCGCTGCCACCATATTGTAAATATATATTTTCAACATTTCCTAGAGCATTTGTTACATTTGTTTGCTGCCCAATACTAAATAGCTTTTCTTCTCTATCCATCCAATGAACGTTCACAATATTTTCTGTAAAGAACTCTGGTAATTTTTCATACGGTACATATGGAGGTGTTACATTTCCATTTTCGTCATCCGTATTTGCTGGATCATACACTTGATAATCAATGCGCATTTCCGGCTGTGGTGAGTAACGGACATGTGCATTCAGTTTTTCACCTACAAGACATTTCATACCAGGATCTGTGTTGTTAATAAGCTCAAATGAAATTGTATCACGTACAGATTTCGTTAATTTTGGTGCTATAACAATCGCAGAGACAGTAGAGCCATCTGATTGTACATTTCGAACAGCTTCACCAGATGTGTCAACGATTTTTGCACCATATGATGAAGTTACACGGAATGTATAAGATTTATCATCGGGTATTGGATCACCATTACAAGCTTTTAAAGATACAGTAATGAGCGTTGAATCTTGGTCATTTGCGATTAAATCTGGTTTTTCAACATCAATACTTTGTAAAGCATTATTAACATACTCTGGTCCAGTAAAATCGTTGTTATTATCCTTTGGCTCTTCAAATTCTGTGTTGCTTGAGCCCATGAAGCCCGGAGGTAATGTAATTTTATCGTTATCACGGCCTGCAGCAGTACGTTTTAATCCTAGTACAGCAAAGTTGCCGTTTTGTACACTGCGGTATAATAATTCAGCACTATCTCCACGAGTTAGCTTTGTAGAAGGTTGGAAATCGGCAAATGTCTTTTTACCAGTGCTTCCTGTTGAAATATCATTCGTGTATAAATATTGAACCGCCTGAGGCTCATCTAAATCTAAACCTCTAAAGGCAGCATATATGCGTGCAAATTGTCCACGTGTAACAGCTTTTGAACGATTGGCTGTTGTATAGGTACCATTGAACGGCAAATAAAAATCACTATAGAAGTTATAAGCTACACTATCGTCATATGTTAATGCATAGTTTCGATCAAGCTTTGCAAACATGACAACAAGCTCTCGCTCAGTTAGCTGTTCATTAGGTAAAAAGTTATTAGCGCTATTCAATGAGAGTAAATCATTATCGACTGCCCATGAAATAGCTTTGAATTTACTATTATTAGTTGGTACATCCTTAATTGTCGTAGCTGCCTGAGTTACAGCAGGAGTTGCTGTCATCAGAACTAGTACGAAACATAGCAGGGATAGGAATGCTTTTTTAGCATACGTCATTTATTGCTCAGTCCTTTCTTTAATTGAAGAACAATATGTCATCTCGATAGTTTTGTTTTAAGTCACCTTCCAAATAATTCAAAAAACGTTCTAACACTACTGATGCTTCCGCACGCGTTAATGGTTGATTTGGATTAAATCGACCTACAGTGTCACCAGTCATTAAGCCTAACTCATTTACAATGTAAATACCGTCTCTTGCGTATGCTGGAATTTGCGCATCATCCTTAAACTTTGTTATATAACCCGGATCTGGCGCCTTATTCTCAAGCCCTAAGGCACGCACATAAATCGTAGCGGCTTGTGCTCGAGTAATTGGATTATCAGGCTTGAAATACTCTGGTGATACACCTTTAATAATTCCTTTATGAACCGCAGACTCAATATAAGCATAATCTTTTACTGTATGCTTGATATCTTTAAAAATACTTGTAGTAGTTTTCGATTTTTTCGTTTTCGGTTCTGCCATAACACGTAAGTCAACTGCCTTACCAATCGCCGTTGAAAAGTCAATACGCTTCATAGGGGTATTTGGTGAAAAGAAGTTACTTGCATCAGAGTAAATACCTAAAGAGTATAATTTTTCAATAGCTTGTTTCGCATAATGATTTGATAAATCACGGAACTTAGGAATGATTAAACGTTCAATTGTCGGCATGTATTGTGTATCTAAGTCAAGAGTACCTTTTTGTCCAGAGGCTAAATCATACGTATATTCAGAAATAACATCCTTTTCACTTACTACCGCATATCCACCATCAAAGCTCCCTAAACTCCCTAGGTTTTCTTCATAGTTTAGTACACGTGATTTACTTGTAGATAAACGATTTTTCACATGGCTTGTCTTACCATCGCTATAATTATAAACAGCTTCTGTAATTTGTGTTTCTGTTGCTCCCCAGAAGTTTTCATAGCCAGCATGACGACTATCAGTATCAATTGTTACAGTATTTTGGACTGCATTTTTTCCAGTCCCGGTTTGATAGGAATACGTTTTTCTCGAAATCACATTACCTGAAAAATAATCAGAGGCTACACGATTGTCCGTTACAGTCCCTTGTGAAAATTGGTAATCAACCAATGTATAGGTTGTTTTCCCAGCAACAATTTTCTCTGTATACTTTTTCACAACACCATTTGATGTTTTTTGACCAATCGTAGCATAATCTACTACATCTGATTCATAGGCAATATTACGTGTCAATGTAGCACCGTTACTTGCTGTTAGCTTTAAACTATATGCTTCAGTTAATTTTCCTTTAGATTCTTTTTGTGTAATTTTAATGTCTCTACTAGTGCCTTTAAATATAATAGGTGTTCCTGAAATGAAAACAGCTTCCTCATATGTATATTCATTTTTTACAGCACCTGTTGTTTCTAATGAAGACGCCGATGCATTATCTGGGATAGTAGCTCCAATAATTAATACAGCAAGAACCACTAACATTATTTTAGATAAATGTTTTCGCATTCTTTTTCTGTTCCTCTCTTTCATTCCATGCATATCCGCACCTGGAGCTGTCAATTATTTCTTTAAGATTACAAAATAATAGGTGTGTCGATGAAAGCAAAGTGATAGGAACACTCGAACTCTTCACTACAATCAGCCCAAAAATAAGCTTACATATGCAAAAAATTCTTATATGAATAAACTTATTTTTTCCTAATCAACACACCTAAAAATTTCATGGTTAATATCCGCTCGCCATCCACTCATATAAGGGACAAAGTTTCTCACCATAAGCAAGCGCAAAAGAAAACACTTGTAGCTGACGCTTCTCTTTCGCTACAAAAACACTGTGTAACTGCCGTTTTCACTTTCGTTACATAAGACATTTGTAACTGCCGTTTCACTTTCGTTACATAAAACATTTGCTGAAAGAAGTTAATCAACTAATATTAAATGAGCTTTGACAAAACGATCTGATAATACTACTAAACGATCAGAAGGTTTTAAATCAGATGCTTGAATAACTTTACCAGCTTTAATAATTGTTGCTTGGTCAATATTCATATCAATCATTTCACCAGCTTCATACCAACGACCATTTTGCCATTGACTAACGCTCTTCACATTAATTACAGCTGGGAATTTCGATTTAACTGACTGTAATTTACCTGTTAACATTAATGGTGCAACAGGCTTCGCTTTATTAAGAATATGAAGGGCCTGTACATGTCCATCTTTCACATAGAAGTATCCGTATTGACCTTCATATAAATGAAGTTCAATATCAGGAACGACACTGTATGTTTTGTTACCATCATCTACTATTGCTTTTGTTGAATTACTAACAGATAGTACAGTACGACTTGTTTTCTTGAAGACATTTGACTCGATCTTCATCGCATCATCAATTTCGATTACATAGCCATCTGCTTGCGATAAGCGTCCATAATATAACTCATGACCTGCTAAGTTTGGTGACATAAAACTATCACTTGTTACTTGCACAACTTGGGCATAATGATCACGTGCAGCACCGTCCGAAATAACAAAAGCTGTTCCATAAGCTAATAGTCCAGTAGGTTCGATTAAACGATCATTTCGAATTAGAATCGTTCCATCATGGAAGTATATTGTACCTGCAGATTTAAGTTTTAATAATTGATATTTAGTATCCACAGAAAGCATAGGCTCATAGTAAGTTCGCTCGTTGTTTTTCAATACAACAATCTTTTCAATGACTTCTTTGCCAAATTGTTTAACTGTTGCATAATAGGCTTCACTGCCAACGTAATTTTTCAACTGATCTTTATTAATTTTTGTGTTTCCAACATATACCGGAACTTTCGATGAAAAACTCATCGTTGATAAAGCCTTTGTTGTATCAGAACCAAATTGCCAATTGATAAAAGCATGCTGGTTTTTGACAGTTAATTTATTTGCATTGGCATTAACCGTTTGTATCTCACCTTTATATAGGTTTTCAACTAATGTACCTGTGTCACTAATTTCGATTTTCGTGACAATGGATGTGTTTCGATTTTTAAGGCTAAGCTTAACACGATCCCCTACATATAATGCGCTAATATCGACTGCAGAGGAGTTTTTTTGGTAGCTTGTATCTTTATTTATATAGTAGGTTGTTTCTTTTCCAAAATCCGACTTCAGCATAATGTATAGTCCGTTTGGATCGATACTTGTTACTACCCCGGCAAGTGTTTTAGTATTTTGTGAAACTGTTGGAGATTCTGTTTCTTTTGTAGAATTAGAAGTACCTCGAAGCTCAACAACACTTCGAAGGGAAATGTCCGCTTCTACTTTCATCCCCATCTTAAAACCTTCGATCGTTGTCTCTGTATTATTAATATACAGGCGGGCATTGTTATTTATATTGTATGTAACTTGACGACCGCTATCATTTTGCAAAGTAATATTACTAAGCTTTTTTTCTATTACTCCATTTGTATTTTCATATTCTGAAAATGTTACATCTACAAAAGTTCCAGTCACCATTTGGGCAGCATGTGCTGTTTGATTTGATGAAAACCCGAGAACCGCTAGTAACAAAATCATTAGTATGTATGGAATCTTCTTCAACAAATCCCACCTCCTAGAAAAATGTTATTAATAAATAGTATATCGTATTATTGGTAGTTTTTCCTATTCAAAAAGATACATTTTAGTGCTTTTAATTCCTTTTTAAATCTACCATTAGACACAAAGATAGAGGTAGCTTCCAATTTCAAGCTACCTTCCTTCATCAAACTTGAACGTCAATTGTATGTCCAGCTGTTGGATGTGGAGCATCTAACATTTCAACTAATTGTTCTGTATTTTGCTGTTGCATATCCATTGCTTGTTTCGTTACAGCTAGAGATACATTTTGCATTAAAGTTGCTTGATTCATTGCCATTGATAAAGCTGCGATATCCATTTAGTCCACCTCCTATTTAATTTATCGGTCAGTTGTTTCATTCATCAAGTAATTCTATCCATTTTAATAAAAAAACATCTACTGTCCTAAATAATAGACTCAATAGATGTTTTCTTATTACATTTTATTTTCGATAGTACGCCAAGCTTCTTCAAAGCCAATTCCTTTTTCTGAAGAAAAGACAATAAGAGGATCATTTTTTTCCATGTCTAACGTTTCTTTCACGACTTTTTTATGCTTATCCCATTTACCTTTTGGAATTTTATCTGCTTTTGTGGCAATGACGATACAAGGAATATTGTAATGCTTTAAAAAATCATACATCATGCGATCATCAGCTGTAGGGGGATGACGTAAATCAACAATTTGTACGACTGCCTTTAATTCATTGCGCCCTGTAATGTAACGCTCAATCATTTTCCCCCATGCTTCACGCTCAGTCTTTGAAACCTTTGCATAACCATAACCCGGAACATCTACAAAAAACAATTGCTCTTCAATTTTGTAAAAATTAAGCGTTTGTGTTTTTCCGGGCTTCGAAGAAATACGTGCTAAAGCTTTACGACCGATCATTCGGTTAATAAATGAGGATTTCCCCACATTTGAACGACCGGCTAGTGCAAATTCTGGCAGTCCATCTTCTGGATATTGGTCTGGTCTTACAGCACTTATGACCATTTCGACGTTATGGACTTTCATTTTCTTAAATACCTCCGTCCAGTGCAATGGCTAATACTTCATCAGCCGATGACACTAGTTTAAATGTTAGTTGTTCGCGTACACTTTCAGGAATATCCTCAATATCTCGCTCATTATCTTTCGGACAAATTATTGTCGTTAAGCCCGCTCGATGCGCACTGAGTGTTTTTTCCTTTAAACCACCGATTGGCAGTACACGTCCACGTAATGTAATTTCACCTGTCATTCCGACCTCACGGCGTATTGGACGGTGTAAAATTGCAGAAACAATTGCAGTTGCCATTGTAATACCTGCGGAAGGTCCATCTTTCGGCACTGCTCCTTCAGGAACGTGAATATGAATATCATGTGTTTCAAAATATTCTGCATCTATTTTTAGCTCTTCCATTTTTGAACGTACATACGATAAAGCCGTTTGAGCAGATTCCTTCATGACATCGCCAAGCTTCCCAGTTAGCTGCAATTTTCCTTTACCAGGTGTTAATGATACCTCAATTTGTAACGTATCACCACCCACAGTTGTATAAGCAAGCCCAGTAGCTACACCAATTTGATTTTCCTCTTCGGCTTGTCCATATCGGAAACGATGTTTACCGAGTAATTCTTCTAACGATTTCGAGTTTACTGTTACTCGTTTTTTCTCACCAGAAACGATGATCTTCGCGATTTTACGGCATAGAGTTGCAATTTGACGCTCTAGTCCGCGAACACCTGCTTCACGGGTATAATAACGAATGATATCCACTACTGCTTCGTCTTTAATAATAATTTGTGTTTTTTTCAAGCCATGCTCTTTTAACTGTTTTGGTATCAAATGATTTTTCGTAATTTGCTCTTTTTCAATTTCTGTATAACCAGCAATTGAGATTACTTCCATACGATCTAGTAACGGACCAGGAATTGTACTTAAATCATTGGCAGTTGCTATAAATAATACATTTGATAAATCATAAGGTTCTTCGATGTAATGATCACTAAATGTATTATTTTGAGCCGGATCTAAAACTTCAAGCATTGCTGCTGAAGGATCTCCCCTGAAATCATTAGACATTTTATCAATTTCATCTAGAAGGAACACAGGATTAATCGTCCCCGCCTTTTTCATCCCTTGGATAATACGCCCTGGCATTGCCCCAACATACGTACGACGATGGCCACGAATTTCTGATTCGTCACGTACCCCACCTAATGAAATACGGATAAACTTGCGATCCAAACTTTCTGCAATTGATCGTGCTAATGATGTTTTACCTACACCCGGAGGGCCGGCCAAACATAATATGGGTCCACGTAACGATTCTTTCAATTGACGTACAGCTAAATATTCTAATATACGTTCTTTTACTTTTTCTAATCCATCATGATCACGGTTTAAAATATCCTCTGCATGTGCGATATTCATGCGATCTTCAGTCGCCTTTGTCCATGGCAATGCCACAATCCAATCAATATAGTTTCGGATTACGCCACTCTCTGCACTAGCTGCTGGTAGCTTTTCATAGCGATCCAACTCTTTAAGCACTGCTTCTTTCGTGGATTCAGGCATTCCTGTTTCGTCAATACGTTTACGTAATTCAGCGACTTCGCCAGTTTTCCCCTCACGGTCTCCTAGCTCAGTTTGAATAGCTTTCATTTGTTCACGTAAATAATATTCTTTTTGCGTACGTTCCATGGATTGCTTAACTTTTGTATTAATTTTTTTCTCAAGATCAAGTACTTCTTGTTCGTCATGTAAACGAATAATTAAATGATCTAAACGCTTTTTTACACTGAGCATTTCTAATACTTCTTGTTTATCTGCAATCTTGAATGGCAAGTGTGAAGCAATGATGTCTGCTAAACGACTTGGCTCTTCGATGTCTGCTACAGTACTGATGGTTTCAGAAGTAATCTTATTGGAGGCTTTCGCGTATCTTTCAAAATGCGATAACAGCGTGCGCATTAAAGCCTGTGTTTCAATATCCTTATCGACTGTTTCTTCTTTAACATCGATGTCAACAACCGTATATTTTTCTAACGCCCGATAGTTAGACCATGTCGCACGCTCTACACCTTCTACTAAAACACGCAGTGTTCCATTTGGTAATTTAAGCATCTGTTTGACATATGCCATCGTACCAATTGCATAGAGATCTTGCTCATCAGGCTGTTCATCATGCATTTCTTTTTGTGTTACCAATAATATCAATTGGTCCTCTAACATTGCTTGTTCTAGCGCCGCTACAGAACGATTTCTACCCACATCAATATGTAACACCATCGACGGGTATACTAAAAGTCCACGTAAAGGCAATAGTGGTACATTTGTTGTTTTTTGTATTGTCACCATGCGGGTATTCACCTCCGTCAAAATTTTCTTATTCACTCCCACGCTACTAGTATGTGTCTAAAAAGCTGATTCACACTTGTTAATCAATTGAGCCAAAAATTTCATCTAATTACAGTTGGCTTTATGTATGAATGAATAAAAAGCTGACTGTCGATATGTGCGAATATTGCACAATCGAAGTCAGCTAAATTACTCTTTATCTCATAACAATAGACAGCCACGTCTGTTCGTTATGCTGAAGTTTTTGTGTCGCTACCTTCATCGAGTTCAGTGCCATCTTCAAGAAGCAATTTCGGTTTTTCTTTATCCGTAATTGTTTTTGCCGTAATGATACATTTTTTCACGTCTTCACGTGAAGGTAGTTCGTACATTACATCAAGCATCGTTGACTCAATAATTGAACGAAGACCACGTGCACCTGTTTTTCGTTCAATTGCTTCTTTTGCAATTTCAGAAAGGGCACCTTCATCAAACTCAAGCTCAACACCATCTAGTTCGAGCATTTTTTGATATTGCTTAGCTAGTGCATTTTTGGGCTCCGTTAAAATTTGTACAAGCGCAGCCTCGTTTAATTGCTCTAGACTTGCAAGTACTGGTAATCGACCGATGAATTCTGGAATTAAGCCAAATTTCAATAAATCCTCTGGAATCAGCTTCGCCATAATTGAGCCTTCATCCACATCAATTTTGTTAGGATCTGAACCGAAACCAATTACTTTTTCACCTTGACGGCGCTTAATAATGGATTCTATTCCATCAAACGCTCCACCTACAATAAATAAGATGTTTGTAGTATCAATTTGTAAGAACTCTTGGTGAGGATGTTTACGGCCACCTTGTGGTGGGACACTTGCAACTGTACCTTCTAAAATTTTAAGAAGTGCTTGTTGTACACCTTCACCAGATACATCACGTGTAATAGATGGATTTTCAGATTTACGTGCAACTTTATCGATTTCATCAATATAGATGATCCCTTTTTCAGCACGTTCGATATCGTAATCTGCCGATTGAATTAATTTTAATAAGATATTTTCAACGTCCTCACCAACATAGCCAGCTTCAGTGAGTGAAGTTGCATCTGCAATAGCAAAAGGAACGTTTAATATACGCGCCAATGTTTGGGCCAATAAAGTTTTACCGCTACCAGTTGGGCCGATTAACACAATGTTCGATTTCGCTAATTCTACATCATCAATTTTACTATTTGTATTAATGCGTTTGTAGTGATTGTAAACCGCAACAGCTAAAGCTTTTTTAGCACGATCTTGTCCTATTACATACTCGTCTAAAATCGTTAAGATTTCTTTTGGTTTCGGAATATCTTGGAATTCGATTTCTTCTTCAACGCCCAGTTCCTCTACAACGATTTCTGAACAAAGTTCGATACATTCATCACAAATATAAACACCAGGACCCGCAACTAGTTTACGTACCTGTTCTTGTGGCTTCCCACAGAATGAGCATTTTAAATTGCCTTTTTCATCATTAAATTTGAACAATATGTTTCACCCCTATTCAAGCAACAATCTTACAAGATTATTGAATCATTATCAAATAAATTGTCTGCATCCATTTACACCACGGCGTTTATGGTTCAAGATTTTTGACATTCATTGTACAAAAAACATGAATATTTACCGCAAAATCCGATAAATTCCAGCTTATCACCTAGCGTGTCGTTGATTTACGTTTAGACTTATACTAATGGCATACGTTTAACAAATGTAATCCACAACTTTTGGGATAAGCCTGAATCCCGCTAATCATACCTGTTATCTCCACATATGTGTAACTAACTGATTCTTCTGAAAGCTCCAGCGACCAGAGACCTTACGTTTAGTTAAGCTCCCTGCCCCTCGTCAGTTGGTATTGACTCGTGACTTTACTTTTTATATTCAGTAGTACAAGTTACAAATCCTTTTAAAATCTATTACATTCGCCAGAGGCTTAACTTCATTCAGAAGAGGATGTATTTCGTTGTTCCTCATTTGGAAGAATTGAGACTTCAATCAATTGACATCCGCCGGAAGCCTTATCTCTGCTGAATAAAGTCAAATTTTAGCATCGTGTGAAAAGTCAAACAATACTATGTATTAGAGAAATGTAAAGGCTTTGTCTATCCCCTCTTCAAAAAAGTTCTTCCTTTTGGAGGACCCTTTTACGGTGAAAGCAGTCGTAATTAACTAAACTAACCAACAGGGAATCCAGCTACACCTAAACACAAAATATGTGATAAAACAAGGCACGGTTTAATGCCGTACCTTGTTTTCATTTTTCTATCCAGTTACAAAAAAATCTTATTCAGTAATTTTAGCGTTTTCTACTAAAAATTCAACTGTTTTTTGAATTTTAATGTCGTTTTCAAGAACTGTTGTGCCACCTAAAGCACCAGTAATTTGCTCTTTTGTCATGTTAAATTGAGCAGCCATTTTTTCTAATTCAGCTTCGATATCAGCTTCAGTTGCTTCAACTTTTTCAGCTTCAGCAATTGCTTCAAGTGTTAAAGATACACGTACACGGCTTTCTGCTTCTTCTTTCATTTGTCCACGTAAATCTTCTTCTGATTGACCTGAGAATTGATAGTAAAGGTCTAAGTTCATACCTTGTGTTTGTAAACGTTGACCAAATTCTTGTAACATACGATCAGTTTCAGAGTTAATCATACCAGCAGGTACTTCAAATTCTGCACTCTCAGCAGCTTTTTCTACTAATTCATCACGAAGTGCTGCATCTGATTCTGCTTGTTTTTGTTCAGCAGTTTGCTCTTTGATTTTAGCGCGTAAAGCTTCAACACCCTCAACTTCTGGGTCTAATTCTTTAGCGAATTCGTCGTTTAATTCTGGAAGAACTTTTGTTTTAACTTCTTTTACAGTTACTTTGAAAGTAGCTTCTTTACCAGCTAATTCAGCTGCATGGTATTCTTCTGGGAAAGTAACAACTACGTCTTTAGATTCACCATTTTTAATACCTACAATTTGCTCTTCAAAGCCAGGGATGAATGAGCCTGAACCGATTTCTAGTGGATAGTCTTCACCTTTACCACCTTCAAATGCTTCTTCACCTACGAAACCTTCAAAGTCGATAACAGCTGTATCACCTTCTACGATTGCTTCGTCTTCTTTAATTTCAAGCTCTGCTTTACGAGCTAATTGGTCTTGAATTTGTGTTTCTACTTCTTCATCAGTAACTTCTACTGGAAGTTTCGTAACTTCTAAACCTTTGTACTCACCAAGTTTTGGCTCTGGTTTCACTGTTACTTGAGCAGTAAATGTGAAATCTTTACCATGTGTGAAGTTTTCTGTACCAGAAATTTCTGGGTAATCAACTGGCATAATACCAGCTTCATCGATCGCTTTCGAATAAGATTCAGGAACGATGATTTCTAATGCATCTTGGTATAAAGATTCGATACCAAAGCGTTGTTCAAACATATTACGAGGCATTTTTCCTTTACGGAAACCTGGTACGTTAATTTGTTTTACAACTTTTTTGAACGCTTGGTCCATTGCTGCGTCTACTTCTGCAGCAGGTACTTCGATTGTAAGAGTACCGATATTACCTTCTTGTTTTTCCCATTTTGCTGACATGTATAAATACCTCCAAATAAATGATCAAGTTTATTGTTAGACAATTCATTCGTAACTACGATTTTGACAACCATTTTAGTATAACATAGATGCGTATAGTTTCAACTTATTTCACACTTCATGTAGTTCCGTTAGTTTTTCTAACATTTGTAAAAAGTCAATGATTTCATAGTCCATTTCCTGTACTTTTCCGAGCATAGATTGTACAAAGTCTATATAACTATAAGCAATATCATCGGCTTCATACGGGCGCCATTCAAACGGATACGTCACAATGGCATGCTTCGCCATTAAATATTGTACCATTTCTAACGTCGATGGGTCTTGCTCTAATTTATTTTCGATTATATTTTTTACTTCCCTATACTGAGGCAACTGATTTGGTAAGACTAAATTGTTAGGGTTAATAATTTTTGTTCCATTAAATTTTGAAACAGTAATCTCAATTGACACTTCTTGTTCCACTAAAAGGATTAATGCTAAGCTCTGAACAAATGGATGAATTGTTGGACATTCAATAATAGCTTTCAATGCTGTCTTTAATTGTCTTACATTCGTATCCATTAAGCGATGCAGCCGAATTGATTGTTCGTTTGGCGTTAATGCACTAAATTTCGAAAGTTCATATTCTTGCTCTTCTAACAATCGTTTTGCATCCTCTTTTTTTTGGAGATTCCTAGAAACCTCTTGATTCAAGCTTCTTAAGCGTTCAAATTTCTCAAGCTGATCTTCCGGAAGTACGTTTTCTTCAATTAATGTCGAAATTAACGACTCTACTTGATGATATTCCTTTAACTGCATACACACAGTAACATACAGTTCCATTACTTCCACATACAATGTCGTACCCATAGCAAACAATTGCTCACAAACATTTTTAACTTTATCGTATGTTTTTAATTCATATAAAGCATACGCGTAGGTACTTAATGCAATTTCATCTCCATCCTCATATAAAAATGCTTTTTCAAAGCTGGCCACAGCCTCTTCATATTGATAATTTTCCGCATACATATGTCCTTCACGTATTAATGTCTGAACAGCACCAGGAAAAACAACAATATTGTCATGTTTTATAACATGTCGTTTTCGCTTTGTCATTTTTCTCACCTCAACTTTTTTACTTATTAGTTCCTATATGAATTATCACCCTATCATGTGGTTGATTTTTGTATTTGACCGAGGGCTATACCAGGAATTTCGATAGGTTACTGGCGGTTGGCCACAAAAGTGTTATCACAGAACTCGGTGCGTTCCTCTACTGACTCTCACCAGGATCTTATCTATAACGCTCCCCCTCATTTACTCCAATCAACCTCATTTGATGGTATTCGGTTTTAACAAATGTCATTTTAACTTTCAACAATGACAAGATAAATTTCTCCCTGATTATTTTTCGCTTTAGCATTTCATATTTTGTAATAAATTGTATTATAATTAATAATATCTTTCATTTATTACTGTTTACAGGCATTCAGCTAACGGCTAACTTACTTGCATCGGTAAAAACCCCACGTCATGTGGCATTACCGAAATGACCGACATTCAAGCCTAAGCACAAAGCTGATTCCGGACGCAATTATGCCGTGGCATAATTGATGGAAAAAGTTCTTCACAAGGAGTGGAATACATGCAATTAATAAATACAGTTAGTGAATTTGGTAGTAGCATCTCTCCTATGTTTGAGGCACTATCAATTAAAGTTGTTTCGTTTTCTACAGCGGACAATCCCCATCACAAGGATTACCCGATTGAATTTGAAATACTCACACGGACAAAGATTGATTTATACACGCAAGAAGCAATTACACATATTATAAGTATCCAAGGTTACATTCCTGGCTCCATTTCAATTGGACACCAACATGAGTCACTTTTTATTATTCCCCAAAGTGTACACATTGAATGCAACTATAAACTTCTAAGTATCGACAAAAAAGATATGCAACGAATCTTACAGCACTCTCAACCGAATCTTCATTATAGTGAATGGCTAATCGACGCCATTAAAAATGCAAATATTCTTGTAGAATTAAAAACCAATCAAAATACCTTTACTGAATGGCCGCTCGGTATAAAATCAGCTCTAATATCATAACTAAGACGAGACATACTTAAATAGGTATGTCTTTTATTGTGTGCTCCTTTTAAGTCTTTCCCATTTTTGTTGCTTGTCTATCATATCAACTTTCTCTTGATTCTGGAATTCCCATTGCGAATATACTTCTATATCACTAGAAAACTTCACTAATCAACAAATTTACCGTTGAAGCATTATAATAAAAAGACCTAGTTCCTATAAGCATCTTTACTATGTCTCTGCATTGTAATTAAAGTAATATCAAAGCTAGTGATCCTCAAGGAACACTTTAAAAAGAATGCTCTTATAGAGAATTAACTTAACATCGGGGGAATTATATATGAATATCAAAAATACATTACAATCATTTTCAACCATGACACCTTCAGCACGACAAGATTTTATGTTACAAAAGGGTGATTGGTTGTTACAAGAAATGTTAACGCACATTGGTTCACCAGATGCCGAATTACGAGATAAATTAGTTTATCGAACTTTTATTGATATACTTAGCGACAATTTATTGAGCACTGAACAGCTACAATATTTATTTGATACTGCAATTAGTGACGATTTTTTATATTTAAACATAGGTGAAGAAATGACAGATAGTGTCTTCACACGTTCGTTTTCTGCTTTACTTGTAGCAAGTATTCTTGCAAAAGATGCTGAACAACTGATTTTAAATGAAGATCATCTACAAATTTTCTTTCAAAAAATCGGTCGCTTTTTATTATTGGAAAAAGATACAAGAGGTTATGTTCAAGATAAAGGTTGGGCGCATAGCATTGCACATGGTGCAGATCTAGCAGCAATGACGATTAAACATCCTAAATTTGATTTACAGCATGCGCCTTTAATCTTGCACGCATTGAAACTTGTTACTTGGAAAGATATTGTCTTTGTCAACGATGAGGAGGAACGCTTAGTTAACATAATTGAAGCGTTACTAGCTCGTGACTACTCCGAGGAAGCATTAATAGAATTTGTCGAACAGGTATTTGATAAATTTGAAATGCATTTAGTGACACAAGGCTATAACGAAGCCTTTTTTAGCGGACGTACATGTACATTAAATTTAATGAAAACATTGTATTTTGCCTTAAAGATGCATAACCTAGCCCCAAAACTTCAAAATACTATCTATGGACAAGTCGCAAAATGGCTAAAACTAGGCGCATAAAATGTCTGGCGTAATCCGCCGAATAAAGATAAATTCCACTTTCTCTCTGCTTCGAACATTTATTTTCGTCCACATACCAAATTTAGCAAACTAAGGATTCCCTTAGTTTGCATTTTTTACTTTCCTGGTAAAACATCGAGAATGAAATAAATGGAAGTTAATAATTATATTAACATAATTTATATTCGTTTCCGAAATACTTCTTTCCAATCATCCCTGACATTGAGAGTTTATCCTGATATATCCACAATTCTACTTTTCGTGTAGTCATCTTTTTTTAAAACGCAACAAAAAAGCATTCAACACCTTAACACAACGGCGATTTTATTACAAAATGACGTCTAAAATGTGAAATGACATTTTCACACAAAAAACAGTTTACATAGTTAAAGATGAGAAACTCAGTGTTTTCAACGTTCTAACAGTGTTTATTTTATTAAACACAAAAATACTAATATTGAAATAACGATTTTTGTTCAAAAAATGTTCATATTCTCCCCCAGTTTACTATTAAAAATATAAAAAAATAATTTTTTTCTTTAAAACAGGGCGTATAATCCTATATGCAAACAATGACATTTGTGTCGATCGATTATGACACATTGTTTAAAAATCGATTACACAGATTAATAATTTTGCGAACGCTTGCACTAGACCAGTCAAATACTAGATTCAATGTTTCATAATGAACCATGTCATTGTAAGTATTTCTGATCATTTGATTGGTACAACAATTAAAAGAGGTGACCGTATTACCCACTATTTATAATTTCGAATCTATGTAAAACAAATGAAATTTATGAATAGCCGTTTTATAGAAAGGAGTCAAACATGAAGAAAAAGTTAAGTTTAATGTTTATTGCATTTGGTGCGCTTGCAGTTCTTTCTGGCTGTGAACCCCTAACAATCTTTGATCCAAAAGGGCCGAATGCCAAAACATTATCAGACACAATTATTTTATCCATTATTACAATGGCCTTTATATTACTAGTCGTGTACGTGCTTTTAGCATTTATGTTAACAAAATACCGTGCTTCAAAAACACCTGCCGATTATGAGCCTCCTCACGAAGAGGGTAGTCATCTACTTGAAATTACGTGGACAGTTATCCCTATTATCATAGTGGCATTCTTAGCAATTGTTACTGTAAGAACAACAAGTACAGTAGAGGCAACACCAGAAGGTTATGACAATAAAGAGCCACTTGTTATTTACGCATCATCTTCTAACTGGAAATGGCATTTTAGCTATCCAGAGCAAGGTATTGAAACTGTAAACTATGTAAATATTCCAACTGACCGTCCAATCGAGTTCAAACTTTACTCTTTCGGACCAATCACAAGTTTCTGGATTCCGCAATTAGCTGGTCAAAAATACGCGATGAGTGACATGTTAACAACTATTCACCTTGCCGCAGATGAGGTTGGTTCATTCATGGGCCGTAACTCTAACTTTAGCGGTCGCGGATTTGCTGAAATGGAATTTGAAGCGCAATCTATGACACAAGAAGACTTCGACAAATGGGCTACTGATGTAAAAACAAAAGAAAAACCATTAACAGAAGAAAAATTTGATGAACTATTAAAAGCAGAACACGTTGGTCGTTCAAGCTATTCATCTACACACTTAGAATTTAGTCCAGCTCCAATGGAACACAGTGAACACATGAAAATGGGAGACATGGATCATAGTGATATGGACCATGGGGATCATTCTGATTCACAAGAAAATTCTGAAGCAACACATTCACATTAATTTTTAAACCCGAAAGGAGCGCATCCAATGAGTATGGAAGAAGTATTCCATCCTATGCAAGAACCGATGATTTTAGCGGCAGCTATTAGTATCGTAGTTGGAGCAGTGGTAATTGTAGCTGGCCTTACGTATTTCAAAAAATGGGGCTATTTCTACAAAAACTGGCTATCAACTGTTGACCATAAAAAAATCGGTATTATGTATATCGCTACAGCACTTTTGATGCTATTCCGCGGCGGTATCGATGCATTGTTAATGCGTGCACAAACGGCAGTTCCTGATAACGGACTTCTTGATGCACAACACTATAATGAGATTTTCACAACACACGGTTTATTAATGATTTTATTCATGGCTATGCCATTCGTAATTGGTTTAATGAACATCGTTATCCCACTGCAAATTGGTGCACGTGACGTTGCCTTCCCACGTCTAAATGCAGTCAGCTTCTGGTTATTTGCAGCTGGTTGTGGTTTATTAAACCTATCATTTATCATCGGTGGTTCACCTGATGCTGGTTGGACAGCTTACTTCCCACTATCTGGGACAGAATTTAGTCCAACTGTTGGGAACAACTACTATTCTTTAGCTTTACAATTATCAGGGATTGGTACGTTAATGACTGGTGTTAACTTCATCGCAACAATCATTAAAATGCGTGCACCTGGTATGACATTAATGAAAATGCCAATGTTCACTTGGTCAATTTTAATTACAAACATTATTATCGTATTTGCATTCCCAGTTTTAACTGTAGCACTTGCATTAATGATGTTAGACCGTCAATTCGGTACACAATTCTTTGCCATGCAAAATGGCGGTATGGATATGCTTTGGGCCAACCTATTCTGGGTTTGGGGACATCCTGAGGTTTATATCGTTATCCTACCTGCTTTCGGTATTTTCTCTGAAATCATTGCGACATTTGCACGTAAAAACTTATACGGCTATAAATCAATGGTTATGAGTATGGTCGTTATTTCGTTACTATCATTCTTAGTATGGGCCCACCACTTCTATACAATGGGTCACGGTGTAATGGTAAACAGCGTATTCTCTATTACAACAATGGCAATCGCTGTTCCGACAGGGGTTAAAATATTTAACTGGTTGCTCACAATGAGACACGGTAAAATTCAATTTACAACTCCTATGCTTTATGCTCTTGGCTTTATTCCTATCTTCACAATTGGTGGGGTTACAGGGGTAATGCTTGCAATGGCAAGTGCTGACTATCAATATCATAATACGATGTTCTTAGTTGCCCACTTCCACTATGTATTAATTCCAGGTACAGTATTTGGTGTACTTGCAGGTTACCACTACTGGTGGCCAAAAATGTTCGGTTTCCGTTTAAATGAAAAACTAGGTAAAACTGCTTTCTGGTTTATCGCAATTTGCTTTAACGTAACATTCTTCCCTCTATTCATTTTAGGTTTAGATGGTTACGCTCGTCGTATGTACACTTACTCTGAGTCTACTGGCTACGGTCCATTGAACATGCTATCGTTCATCGGTGGTCTTGGTCTTGCTGTCGGCTTTGCGTTAATCGTATATAACATTTATTACAGCTGGAAACATATGCCTCGTAATGAAAAAGCAGATGTTTGGGATGGCCGTACATTAGAATGGGCTACTCATTCTCCAGTACCAGAATATAACTTTGCAGTAGTTCCAACTGTTACACGTTTAGATGAATTCTGGTTCGCGAAAAAAGAAGGTCGCGATATTACAGCAGGTAAAATTGAAAAAATTCACATGCCTAACAACACTGGCACACCATTCTGGATGAGTGGATTCTTCTTCCTTGCAGCATTCTTCGCTGTATTTAATCTATGGATTCCAGCCATCATTAGTATGATTGGTGTATTCGGCTTTATGATTCACCGTTCATTTGAAAAAGATCATGGTCGATACATTTCAGTTGAAGAAGTTATGGCAACTGAGAAAAGCTTGAGAGGTGATAAATAATATGAAAATCGATTCTTCACTTCCATTAGAATATAGTACAGAAGAAAATCGCCTGAAAATTTTCGGTTTCTGGATTTTCCTTGGCGCCGAAATCGTATTATTCGCCACACTATTTACAGTGTATTTCACACTTCAAACACGTACTGGTAGTGGCCCAAATGGCGCTGAGATTTTCGAATTAACACCAGTATTATGGGAAACATTCTTATTATTAACAAGTAGTTTCACAATTGGTCTTGGTGTTCATGCAATGCGTATTGGCAATAAAAAAGCGATGATGGCATTTTTCATCATCACACTTCTATTAGGTCTTGGCTTCTTAGGCATTGAGATTGATGAATTTATCACATATGTTGATGAAGGTGCAACAATTACAACAAGTGCATTCTTATCGGCATTAATGACTTTACTTGGTACGCACGGTGCCCACGTAACATTCGGTTTCTTCTGGGGCGTTGCAATTTTAATCCAAGTAGCTAGCCGTGGTTTAAACCCACAAACGGCTAACAAAGCGTTTATCTTCTCACTGTACTGGCACTTCCTAGACGTTGTTTGGATTTTCATCTTCAGCTTCGTCTACTTGAAAGGACTGATTAGCTGATGAAGGAATTATTCCCAAAACAACATGTGATGGGCTTCGGCTTCTCACTATTACTAACAGTTGTAGCTTTATCTGTCGTAAAATTTGATATGTCACTTAACATGGCATTTGGTGTTTTACTAGTGACTGCTCTTGCACAAGCAACTGTACAATTAGTATTATTCATGCACATCGGTGAATCTGAAGATAAGAAAACGTTATATACAACGATTTTATATTCAGTATTCGTAGGTGTTGTCACAATCATTGGTACATTATTCGCAATGATCTGGGGCTATAATTGATAAACAGAGCCGAGAAAATGATATCATTTTCTCGGCTCTTTCTTTTTGTCATACTTTTTTTCAACGCCAAAAGCACATCCAAAAATACCACCCCTTCTAATGTCTTGCCCCCCCACGTACTTATTTACAAACATAGCACGCACTGAACTGTTAAAAGTTTGATAGCTATCTCATTTTTTGAAGACCGCCAATTTACAAAAGGCTTTTTAGGTTCAGCATGTTCACCTATAACAAACTACTAGCTAATATAGTCCCTTGCTACAACACAAAACCATTAGAATCCTCTATTCAATACACTAATGATCTCTTATTGTTTTAGCACCATTGCGATTTTATTTCGGAATAACTAAAAAAAGGAATATATGGGCGTAATTCAACTTTTTATATCATGAATAAAATGAAATTGCTTACCCTTCAATTATTATTCAAGAACCACTTTTCTTGCGACTTAGGATAAGTAGGAAGGCTTATAAACAGAGGCATAGGTTGGGCATTTACTATTATTTTAATATTGAACTAGTATTATTTTAAAAATAACGAAACTTTTCCTTTTATAGTAATGTATACTAATAGATATTGTTTTTACCAAGAATAGGAGATGAAAGAATGAACAAGTTTTTTAAAGTTTTAAGTGTTGGAGCACTAGCATTGACACTAGCAGCTTGTATATGTAGATTTAAAAACATAATGATTACTCCTTCGTGAATTAAAATTCTTTTGTGTACATAGACTAGTCCCAATAATTCTTCATTAAATCAGTTGCCCAAATTGGCTGTTTTATTTCGTCTTTTGGTAAAAACTCTTTCATGACAGGTTTTATATCAATGATTGGTGTTCCATCAATAGCATCTAAGCCTTTGACGATTAATGTTCTATCCTTTAATTCTAGTAATTCTACAACAGTTACCCCTATTTTATTAGGTCTATTTTTACCTCTCTGTGCAAAAATACCGACTTCCGGATAGTCCGTATTATTTCTTGGATGTCTCGCTTCATATTGGATTTTTTCAACTGCAACTTTGTCAAAATAAAAAATGATTTCTAAATGAGAAAAATCATCAATCCCCTTTAAAGATGATTCATACATATCTTTTGTCAATTCAATAGTAGAAATGACGCCACCCCAATTGTCGTCTTCAATCATTTTTCGACTGTTGCTCACTACAGCTATTGGTTTAATGTTATAGATCATATTAACGCCTCTTCCCCTCGTGAAATTCTTCATGTACATTTCCGTTTAATTCCAGTATGCTTCAGCTACCGCCGATGATATAGCAAATATGCCAAGGAAAATTAAAACACATGCTTTCACTGTTCCTTTTTGTTTTATAATTCCTAAAAATTAAATACATGAAAATGTTGTGAGGATTATGATATGGTATATTATCTACAATGCTATTTTAGAAGGTGAAAAACATGCTAGAAGTAAGTGAAAGTAAATTAACGCAATACGTTATACATTTTATTGACGATACACTCGTGTTAGGTGAGGAATCATTATCACAGCCAGAGGTCATGTTAGAGGCAGCTTTTACACAGCTAGCGTTTAGCAAAATTGATTTGGAGCAGCAATTCGAATTTTTTCATGAAACAGATATTGGGTTAAATGAAGTGCACACATATGTGAGGGCAATTTTTGATCAGGAGAATAGTTTCCTTGAACAATCAACCAACATTGCTAAACACTTACATAGTGTATCTCAACATCCTAACATTAAAAGTGGCGAATTGTTTATTGGATTATTTGACAATTGTTTTTTATCTACAGAAGCTAAAAAAATAATCGCCATCGTTAAAATTGATGAGAAAGAAATGTTTTTAGATGTAAAAAACGACCAAAACAAAATGGTTATTAACGGAATCGATGGCATTAATGTAAAGAAAGTCAATAACATGGCCATTATCGTAGATATGGGAACGGAACAGGCACCTGCTGTCTTTATGAAAACGAAAAGGAAAGAAGATATTATCTACTGGCAAGAACGATTTTTAAAGATTAAAGCTGCAGATGAACATTATTATAAAACGAATTTAGCGTTAACAGAATGCAAAAAATATATTTTAAAAGAAGAAAGCTATACAAATACTGAAAAGCTAGGTCTTTTAAATAGAACGCTTGATTATTTTAGAAATGAAGATGAATTTCAAGTAAATGATTATATTGATACGGTATTTGAAAATGCGGAGCCAACACAAAAAGATATTATTATCAATTCGGTAAAACCTTATGAAACCGTTATTTCTGAGAGCGCACTTGAAAAGGCTGAGAAAAAATATAAACGTAAAATCAAACTCGATTCCAATATTGAGATCCAGGTAAACGTACAGGATATCGAGCAAGTAGATGAACTAATTGAAGTAGGTTACGATGAATCTACAAATCGAAAGTTTTATAAGATTTATTTCCAGGAAGAACTATAATTAAATGTATGGGAATGAGACTCTCCTAGTTTAGGGGAAGTCTCTTTTTTTCCACATCACCATAACGTGTGGTTGATTTCAGTTGAGCGGGGCAACAGGTGTGTTTGTGCGAAAGCGGAGTGCTAACAGAGCAGACAGAGACAGGGTGTTAGTCACGAGGACGTTGTTGCTTTTATCCTTCGTTCTCTTCCCTCGCTTCGTTACAGGGTCTCCCAGTCTCCAATCCTATCAATTTATATGGCATACAAACAAATGTCATCCAAATCATTTGGTGATGTCCCTTTTTTTGTAATTTATTTCTTTATACAACCGAGTTGGAACAGAATAATCTTTAGTTGGCGCATCAAATGTTAAACTTGTATTCGAAGTAATAATGCGAATTGCAGTAACCATATGCCAAGCAACACGTCCTAAAGTCCAATTTTCAGACGTTATTTCCTGCTTAAGTGATTCATCAGTTAGAGTATTCAATAACTTCTGTGTACAATTGGCTTCGAACTCCCAAGACTTAAAAAAACCATTTAAAGTCTGATACATAATAATATCCCCTCTTTTCTTGCATAGTTATTTAATAATTCCACCTATCAAATTATGCCTCGGCATAATCGCGTCCGGAATCGGAAAGGGAGCTGTGCGTTTACAGATTTAGTAGAGTTTATCAATATAATCATTTAATTCTTTTTGATTGATCGATCCCTTTATCGTGTACTTTAATATACCTTTAGAATCAAAAATAAAAGTTGTTGGATAAGCCATTATTCCAAATGATTTTTGAAGTGTACCATCTAAATCAAGAAATATAGGGAAATTCAAATTGTATGTATCTTGAAATTCCATAGCATTTTCACTACTATCATGAGAAGTCGCATTAATCGCTAACAGCTCAACATTTTCAGATTTATTATTATAAAAATCCCTTAATTCCGAAGCTTCTTCTTGACAAGGCCCACACCAAGATGCCCAAAAGTTAACGATTAGGACTTTTCCATTGTATTCTTTAAATGTTGTTGTTGATTCGTCTAATCGTGTTAACTTTGCATCAAAAACTAGCTGTTTTGTTCCATCTTCATTTTCTACTATTGGGTTAACTGTTGCTTCTTTTAGGAATACATTTTTCACAACAATTCCAGCAAGTAATATGATTAACAAAGCTGAGAAACATAAACCTAAACGCTTCTTAATCTGCATAAACGATCACCTAAATTACCCCTTTAAAAATCAATTTTTCTCAAACGTTCCTAGATTGAATTTTGATAAGCTATTATTAATTTTTCTTTGGCTTTCTGACCAGCTAATCCTGTTTTTAATAATTCATCCGATAATTGATGATCTAAAGTTTTTGTAAATTGTTTTAATAGGTTATCTACTAAAATATCGGGCATCTCGCCTGTGCTTTGATCTGTATCGGGTCCTTTTGGTAATTTGGTTTCTTTTATCATTACTCTTTCACCATTCAATTTGGTTACATAATGGCGAATATAACCATCTTCTTTTTTAATTTCATATTTTGCTTTGCTCTGTTTATTTTTATCTAAAAATAAATCTGGAGATAGTCTATTTAGTTCATCTTTTTTAATTGTATTTACGTAATTATTATTTGTAGATTGGATTATCATTCTATTGACCTCTTTCATTCGCTTTTTAATTTTCCATTATATAAGATTGGATCATCACCATAACATGTGGTTGATTTCTGTTCCGACTGTGCACTTTCCTAGGGGGCGCCCGATGAGCACTTGAGCCAACAAATGTTTTTTGCGCGAAAGCGAAGCGGCAGCGGCAAGTGTTTTCTGCGCGAAAGCGAAGCGGCTCCGATTTTGATCACGAAGGAGCGTTATCACAGGACCTGATGCTTTTAGCCTTCGTTCTCCTATGCGCTCGCTTCAGGGTCTCGGGCCTTGCGCGAAAGCGTTGTGCTAACGTAGCGGCAGCAGCACGATGTTGGAAGGCGTTATCACAGGATGTGATAGTTTTAGCCTTCGTTCCTCTATTACTGATCCCCAAGGAGTCGCCCGGTCTCCACTCCAATCAACAAATAGCACCCACAACTTTTAGTGACTAACCAGTTAATTACCATTTTAGCCAATTTTATTAATTCAGTCTACTCTCTATAGAACGTAGTATCTATCCCCCTTTTATTCAATACAATCTGGCAAGATGACATTTTTTCAGCTGTGAAAAATTTTTCTAACAAATCAGTACTGACTACTCCCACAGCTAAAGCAGTGGGGTTCTTATGTACTTAAGAGAAGCGTTACAAAGCTCTCCACAGATGGTGTTGCCATGTCCTGTGTAC
>NZ_JBHJTF010000018.1:0-90195 GCF_042267565.1 Lysinibacillus sp. NPDC056232 | reverse complement strand
GTTTCTAGTCTTATTAGGTCTGCTTGATCGTAAAGCTACAGAGGAAGCAAAAGATTATTTGATGAGTTCCATTGAAGGATTAAACCAACAATCCAATTTTTACACTAACGACAGTGTACTAAATTATTTATTGAATGAGAAAATCTCAATTGCTAAAAAGGAACAAATTGATTTCAAAGTTAAGATCTTTCTATCAGAAAAAATTAGTATTGATAACGATATTCTTGCAATAATAATTGGAAACTTAGTCGACAATGCATTAGAAGCTTGCATTAGAATAAAAAGAAGTGAAGACAATGAAATATTACTAGTAATTAAGCAGTTCAATAGAAACCTCTTGATTGATATATCTAATACTTTTGTTCCCTTAGAGACTAATTCTAGAAGAAATCGTCAATATGAAGGAATAGGTGTTAGAAGTATAAATGCTTTAGTTGAAAAGAATGGTGGTCTATATAAGCAGTGGATTGAAAACAAGAAGTATTTTGTAAGTATTGTACTTTTTGATATCTATTAACTTTATACAATCTATTCTTAATCAAATATTTTTAATAGATAATCGCTCGGCCTCAAAATTCTAGCTTTTAAGGTCGAGCGATTATCTATTTTTTGTTTGTTCTGAAAAGGCACATTTGATTCCGAATAAGCGAAGTATTACTGATAGAGTTCGTTATATAGTCTCGCTTTCATCTATTCTTTTACCAACATAACGAAGTATAGGGAGCATCGCCAATAATACACATAAAGCTCCTATGGATGCGAAAAATTGAAAGTTTATCAATGACAGTGCAGAAACGTTAGCTAATACAACAATAGAAATAATGCTAGTAATCACTGTATACATTGTTGATGAAAAATAAATACCAATAAAGCTAGAAAAGAGGACGATTGATAAAGTTAATAGTACACAAACTACTGCAACAAAAATAAAATCCACCCAATAACTTTTAATTGGTTTACCCAGTATTGGAAAAATAGTTTCTCCTATTGAAAAAATTGAGTTGACCAATAGAAGTGCTACAAATTGAGGCAAACCCAAAATACATCCAAATACTATGTTCTTGATTAAATACAATCTACTTCGCTTTATTGGATATAAAAAAACTCTATTTCTATGATCACCAACATAATTTTTAACAATATAACGGCTTATTGCTACAGCTCCATATACTGAAATAATACACATAGTTATTGTGCTTGCTAAACTAAGTATTGCTGGATAACTTGTTAAAATATCATCTCCATCATTTCCCTCAAATTTCCCCACGATTACAAAAAAATAAGTAAAAATCAATTGAGAGAGAAAAGTTAATGCAAATGTTGGAAATATAATTTTCTTCATTTTAGAAATCTCAAAATGATAATAATTCATTTAATAAATACCTCCATTTACTTTCATTTTTCCGCAGTTAATTGGTGATAATAGTCTAATATTCCACCTTCATAAGTACGGTTGATATCATCAATTTTTCTCATCTCACTCGTTCTACCATTTGACATCAAAACAATATCAGTTGAAATATCTTCAAGGTCAGTGAAAGTATGACTTGATATAAGTATAATTTTTTTTCTTGCTAACGATTTCAAAATGTTCTTAACTAATTCAATTCCATCAGGGTCTAGTCCATTAAAAGGTTCATCTAAAATTAAAATTTCCGGATTGTGTGTCAGAGCTACTGCCAATTGTAGCCTTTGCTTCATCCCTAAAGACATTTTTCCAATAACCGCTTCTGGAGAAACATTCAATTTCACTTGCTGCAAAAGAGGGCCCCATGAACTAGGTTTTTTTAACCCATAATAGTGAAAATGTTCTTCAAATAACTCATGAACAGTAAGTTCAGAAATACTGTCTAAAGAAGTAAATATCGTTCCTATTTTCAGTAAGTTTTTATAATTATCCTTTTGTGAAACAAGATTATCACCAAACCAGATTTCTCCCTCATCAACAACAACCAATCCACAGATACTTTTCAACAAAGTAGTCTTCCCAGCACCATTTGGCCCTATTAGTGCATGTATTCCTCCTCTTTTGAAACACAAATACTCCACATCAATCACTAGATCATTCTTAATATATTTTTTTAAATTTATTAGCCTAACTTGATCCATATTGACTTACTCCTTTCTCGATAGGGCAAATAATGATAATCCAAAAGTAAATAGTACCCATATAATAACCACAAATAAATCCACAAATGAAATTGATCCTAGGCCAAATAATGTAGCTCTAATCAAATTACTTGTTGGTACAAAGGGAAGTACATTGTATATAACTGTCATCCAATCCGGAAGTCTATCAGCAGGGTAAGTAATAGGAGAAAACAGTAGACCACCTATCATAATAATTTGTGTCACCAATGCAACAAAATTCGATGGAAGCCAATATGCTATCGCAAAGCCAATAGAAATCATTGTTACTTGTGCCAGCAGGATAACAAGAATACTTGTAAGAGATATGTTGATTGATATATTAAATCTAATCATAGCAGCCAAGCATGACATTAATATTCCGGGTAGTGAAGCGATACCCCATATGATAATATCCGCAATTAGAATACTCATACGATTGACAGGTAAAGTCTTTTGATATTTTACAATTCCATCTTGTTTAGCAGTATTAACTATTTGAGCTGCTAAAACACAACCAACAGCAATAATTCCCAAAGTAATCGCACCTGAAGATAGATATAGTGAAGTTCCTTCATCTATTTCCGGTATCAATAAAGCTAGCCCATATACAATGGCGAGAGCTAAAGCTGCTTGAGCTATACTAAAAGTTGGCAATAAATATTTGTGCCTAATCAGACTCCAACGAATCAAACCCCAAAACTGTAGTAAACTATAGTTTTTTGGCATTACTTCAGCATGTATTTCAAGTCTACTCTTCATTTGTCAACTCTCCGTATAGATTATTTATTGAAGATGGTGCAAGCCGATAGTTGACTACTTCATTTTGACTGATTTTTCTTAACACCCAATTCAAAGCATCTGGAACTTGTTTATGTGTTAGCTCGAAATCATATTGCATCTCTTCATTATTAAAAACAATATCTAATGCTTCTGGAAAATCATTTAAGTCCGACGAATTATTAACCGTTATTGTTAGTAAGTTTGATACAGATAACCCTAATTTCACTTCTCTAATGGGAGAATCCTTAATTAATTTTCCTCGATCCATAAGAAGATATCTGTCAGTGTATTGTTCTACTTCTAACAAATTGTGCGTGACTACAACGATAATATGCCCTTTTTGCGCAAGCTTCCTCAAGTATCTCCAGATGATTTTTCTTCTCACAGGGTCTACATCATTTGTAGGTTCATCTAATAAAATAATAGGTGGGGGTGCTACAACTGCCATAGCAAATGAGGTAAGTCTTTGCAATCCCCCTGATAATTTTTCTCCAGGTTTATTTGCCCATTCCTCAATCTGCAATTCCTGAATTATGTCATCAGTCAGTTGCTTATTTTCATATCCACTAACACCTTTTATTCTTAAAACTGACTCAACAGATTGTCTCAATGTCACACCAGCTAACGGTGCATGAAACTGCGGCATCATTGATATTAAACTTCGGGCAACTTTAGTTTCTTTAACCAAAGAATGTCCCTGATAAGTTATAAAACCTCTATCTGGTTTTGTTACACCAATTATTTGGTTTAAGAATGTTGTTTTACCAGCACCATTGTGACCTGTTAAAGCTACAACTTCACCAGCAGAAAAACAAGTCGATATGTCATCGTTTGCTTGTACATTGCCTTTTCGATAGCTTTTACTAATTGAATAGATGCATAGATCATTTTTCATTTCTTCACCCCTTTATTTTCTTTAAAAATTTAGTGCACTATGTTAATTACACTATGCACGAAAGGAATAAACCATAGAAAAACTAATATGAACGTAACGAAGTATCCTATTAAACGAATTTTACTTAGAAAGGGATTCTGGCTGTTTGAAGCCTTTGAACTAAAATCTATGAAAGGATCATCAATAATCATAGATACCAAAAATTGTCCATCACTTTTTTTGTGAAAGCGCAACTGCCAAAGAATCCTAATCCACAATATGGAACAAGATACAGGAAGAACCCAGCTATTAATCCAGAACTGAGAATAAGTCAAAATTGAAAGGAGGAATAAATCAAAAATTACTCCCGCACTAATTGCAGTAACTCTACCTAAGAATGACCATACCCAGATATGGGACATTGCAACTGTTGCGGTTGCCTTTTTAAAATTCAGATTCAATCCTCCTTTTGTTTTTTTCCAACTATTAGCGAATAGCATGTGCATTACCTCATGAATAGAAGTAGTTACCATGGATAAGAGTATAATAAAAGGAATATTCACCCATATGTTTGTATCTTTAGAGATTAATTTGCTACCAATTGGAATACCAAAAAAGAATGTAGAAACAATTATACTTATTAAAGAAATGAAGCCAACAATCAATATCCCTTTTCTAAGAGTAGTCCACTTTTTCGCGACATTCTCTTCTAAAAATTCAAATTCTTTTGATTCAATAGACTGGATAAATCCAGTTTCAGTAAGAGTATTTATGAACTCTTGGTCATAAATTTCTGGATTAAGAACTCCTGATGATAAAACAGTAACAATCTCTTCGTCAACAACAATTGGTTCGGATTTAGTTGATAAGATTATATAGTCCCCACACTTAAGCTTTCTACTAAACGTTGGATTTAAGACCAATAATTCGGACATAATATACTCACTTTCCACCTTCATAGTATTGAAAGATTTCCCAATCATCTACATTTCCTTCACCACAAGTTGGACATTCTTTTGGAAATCTCGGCCATGAAGGATGTCTAAAAGAGGAACCATCTTCATAATTAATTTCATATTGAGTTCCCAAACTTCTTGGTGCAGCATAATTAGTCACCAATCTGACTAATTCATCAACAATCCCTGAGGTTAATTGGAAAATTCCTGGTCCGTATGCAATGGATGGGGGATCAAAATTAATTTCTCTAAATCCCACAAATTGTTCGATGAACTTTGGATCATTTTTACTGAAATTCAAATTTAAACAGTCGAAACAACCTGTTTCCCTTGGAATCACTGTGTAAACTCGTCCTCTACTTACTTGAGAGGCTCCAAATACGCATGGTAATCCAGCCCGCACAATCGCTTGATTAACAATTCTTTGAATAATAAAAGGAGGTTCATCAATTGCGCAAATTACCACATCCACGTCATTCGTAAATAATAGGACATCCTCAACAGTGACAATTTTTTTATTATGACTCTCAATGATTATGTTTGAATTCATTTGAGAGAGTGCTTCCTCAGCTACTTCGGTTTTCAACCTACCAATATCAGATTCTCTATATAGAAATTGTCTCCCAAGGTTACCTGCTTCAACTCTATCATAGTCAACAATAGTAATTTTTTTTGGACCTAATCCAGCTAAAAGGGTCAAAATATTTGACCCTCCACCTCCAAGTCCCAATAAAAGTATACGTGTATCATTCATTTTTCTTTGAATGTCAAATCGATTACCTTGTGTATTCGTAAATCTGCTGAAATAGTTAACATTGGCAATGTATCTGTCTTGAGTTTCTTGTTCAGGTAGTGCTTCTTCAAGGACTCCTTCACTATCAAGTAATTCTATTCCACCAATAACATCTTCCTCAGTCAAGCTAGGAAACAAGGTCTGCATTTCCTTTACTACTTCATCTATATGTCGTCCGTCCAGTATTTTAGCTAGTTCCCAATACTGTTTTTCTGGATCTTCGAATTCTGTTGTAATCCCCAGTTGAGCTCCAATTCTGAATACTTCGGGATTTAATTGATATAACGGATAAATCGGTTTTATTCGCGGATTTTGAAATGACATAACTAAAGACCTCCTTATGTTATAATTTCTCTGGCGTGTTAATTAGCGAAAGTCATATAGTAGATTTTTGATAACTCAGCTGCGCAGATATCAAAATATCGTTTATGTGTTCTGAAAGAAGTTAAATAAAAACCAAAGGCAAGATTATTAGATAACCTCGCTTTTGGTTTTCGTCTGTCATTAAACGATAATCCACCATGCTGTAGCATCAACCTTTACCGCTTTGCTAACTTTAACATTTTTCATAGCTATCCCTCCCTTCGTATTAAGTTACACCTTTGCATAATAGGTTAGGTGCGTTTAATCACATATAGGGTTTAGATAACAATAGAATTCTTTTAACCTAAAAATTAAAAGAATTTACTTGCTATCGTTACATTCACAATAATGTTAAATTCCAAAAAAATTGGTAAGCTGTAACAATTGACAATCTAGATGTAATAATTAACCTCGTATATGACTCATAAATCAAAAATATGGTCAAATTCTTTCGCCCCCAATCGGAAACAAGAAATAGAAGTTATTTTTACTTTATAAATGCAGTGTAATCTTAACTAAATATCTTCTTGGATTACACTAAAATTGCTAAATCAAGTGCATCTTTATGGAATCTTTTCGATGAAGCCAGTGAACAGCAATTTCAAACAACTAATACCAGAGTAAATACATAAAATGATTGAGAAAATTTTTGTTCATGAACGAGATACAAGCACACAATGAGATTCATAATTTTGGTCTTGGAGGATTAATCATCACAGAAGATGAATTAATCTAACAGGAAAAAAAAGAAAAAAAAAGCAATATGACCACAAATGAGATCAATATTGCTTATAGGTAAATATTTCCTTATGAAAAGTTAAATGGCTTTGGCGTTTTTATTCGTAGCTTAGACGATTCTTTCCGTCACTTTGTCGTTCTATCCATGATTTTGGCGTTCCTATCCACGACTTTGGCTGTTCTTTCCGTCACTTCGGCTCTTCTTTCCGTCGCTCTGATTTCCATCCGTCACCTTGGCTCTTCTTTCCGTCACTCCTCTGATTGTTCGTTAATCCATTGTAACGTTTTTGAGCCTAGACCTCCGGCGCGCCATAAAACAACCTCATTGTAGCGTCTCTTTTGCACGTATGCTGTCCATTTTTCAAGTGTTTCCTGATCGGCATACCAAACTTCATGCTTCACTTTTTGTTCATCTACATACGTGAAATATGCAGCACCACTTGCTTTATCGCGTTGTTTAACCGCTTTCGTTTTGTTCAGTAATTCCTCTGCCTCTATCTCTGTTAAAGCAACTGTTTTGCCTTGATTCACCCATTCAAATCCGCCAGTTGCAAAAGCAATCGCTAGTTTTTGATTGGACTTCTTACTGTTTTTTATTAAGTCATTTAAAAATGAAAAGGTTGCCTTTGCACCTGGACCACTATGATATCCGTGCACATTATAAGCCATCACTGTATATTTAGGTCCATCTGGCAATTTCACATCAAACGGGAAGCTAGGTTCTAGTACGACATGTAATGAAATACCCTTTTTTGATAGCTGTTTATAAAGCTCCTCTAGGAAACGGACATACCCAGGGAGGTCCTCTTTAGCAATCTTTTCATAATCAATTTCGATACCTTTCACATTGTATCGTTCAACAACTTGCATAATATTATCAATATGTCGCTGCCTAAATGACGCATTTTGAAACAATCGATGCAATAACGTACTATCCTTCTGAACTGATGGGGCGTTATCTGTAACAGTATCGTTAATTAACGTAAGTATCACATTATGGGATACATCAAATTGTTGCTGTGTTTGTTTCAACATTTCTATCGCATCTTCTGTTAGTAATAATTGGTCACTCTCATTAAAATAAGCACCAAAAACGCGAATGTCTTGTAAGCCCTGTTCTGAATTTCCCACATCCTCGATGGCAGATTTGATTTGCCATTCAGGTAACCAAATAGATAATTGAAGCTTTTCTTTGTTCTTCAACGGCTCTCTCGCCTTTACAGGTTCTTCTTTACTATTACTACAGGCCGTGATAATTAGTAGTGCTAGACAGATAAACAAAAAAATTTTTTTCACTTAATTTAGTTCCCCCCGTTTTAGAAGGTTTCAATAAAGAAATCAACAACGTTATTAAATAAAGTCATTGTTTTGTGCTTTACTTTATCGAAGTTCGTGTATTGGTTAGTAAAAAGTGTATGATCGTTAACATCTGTAATCAAAATATCTTCGATGAATGTATCATAAATATCATCTGCATACTGTTCATGCGAAGTTTCTTTTTTGCTGAACATCGCACCAAATCCAATTTGTGACCCTTGAATGTCAGGATTTACTTGTATTGTTTTGGATAATACTTTATCTACATCTATCTTTATTTTATCCTTATTAACAGCAATATTAAATACTCTTGTGTTTGTTAGATTTCGTGGATACTCTTCCTTATCAATTCTAGAGCCTTTTTGCGTAGCCTGATAATCGTATACAGTAGCCTTATTAAATGCATACTCTTCTTCATTCCACTTTATTTCATTTAACGGGAAACGCTCCTTCTCAACAACGCCTGATTTTGGTAATTTTTCAGAAACAACAATCTCATTATCTATTAATGCCACCCGAATATAGCTATTATTTTTTTCATCGTAGTTTAAATAAATAGATTGTTGTCCAACGACATTCCCTTTAAAGGCAAAGTTTATATTATATTTCTCTGGAAGTGTTTCCTTCAATACTACCCGACCTTCACTAGAAGGTGCTGATGTTATAATAATCTCATTATTTTCATATTCTGCTGCACCATTCTTTACAGACCATTCTTTTGCCCGTTTAGGATCTCCGACTTCAAATTCTACATTTTGCTTACTAGCTTGTCGGATTTTCATCATCAAGTGATTGGTAGACCAATAGGGCGATACTTGTAATCTACTTAAGTTGTAGAGATTAGCATCCGCATTATTATATGCCCCTAGCTCCAAATTGAAATGCATTTTAAATTTATCTTTAATTTGTTTATTATTCGCACGTTCAACTAACGAATCCATATTATTATAAAGTGAGTTGGCATGCATAATCGCATAAGCATTAGGAACTTCTCCTAATTCTTCCTCATAAATATCTTGCATTAGCTTGTAATCTTTTTGGATACGTTTTTCCATTTCCTGTCGCGTTTCACTTGGAATCATATATTGATTGCGAATGAAGTCCATTAAATAATGATTATAATATTCGATAGTCGTTTTATTCGGCACATTATTTTCATCTATAACACCTAACGACTGTCCTTTATTATTATAAATATTAATATATGTTAGACGGTACCCATTAGAGCCCAACTCCCAATAGCCACTTTTTTCCATGAGTAATAAGTCTTTCGGCTTTAAAAATTTGTTGTCCCGTGTATCCATTTTATTGGCGTACGTAAACATCGTAGCTTTATAGTTTAGATCCTCCATGATATTTTGAGCAAATATACTAGAATCTGTCCGTCCATCTTCAAATGATAAAAACAAAGCTTTTTCTGGCAACGGTTTGTCTTTCTGATAAAAATCTAAAATATCTTGCTGAGTAATTGTTTGATAACCCTGACTTTCAAGTAATGCTAGTTGTTTTTTTAAATTCTCTTTAGATACGTATTTGGGAGATTCACCTCTGCTCACACCAAAATAAGATAATGCGATGAAACCATCTTTATTTTCTAGAGGAACCGTTTCCTCTTCCCTTTTTTCTGTTAAAAACACTACACGTATTAAAATAATCGCTAAAAATATAACGATAATCGCTTGAACAATGGATCGTATTATTTTCCTTCGATTTTTTTTAGCTGGATTTAATACAACATTTTTTTCACTCATTTCTTCTCACCCATTTTTCTATTTAGGATCGAAAATCGAGATTTTCGTAACTTTTGTTTTTCCAATTTCTTTTCTTTGGCGATGATGTCTTGAGGTGTTTCTCTCGTACCCCATGTTGATTTCCAAAATGTAACCCATGCAACAGGCATTTGCCACAGCAAAATAAATTCATAGAAAAGTACAAAGATAAAGCCAAATGTCCATAACTTACTTTTTCTAAAGAAAAGATGGGCCAAGCTCATTAACATTGCCATCAATAACAAGCCCATTAAAAACGTTGTTGGAAAAACGCCATGCATAATTGGCACATAAAGTAGATTGTAAACAACAACAATAGGGGCTGCTATTGGTACGATTAAACCGATGATGAAGAAAAGAAACATAAAAGGTTCCTTCTTCCACATAAATAAAAATGCCCGTAAAGATTCGCGTAGCCATGATCGTTTCCATCTCATTTGTTGAGATAAAAAGACTTTTGTGTCTGATGGAACAATTGTAGAACATACGGCATTGTCTTGATATCCCGTTCGATGTGTTTTTAAAATATAGTTTGTCATACTACGGTCATCCCCGAATGTTGCGGGTTGTCCAAGAAATTTTTGGTTTAACCATGCTGTCTCGTTCTTTAAAATAAGCTCTTTTCGATAACATGCTAATGGACCAGATAAGCAAGTTACTGTATCAAACCAAGACTCAGCAGCTTTCATGATCCGAAAGGCTATATAATAGCGAACGGTTTGCAATTTTGTCAGAGCATTTGTAAATTTATTTTCAACTTCTGTTCTTCCAGCCACACCGCCCATTTTAGGATCTTGGAAAGGCTGCACTATATTTCGAATAGCATGAGGTTCTAAAAAACTATCTGAATCTACGAAAACGACTAATTCGTGTTTAGCAAGATGTACTCCTGCCACTAAAGCCTCACGCTTCCCTCCATTTTGAGGTAGCTTATGGAAACTTAAGCGATTCTTTGTTTTAAATCGCTCACCCTCGCTATGAATAAGTTCAATCATTTCTTTTGCTTTTTCCTCAGTTCTATCTGTTGAATAATCATCTACAACAATAACTTCTAATTTGTCTACAGGATAATACTGATTAATACAGCTTAAAATTGTTCTATGAATCCATTCTTCTTCGTTAAACACCGGAATAATAATAGAAACGCCCGGTTCAAATTTAGGATTTATCGGCACATTCCTATAGAAAATACCGAATAAATATCGACTTAAAAGAAATGTTGCAGCAATAATACTATATAGATATAGGAATTTATTGAATCTGAAATAAATAACACTTTCAGCCCTCATTAATATCACAATGAGAGAAACAATCAATAGAAATAAACTTGCCACAAAAATTGATAGTCCCCAACGTTTTTTAGTCATATAGTCATTTAAAGGCTGTAAAAATTCACATGCATAATAGCATCTTGTTTCACCATCTACTTCTTTCGTAAAATGACGAACAACTTTCGCTTTTACCTTTACCTTAGATTCATAGCCCTCTGGCATCGCACCACCAGGTATAGTAAATTTCATCGTAATAATTTCATCTATTAAAAAATTATCAGGACTATTTGAAAATATAAGGATACCTGTAACCGAAATATCCTCCGCATAATGTTTGTCACTAACCCTTTGCTTTGCTCTTTTAATTTGTACTTCAAAATTAGTTTCATAGCGTAAACTTAACAGCTGTAAACGATATATTTCATTGACATCTGTAGGATCGATTTCTTCCTTTTGATACGAAGCACCCCGTCGATTAACGAGATTTCGTACATTTTCTGGGTCAGGAATATTCGATAAAATGCGTCGATCAGAGCGTGGTATCGTTAAAATCTCTTTTTTCTTATTCATGATTATCAATTCACTTTCTTGTTTGAATCTTCTTCAATCCAAGTCGACATTTTTGCAAAGCTATACCCATCTTTTTGCAACTTTTCAATGATTACTGGTAGAGCTTCAACTGTTTTTGTACCATCTAAAATGTGCATAACAATTACTTTTCCTGGAGCAATCCTACTCATCACACGATTATAAATATCTGAAACGGTAAATTCTAAATTCCAATCGAATGATGCAATATCGTACATAGCAATCGATTTGACACCTGTTGCGGCAATAATTTTCGCTGATTCTTCATTAATAGCACCTTTATTAGGTCTGAAATACAGCAAAGGTTCTTCCTGTATGGCGTATGTTAACGCCTTATGTGCCATCACGACATCCTCTTGTAATTCTTCCGGCGTCATGGTCGTAACATCAAGGTGATTGTAGGAGTGGCTTGCAACCTCATGGCCTCTCTCAACAATTAATCGCGCTAATTGCGGATCCTTTTCCACACCTTTGCCAATTAAAAAGAATGTAGATTGAACATGATACTTATCAAGAACATCCAAAATCTCTTTAAGTCTCTCCTCACTCGCCCAATCATCAAAGGTTAAAGCAACTTCTTTTTTGGAAGTATTTTTACGATAGTACATATTCGGTTTTACATTTTCATAATCCGGATTTACTTTAATAGCATCATAGCCTTCAATTTCCTCTAAGGATTTTACTAAATATTGTTTATCCAAAACGTCCGTTAATGTAGAAAAAACGTATCCTTTTTCTTCGCCCAAATGAGACAATAGTGGAATAACATCAATAATCGCAGGATTAATGTACGTGTTTAAATGAATGATAGATCCACTATCGATAAAGCGATGAATATAATCCATTATTTCTTCAGCACTTTGCATATTTCGATCTTTTGGATTAACGGAAGATCCTACGACTCCCTTCATATTAATGGTTTTAGTTGCTAAACGCATATTGTCCGTTGAATCACCAGAACGACTACGAACGTATTTAGGTGTATACCCTAATTTCTCTTTAAAAACTTCATTCGCTAAATAGATTTCTTTATAAGTTTCTTCATAACTCAAATCAGTCATTTCAGAAAACGTCAATGTTCCATTTTCTACCTCATGACCTTTAGCTAAAATATCCTTCACTAACTCAGGATCTTGTGCCACTCGCGTACCTTCTACGAAAAATGTTGCCTTCATGTTAGATTGATCCAAAGCCTTTAGTAATTTTTGCATTGTTTCATTGTCTGCAAGTCCATTAAAGGTTAAAGCTACCTTTGGAATAAGAATTTTTGCGTGACTATAAAATTCACTCATCGTCCCATCATGTTCCTTTACCTTAACTGCTGAATCAACTGGTTGAACCTGATTAGTTTGAGCAGACGATTGACATCCAGCTAAAAATAAAAGGAATAATAGACTACATATTTTTAGTCGCCTCGCGTTCACAGAACCCCTCCTATAATTTGTAGTATTTTTTATTCTCGAACAAATAATGGGTATTGCGTGTGTCAAAAATTAAAGCAGCGTGTTGATCAATCAATGAATAATCAATAGTTGTATGATTCGTTAAAATGACTACAGCATCTGCTTTTTGAATTATTTCTTTTGTAAGCGAAACGGTGTTAAACATGTAATTACCAACTGTAAATGTATCAATAAATGGATCGATAACTTTTAGACCACACTGCTTGTCCTTTAATTTGTCAATGACATTTAATGCTGGTGATTCTCGATAATCATTAATATTTGGCTTATAGGAAACTCCAATAACTACAATTTCTGCATCATTTATCTCTTTTCCTTGCACATTTAAATAGTTTTCAAGTCTTGCAACTACAAAGTTCGGCATGGAATCATTAATTTTATCTGCGGTCTCAATTAATGTTGCCGCAATACCATGTTGCTGGCCAGCCCATAATAAATATTTAGGGTCTACTGGGATACAATGACCACCTACTCCAGGGCCAGGTGTAAATGGCATAAAACCATAAGGCTTGGTCGAAGCTGCTTCAATTACTTCCCACACATCAATATCCATCTTATAGCAAATCTGACTTAATTCATTGACAAGGGCAATATTAATTTGCCTAAATGTGTTTTCTAGTAACTTTTCCATTTCAGCAACCTTTGGACTTGTTACCGTAAACACCTTTGTACTAATCACCGTTTCATAAAAAAGTTTGGCAACTTCTAAACAAGCTACTGATACTCCGCCAACTACTTTAGGCGTATTCGAAACTGAAAAATTCAAATTTCCAGGGTCCACACGTTCAGGAGAATACGCTAAAAATATATCCTTTCCAATAATAAAGTTACCTTTTTCTAGGATTGGTTGAACTACTTCTTCTGTTGTTCCAGGGTAAGTTGTACTTTCAAGAATAATTAAAGTATTAGAGGATATGTTCTGTGCGATTGCATTAGCTGCATCAACAATATAAGAGATATTAGGTGTTCCATCTGCAGTCGTAGGTGTCGGTACACAAATAATAATGATATCTACATGTTCAAGTTTAGAAAAATCATTTGTCGGGTCAAATTTCTGTTCATTAACGGCTTTCTCTATGATTGTGTTAGACATATCAGCAATATAGCTATCACCGCTTTTTAATTTAGTAATTTTTTCATTGTCTTTATCGAAGCCAATTACCGCAAAGCCTTTATTGACGATTTCCAAGGCTAATGGGAGCCCCACATAACCAAGTCCAACAACTCCAATTGTTGCACTTTTTGTTTTGATTTTATTTGATATAGCTAATTCCCTTGACTCAATTTTTATCCCCATAAACAAATCACTCCTTTGTCTAATATTTTAAAAATTTCAGAGACTACTTTCTACAATTGCTAATTCTTTTACGATTCATTTTTTGCACATGTATCCCTCTCATCTCACATCCATTCCAAGTAATATTATCCCATAATTTGAAATGCGAACTTCTACAATACATATATAGTACTAAATAAAACTAAACATTTTCTATACAATTTCTATTTAAAATGAAAAAATAACTATTTTACCGAAAATTACCCTCCTAACTACATCCACATTTTCTTTCTTTAGAACTATATATTTTCGATAAATCCCTACATAACATGTAATTGTATTAAATTTAACCAAGTAAAAACTGTTATTTTTTTTCACAAAAAATATTTTTACTAGTTTTTAAAAAATAAGTGTTATCTAATTAACTATTAAATCCATAAGAAACGCTTTATTATCACCATTAGCTATTTATCTTGAAAAGTAGCGCTCTCTAATTAATCTTTAAGAGAACTCCAACATATGTTCTTTGAAAAATTGGTTATTATTTTGCAACTAACATCCTAAGCAAAAAAAAATCGCCGTAACAGGCGATTTTTTTTTAGTGATTCTATCGTTCACTCTGATGTTTATTAATTTGTTTTTTTGTTGAAACGATCGACAATCATGGCTAATGCACCATCTCCCGTTACATTTGTAGCTGTACCAAAGCTATCTTGTGCTAAGTACAGTGCGATCATTAGCGCAACCATTGTTTCATCGAAGCCGAGCATTGTTTGCAGTAAACCTATCGCTGCCATGACTCCTCCTCCTGGGACACCTGGTGCAGCAACCATCGTAATACCTAGCATAAAGATAAAGCCGATATATTGTGCAAAACCTATATCCATACCGTTCATCATCATAACACCTAAAGAACAAGTTACGATTGTGATCGTACTACCTGATAAATGAATGGTTGCAAACAATGGGATTGTAAAATTCGTTACTTTTTCTGAAGCTCCCGTTTTTTGTGATTGTCGCAATGTAACCGGAATAGCTGCAGCTGAAGATTGTGTGCCTAATGCTGTAAAATACGCAGGTAGCATAGTTCGAAGTAACATAAGTGGATTTTTCTTATTTAAAGTTCCCGCAGCAGTGTATTGCACTAGCAATATTACCCAATGCATCACAATTACAAGTGCGAAGACAATTGCGAAGACAGAAAATATTTTTGCTACTTGTCCTCCATATGTCATGTTCAAGAAGATCCCGAAAATATGAAATGGTAAAAGTGGAATAATCACAAATGAAATTACCTTTTCAATGATTACATTAAACTCTTCAAAACCACGTTTCATCACATCGCCTTTGATGGCAGTCATACCAATCCCTACGATAAATGCAAAAATTAATGCTGACATCACACCCATTAATGGAGGCATTTCAACTTTAAAGAATGCCTGTGCTAAAAATTCCTCTGGGTTTTTCATGCTTTCCATAGCACCATTTGATATGAAGTTGGGTAACACATTTCGCGCTACCAAAAAGGCGAACATCCCTGCAATGATTGTTGAGAAATAGGCAAAGAATGTTGCCAAGCCTAATAATTTCCCTGAGCCTTTCCCAAGCTGAGCTATGCCCGGAGCAATAAATGCAATAATAATAAGTGGTACAACAAAATTCAAAAAATTACCGAATAAGCCATTAAATGTTGCAAATATACGTACAAATGGCTCTGGCATAAAGCTTCCAAGTATTACCGCTAACAAAATAGCGACAATAATTTTTGCCAATAGACCAAATTTAAACTTCACGATATTGTCCTCCTTAAAAAAACAACTGTCTTTCTCGAATGTATTATTAGTAATTTAACATAAACAGTTGCAAGAATATACAGCTTGCGTAATAGGCGGAATTATAAAATATTTTTCTATTTTCAAACAAAACAGCTCATCACCATAACGTATGGTTAATTTCCGTTCCGACTGGGCACTTTCCTAGGGGCGTCCAGTCTTCACTCCAATCAACTTATCTAAAATTAACAAATGTCATCCATTACTTTTGGGATGAGCCAAAAAAAAAACTTAGAATAGGTAAAAACTCACCTATCCTAAGCCTCCATTTAACTTCTTTCAGCAGAAATCTCCACCTCTATTATAGGTGATGAGATGAATGCGGATTTAAGCTATTTTTCAACGATTATCCAAACACCCGCTGAAATAGAGGAACTCAGTCGTTGCCACTTCCTGTGGCAACGACTGAGTAACCAACATCGTGTTGGCCCAAAGCCTCCGGCGGATGTCACGGAATCGGTAAGGAGTTCAATATAGGATGTTAGCCTAAAACCATCGCATTCATGCGATAACGGCTAACTGACCTGCATCGTGCAGGCCTAAGCACAAAGCCGATTCCGGACGCAATCATGCCGAGGCATAATTGATTAATCTTTAAATAATTTTTGTAAAATATAATATGATTGTTTTAAACGCTCTTCATACTTAGGCGTTTGCCATGGTTCCCATGAATACGCTGAGAGAGCAGGTAAGACATGGTCTTTTGTCTCAGGTAAAGATTTTACAACCTTGCCCTCTTTATCTACAAAGACCGCACCAATATAAATATTATCGACTTTCGTCGAAGCTGTCTCTCCATCTTTATATAAATCTCCCATAAACTCACGCTGGCTTGGATCTTTTGCTTGAATCAGTAGCCAAGGAATTCGTAGCTCAATCACATTATCATCCGTCCACGTGTAGTCTACTAACGAATTATAATCTTTTGCTTTCGGATTAGCATTCCCTTGAAGCAGCTTCCCTGTTTCATAAGAACTAAAATCGGTAGTCCTATTTTGCTCTGGTAAGTACAGCTGTTTATTTAACACATAATAAATCGGTGAAAACTTACCACTATTTTTTGTGGGAACTGCCATACGAGGCGGAATCATATTTAAACTATGACCGTAAAAATAATCATAAAAATCATAGTATTCATCTATGACAACTCGAGAGTCTCCACTTTTATTTAATTCCACCATAAAATCTACGCCATTTGAAAACGTCATGTCTTTTATGGATGTTGCTGAAGTATTCCCTTGATTTGGTACTACATCTAATAAAATACGGGGTGAGGCTTTTTCTAAAACATCACTTTTTAATTTGAGATACAAATATCTTTCATCATAATCGACAGCAAAATCTGTTGAGTCAGAAGGTGAGGTATTGTACATTTGTGTACCTTTCCACTCCTTTGTATCGCCGTCTACTTTTACTTTCAATCGATCAAAGCTTAGTACGCCAAATTGCTGTTCATTCGTTTGTGCATTAGACCAATACGGTCGACGATTTGGATCATCATAATCCATCGTGTTCCACGTCCGCTTAAACCACTCGTCTTGCCATGTAAAGACAAGACCTCCGAGCAAGCCTTCATGCATAATATCTTCATATAAATGTTGAAGCGTTTCACCTTGCTGCTGTTCGGACATATGGCCCTGATTCCATCCATAAACATTTTCATGTGTCATACCACGAGCTGCAGGGATTCCAAACTCCGCAATAAGAACAGGCATACGATGAGCTTCATGTAAGTCTTTTAAATATCCTGCATAACTATTTTTATTGCCCCGGAAATCTTTATAATTTAAATATTTTTGGTCGAAGTTAAAGAAGTCAGGGTAATAAGGATAAACATGATAGGAAGCAAATTGGCCAGGTGCCTGCATCTCACCTTTCGTATAGATGACATTTGGATTTACGCCTACCAAATCTTCATCCTCAGAAGGCTCAGATGGATGGTCTAATAAGTCAGTTGTTACCCAGTTTGTGAAACTCATTGGACGGATCCAATTATATTTATCCTTCTCGTAAACAGTAATAAGATCCATTTGCTCCGCTAACCAATGCTCAAATGGTGCAGCATTTTTCGTTTCAAAGTACTTCCCATTGTAATCGCCTATATTAGCGTGTTTCTCGTTCGTACCAACAACCATATGCGGATACCATTCGATTCCTAGCACCCAGCCTATTATATATTTTGAAACATCCACATCATATAATCCTGAGGCATGTCCTGTTACTGGCTTCACATAAGTATTACCGTGGATAACGTCCACCATTCGCTTCATTTCAAGTTGAAAATCCTCTAAGGTAGCTTCATCATAGGCATCTAATGAATCAACCAAGCCTTCCTCATTAATCCATACACCATGCAATACATACAGTGGTTTATCTGGATTTTCTTCATTGTATTTTGCAAGGGCCCGATAAAAACCTGGCGGGTGTAATGTATAGACACGAATCGTATTGGCATTCATCTCAGCAATTTGACGGAACCATCGATAGTACTCTTCTTCCTTAATAGCAGCCTCGCCAGGGAATGCTCCTGGTTTACCCATACCGATATTAACGCCCTTAAAGACTAGTGGCTCCCATTTCCCATCACGTAAGACTTCAAATGACTCGCCCTTAGTACGTGCGTTATAATTTAATTTGTCATGATTAACGTTTTCTTGAACTTCTTTTTGCTCAAACGTTTCAAAAATTTTATGCATGACTGGTATATAGATCGACCAATAAAATGAACTATCTGCATATTTCTCAGCATATTTATAAATGGTCGGTAATCCCTTTATTTTGTAAAGGGTCGGTACCCGTGACATATCATTGAAGTCTCCAGCAAAATAATAGCTTGTCGTGTAGCGTTTATCCTGTGAAACGATTGCCGCAAATTGCTGTGGAATATCGTTGGCCTCTAATAGTTTTTCCCCTTCTTTTGTTAAGTCCCATTCATAATTAGCTAGAGCATCCTCCGCATATTTAGGTGTGATAATATCAAACCAATAGCCATACTCTGCACGAGCAGAGGTATTAAAGAATTTTTGCCCTTCTTCAGTAAATTGAACCTGGATGCCTTCAGTTTTTACATGCTTGTCCATTTCTAGCACAATGAGCTTTTCTGTTATTTCATTAAATAGAAGAAAGCCTCCGCCCTTGTATGGCCAATTATCACCATGTTCATCGATGACCCATTGTGGAATTTCTTTATTTTTATGATAATCAAGTTCATCAAAATAACGCCCAATCCATCCAGACCATGAAACCCCTAAATAATCCTGTAACTCTTTTCTAACTTCCACTGACGTTGGTGACGCAAATGTATTGTATTCAGCGATCAACATACTTTTCTTGTTGCTTGCTAATCGAGATACAATAGACTGCCATTCATTCATTTCCAAGCCGCCAACAATTTTTTCTGAGCGTTTACCTAGGCGCTTTTTTTCATTTAAATCATCCTTATAAACACCATACGTATCTGCCAAATAAATAACATCATAATTACTATAGTCACTCGGAAACTTTTTTTCTGACACTTTCTTCGTTTTATCATTCGGGATCGTACCATAGTAATTTTTTTGTACATCATACGGATGATCATCAATTGTGTATTTATAATGGTTTAAAAACCAGTTCACACCTAAATGCTCTCGATAAGTTTCATTCGGAACCGTTTTATCTAGAATCGCAACGTTGAGCGGTTTTTCATCGCTGAAATACCACCATGCTATAGGTGTGATCATGAGAATTAGAACGACTATAATTCCTATATATATACGCTTCATACACTTTTCTCCTTTTCACCGATGCCGACACGCTTCATATTACCCCAATCGCTTCTTCTTAGCACAAACCGAATCAATCCCTCACAGCGCCAAAAAAGAGTGAGTGGTCGATACCAGAAAATTTCAGTAAATGCTAAAAGTATCATGCGTAGTAGCTCTCTCGGTCTCGGATAAGTATTCAAGATCCATGCTTCGAATAATATAGAGGCAATTGAAAAAATGACGCCATAAATGACGAAAAGCAGTAACAGGATTATGGCTACTTCATAATAGATTTTCCCTAAGAAAAAGGCCACTACGATATAAATATAACCACCTAGCTCAACTAGTGGTCCTAGGCATTCTACTAGCCAAAAATATGGAAATGAAAGCATGCCGATTAAGCCATATTTTGGATTCAACGTCATCGTCTTATGCTTCCAAAGACTTTCAAATAATCCTTGATGCCAACGTCTACGTTGGTTTCGTAAAACCCCTAATGTCTGAGGTGCTTCAGTCCAGCACACAGGATCTGGAACAAATTCTATACGTTTCTTTTCTTTTTTCTTTCTTATCAAACGGTGAATATTCACGACAAGCTCCATGTCTTCTCCAATAATATTTGTTGAATAACCGCCCGCTTCTACAGCCCATTCCTTCGAAAATACACTAAATGCTCCCGAAATAATAAGCACAAGATTGTATTTACTTAAAGCTATTCGCCCCATTAAAAAGGCTCGCGCATATTCTATTATTTGCATGATGACTAAGTAATTATTTGGTAAGTGTGTTTCAGTAACAGAACCAAGTTGCATTTTCGCTCCATTGGCTATTCGGATATTTCCCCCTGCCGCAATCACTTCGCCATCTGATAAAATAATCGGCTTCATCACACGAAGCAATGACTTTTCATCCAAGATTGAATCACCATCAATAGAGCAGAAGTATGGATATTGAGATACATTAATACCAACATTCAATGCATCTGCCTTACCACCATTTTCTTTATCTACTAAAATACAATTTTTATAGATCTCAGATTCATAAATTTGTTTAACTTGTTTTGTAGGGATATGTGTACGAACAATTTTATCAACGGGCTTCATTCGGAAATGCTCGATAACGGTTTGTAGTGTAGAGTCAGTTGACCCGTCGTTAATAATGATAATTTCCGTTTGTGGATATCGTAAATTCAACAGTGAATAGACTGTGTCTACAACCCCAATCTCTTCATTGTAAGCAGGGACTAATAAGGATACTGGTTTTGAGTAGAAGGCATCTGTATGCGCATCATCATACTCTGAGGGATCTAATTTATAGCGTTTTCGCATAACTAGCATGGCAATAACAAACATTGCGCAATATGAAACAATAACAAATAACATATAAACCAGAATAAATCCACCAAAGAACCACATACAAAAATCTAAAAATACTTTCATTTGTTCCCCTGCTTTCTGACTACTGTTTCCTGTGCCATTTCAATTGCATATTGGTCATTTGAGGACTCCATAAATTGCTGTAATTTTGCAATTCCTTCTCTATTTTCTACAATTGTTTTAGCTGCCTGTGAGCGTACCCACCAATTTTCATCTTGAAGAAGCTGTTCTAAATAAGTGTAGGAATAGTTGAGTGGTACATGATTAAAGATTTTCGCAACCATTAATCTTACTTCCCACATATCTGATGTTACAAACGGAACATAAGGATCGATTTCATCAATTACACCAATTTCATAAAGACCCTTTAATGCTCTTATTTGAATTTCTGGAATCTCATGTGTTAATAGCTGTTTTAACTGATCAATATATTGCATATTTCTTTTGACAGCTGCCGTATCAATTGCAGCAAATTGGATATTTTTTGTCCAGCTATCAAAGTCTTCAAATAATCGAATAAATACGTCATCCTCTAACAATACAAATAATCTTCTATATTCGCTTTCAGAATAATTGATACTCGATTCTTTAATTTTTTCAATAAACAATTCTGGTTGGAAGATAGAGTAAATTTTTAACAGTTGAAAATATTCTCCCTCCGAAATTTTGGTTTTCTCGAATTGTTGACAAGTATCTAATAATGCTTCTATCTGGAAATCAGCAATACGATATAAAGCATTCATCCTTATGCTCCATCGTTTACTGGATAAATCCTTTTCGTAAAACTCTTTTAAATAGAGATTAGAAAACTCTTTTATTTTATGTTCAACTTTTTCATTGATTATATTTTTCAAATAAGATGAAAAGATTATTTCTATAGCTGCTACTTGAGCTCTTCCGCGGGGAACAAGCACTATAGAAAAAATTTCATCATTGATTAAATAGTTGTACCAATGCTGTGAATATTTTTGTAAAAAAGTATCACGCACTTCGGTAAAACGAATTTCTCGATGACGCTGAACAAGTATATAGATCGTAAATAAAAATAGAACTACTAATAAAACAACGATGACCGTTAAAAGAAAAGAAATCGATAGTTGTATCATAGCCAGAACCTCGCAAAAGTACGCTTAATTTTTGCTTCTAACAAACGTAAATTAAATGGTTTTACGATATATTCATCGACGCCACCTTCATATGCATTAAGTGTTGCACCCTCTGAGTTTCGTTCTGACATCATATAAATAATGAACTTTTTCTCATTCGGCATTTCTCGCAAAATGTGCAAAATTTCTAAGCCATTTTTACGTGGTAAAATGTCGTTCATCACAACTAAATGCATATGGCCTGTTTTATAGTTATCGGACTGTAAAAAACTATAGCCATCTTCATAGGTTGACACGTCTAAAGTATAATGAGGAATGTCTAAATTTTTGAGCGTCGTATCTAGCACTTTTCTAAAGATTTCATTTTGTTCAATAATGCTAACCTTTACTTGCTCCGTTGGTTGTACACGATAATCTGTAACCTGTTCTACTGACCAAGTCGGCTGTTCGTCATCAGCTAGTTTGTGCTTATTTTTATCTAACAATGTTTCAAAGTCAACGCTATTATTTCTTATTTCAGTAACGGAAGCTTTTAACGCTATTTGTTGAAATTCCCTTTCTTGCGTTAGAATTGCGAAAATCCGTTTTAAAAACGCCTTTACCTCTACCTCACTACTTTGCAGAAAAAATATTCCCCAATGCATGCCATCTGCTAGTTGAAAAAGTAAATCAGTTTTTCGTATTTTTGATTTTAGAAAAGCTGAAATTTGATGATTCACTTGATTACGTTCTATATCCGTTCCTTGTGAGGAATTCGCTACTTTAAAAAAGACTGCAGTCATTGTTAAACGTGAACGAATAACACTCTCACGCAAAATTTCAAAATAACCCTTCACCTCATGCTCCTGCATGATATCTTCTGCAATGATTAATTTATTCATTGATGTTCACCCCAGTTGATGGAAGAAGCATTTTAATACTCCTTCATTATTTTTCTATCATTTTTTTGATTTATAAACCCAACAACTATAGTAATAAAGATGACTAAACAATTGCTATACAAAATTTTTGGTAAATCGATCACTTTTAAAATATTATTATATTTTTGCTACAAACTACAGGATAATACCTTTTCTGATAAAAAGTTATATTTTTCTGATAAAAGACAACCTTTTATAAATAAGAAGAAAGGGTATGTAAGCTTTATCACTTACATACCCTTTCAGACTACAAAAAACACTATTTTATTTCAGCTTGTCGACTGAGGAATCGTTGATTTTTCACGGAGAGTGGCGACTCCTGCAAGATCAGCTTGTGCTGAAAGCCTGATTAAAGCCAAGCCTCGGAGTGAAAATCAGCTTTTGTTTATTGATACATGATGCCAAGATAAAAAGGGTATGTAAGCTTTATACATACCCTTTTTGATAAATTTCAAATTATTTAACTGGGACAACTGAGCCTTTCCATTCTTCAATAATGAAGTCTTGGATTTCTTTAGATTTTAATACTTCTATTAATTTTTTAATTTCTGGTTTTGTTTCATCACCAGCACGTACAGCGATAATATTTACATAAGGAGATTCTTTATCTTCAAGAGAAATTGCATCTTTCAATGGATTTATGCCGTTATCGATTGCAAAGTTCGAGTTGATCAGAACCGCATCACCTTCATTATTTTCATACATTTGTACAAGCATTTCAGGCGCTGTATTTGCATCGAATTTGAAGTTTTTAGGGTTTTCTGCGATATCTTTTATTTCTGCTGCTGTTTTATCAACACCATCTTTTAATTTAATTAAGCCCTTAGCTTCTAACAATGAAAGCATACGACCGTGGTCTGAAACTGAGCTAGAAAGTAAAATTGTTGCACCTTTTGGTAGATCCTCAAGAGATTTATATTTTTTAGAGTAAATTCCGATTGGTTCAATGTGAATGGCACCAGCATTTACAAAGTCATAGCCATTTTCTTTCATGCTAAGCTCTAAGTAAGGTAGATGTTGGAAATAGTTTGCATCAAGGTCACCTGATTCTAAATGTTGGTTTGGTAATACATAGTCTTGATACGTTTCAATTTTAAGATCGATACCTTCTTTTGCTAAAATAGGTTTTGCTTTTTCCAAAATAATCGCATGAGGCGTATTAGAAGCACCTATTGTTAATGTTACATTTTCTTTATTGTCTGATTTATCACCAGATGATGCGTTTGAGTTTGTATCTTCTTTTTTACCAGCACCACAAGCAGCTAAAACTAGTACTAATACTGATAAAAATAATCCTGCTAATAATTTCTTCATTTTCTTGCACTCCCTTTTATCTTGTTTAAAGTATGTTAGCGGTATAAAACCGAAATAACCTCTCTGATGTCGTAGCGAGATGCGCTTTTTTGTAATTAGCGCCTTTTTAGCGTTTATCTGTTTTGGCTGTAATGAAGTCGCCAATCCATTGAATAATAAATACTACTATTAAGATTAATATAGTTGCCATTAATGTTACATCTGTGCGATTACGTTGGAAACCATCTAAGAATGCTAAGTTTCCTAGACCACCTGCACCGATAATACCTGCCATCGCAGTATAACCAACAAGTGCTACAGCCGTTACAGTAAGACCAGAAATAAGCGCTGGTAACGCTTCTGGAATTAATACTTTCCAAATGATTGTTGACGTTTTGGCACCCATTGAACGAGCCGCTTCAATCACACCTTTATCGATTTCACGCAAGGAGATTAATACCATTCGTGCATAGAATGGTGCAGCTCCGATAATTAGTGCTGGTAAAGCCGCATCTGCACCACGAATTGTGCCGAGTAAAAATTTTGTAAATGGAATTAATAAGATAATCAAAACGATAAATGGAATCGAACGGAAAATGTTAACGATTGAACCTGTTAAAAAGTTCACCAGTTTATTGGCCCATAGCTGGTTTGGACTTGATAAAAATAATAAGATCCCAATCACTAATCCAAGTATAAATGTGATAACCGTAGAGATTGTTGTCATGTACAACGTTTCATACGTAGCGTCCCACATTTTTTCCCAGTCGACATTCGGAAAGAGACTAGTTAGCATTGGCAATCACCTCCGTTTGTACTTCGACTGTATGCAAGTAGCTAAGTGCAGCAGCAACATTCGCCTCTGTGCCATCAATTTGCACAATAAGTGTACCGTACGCGCCGTTTTTCGTTTGTGAAATATTACCATGAACAATACTTACTTCTACATCAAACTGTTTCACAAGATGTGAAATGATCGGCTGCTCTGTTTTTTCTCCTACAAAGATTAGCTTAACAAGTTGTCCATCAGGGTAATTTACTTTAATTTGTGCCACAGTTTCCTGTGTTTCCTTCGTATCTGTAATTTGAGAAACGAATTTTTTTGTAATGGCCGCTTGTGGAGCTTGGAATACTTGTAACACTTCACCACGCTCTACAATTTCTCCAGCTTCCATAACCGCTACACGATGGCAAATTTTGCGAATAACGTGCATTTCATGTGTGATTAACACAATCGTTAAACCTAATCGTTCATTAATATCGACAAGTAAATCTAGAATAGCATCTGTTGTCTCCGGATCGAGTGCGGATGTTGCCTCATCACATAACAATACCTCTGGATTATTAGCAAGTGCACGAGCGATGCCTACACGTTGCTTTTGTCCACCTGATAGTTGTGATGGATACGCATTAGCGCGTCCGTCTAAGCCAACTAGTGTGATCAATTCTTTCACACGCGCTTCACGTTTTGCCTTTGGCACACCAGCGATTTCTAGTGGGAAAGCAATGTTCTCCGCGACAGTTCTAGACCAAAGTAAATTGAAATGTTGGAAAATCATACTGACCTTTTGTCTAGCATCTCTGAGCTTCTGCCCCTTTATGGATGAAAATTCTTGATTGTTAACCGTTACCGTACCAGATGTAGGCTTTTCTAAACCGTTTAACAAGCGAATCATTGTACTTTTACCAGCGCCACTATAGCCGATAATGCCAAAAATTTCACCTTTATTAATAGAAAGGTTGACGTCTTTAACTGCTGTTAATTCGCCATTTGCGGTTTTGTATTTCTTCGTAATATTTTGAAGATTGATCATAGCGAATTCTCCTTTTCTCATATCAATTATGCCTCGGCATAATTGCGTCCGGAATCGGCTTTGTGCTTGCACAAAGAACTCCTTTCCGATTCCGTGACATCCGCCGGAGGCTTTAGGCCTGCAGGATGTTGGTCACTCAGTCGTGTGTTGTTGTTGTTGCTGTCGCTTCGCTTTCGCACAGATAAATTGCCACAGGACGTGGTGTTCTTAGACTGAGTTCCTCTATTTCAGCAGGTTTTGGACACCCGCTGAAAGAAAAAACCCCTTCACTTATAGACAAGTAGAAGGGGTCACGTAACTAATACGTTAAACCGTTCTCTCATCTTTCAAAGATAAAATCTTTGGGTGATTTGGCACCTTTTCACTTTGTGATGGTTGCCGGGCTTCATAGGGCACTTCCCTCCGCCGCTCTTTATAAGAGTTCGATATATTTATTGTTTTTTTAATATATTTGTTACTTTACCACGCGATTAATATTCAGTCAATTAATTTTTCAACAATTCGTATAAATATGGTACCGATTGAAAGGCATAAACCTTTTCTGTCACTTCTCCGCCTTCACAGACGAGCAAACATGGTACACTTTCGATTTTAAGATCATAAGCTATTTGCTCTATAAAATTAATATTCGCTTTACCGACCTGTAGCTGTGGCAGCAATTGCTCAACAACCGTCATCATTTTCGATGCAACTGCACACGTTCCACACATTGGCGTATATAAATAAAAGGCAGCCTTTTCACCGGACTGCACAGCCGCGTCCCACTGCTCTTTTGACCATTCTTCCATCTTTTTTCACGCAACCTTACAAAATATATTCATTATGGATTGAGAAATGTGCACGAAGCAAAATCGCCGCTAACACCTTCCTCGGAGTTGTCTCAACTTCCTTATATGTTGGCATTGTACGTAAATGCTCAGCCTCTGGATAATGTCTGTCCATTAATGCTCGTAGCTTTTCACCCGATGTATCTGCATCAAAAAATGTATAAAGCTCACAGCCCTCATATGGATCGAGTAACTCTTCTAATTGATGCACACCAATTGTACCATTCGTACAAAGTATTTTAACATTTTCATTTAAAATAGGTTCAATTTGAAGCTTATCCGAACGGCCTTCGACAATTAAGCATTTCCCCTCGAACATCACGCCACCCCCGTTTAGACATATCCCTTATCATTCATTATATCAATAAATCTTGTCGTTGATACTGTTAGACACCTATTGATAAGAGATATACTTGCATTCATCCTCATTAACTGTAATGGGGATGAATGCAGATAATAAAAAACGTCGGTAGATTCCGACGTTTTTCTATTACAGGCTTGTCTTATAAGCTTGTCTTATTCTGCAATCATTTCATCGTATTGCTCAGCTGTCATAAGCTTTTCAATTTCTGATGCATCAGCAGGCTCTACAACGACCATCCATGCTTTTTCATATGGTGATTCATTAACGAATTCTGGGCTATCTTCTAAATCTGCATTTACTTCAACTACTGTACCTGAGATTGGTGCGTATAATTCAGAAACTGTTTTTACAGATTCTACGCTACCGAATGGATCATCAGTTTTGATTTCGTCGCCAACTTGTGGAAGCTCAACGAAAACGATATCTCCAAGTTCAGATTGTGCGAAATGAGAAATACCGATACGTACTTTTCCATCTTCTACTTTAACCCATTCGTGCTCTTCAGAGTAACGTAAGTCTTTAGGTGTATTCATGCAAAAACCCCTCCATAAATATGTAATATATTCATTTTCAGTGTGCCATACTTCTTCCATAAAAACAAGATGAAAAGAGGTTATTTCCAAGCTTGCTCAAAATCTGATTCTTTAAACCCTAAAGTAACTTTTTTTCCATCGGTTACAATCGGACGTTTAATCAACATACCATCTGATGCAAGCAGTTCAAGTTGCTCCTCTTCAGTCATTTCAGCAAGTTTATCCTTCAAGCCAAGCTCGCGATATTTCATACCAGAAGTATTGAAAAATTTCTTTAACGGTTGTCCACTTGCATGCCATAAGTTTGATAATTCGTCCTTTGTAGGCGGTTGTTCGACAATGTGTACCTCTTCGTATGAAATTCCATTGTCATTTAGCCATTTTTGAGCTTTTTTACAAGTAGTACATTTCGGATAATGAATAAATTGAATCGTCATTTATAGGCTCCTCTACTATCATTTTAGGACACTACATTTTCAGTGTCTCACTCATTTTCTGTAGTATACCATCATAACCGTTACGAACCAAAATGAAACTCTTCAAGCCAAAGCGTGGGGTTGATTTCCGTTCCGGCTGGGCGCTTTCCTGGGGGCGTCCGATGAGCCGCTTCACTCGCGTTGCTCGCTCCAGGGTCTCATCTGTGACGCTGATCCCCAAGGAGTCGCCCAGCCTCCACTCCAATCAACCAATTCATACAGCTTGTATTCTCTTACATGTTTCTCTGATTTTGAGTAATAAAATCAAACTTTAGCAACCAGTTTTTTTGGTGCGAAAGCAAAGCGTCAGCCGCAACAGATGTACAATTGCCGTCGCTATTCTGATTGATTATGATGAGTAGCCATAGCGTTCTCCTTTGACATACATAAAATTTATTAAAGTTCTACGATATTGTTGATTGGAGTGGAAGGCTACTCGACTCCCGTGGAAAAGCGAGACAGTCGAGACCCTGAGGCCAACACGATGTTGGTCACGAAGGCGTTGTCACAGGACGTGACGCACTTAGCCTTCGTTCCTTTAGCGAAGGAAGCGGCTCGACGCTCGCCCACAGGAAAGCGAGTAGCCTGGAACGGAAATCACCCCCTCATTTTGCAAGAGCTATACTTTTATTTCCAACAAAAAAACCTAGCTATCACATCTCGGATAGCTAGGTAAATTTGCTATATTAAACTATATATTTTTCTGCTTCAATTAATTTAACAGAAGCTTCACGTTTCTTCGCGATTAAGTTGTATGGATTGTTGCGAGTTAATTTACGTAGCGCAGACAATGTCATACGTGCAGCGTCTCCGTCTGCTGAAGCAAGAATCGTATCTTTTGCTTCTTTTTCAATTTCTGCAAATGCTTCTTGGCAGAAGATTTGAGTGTACAGTAATTTTTGATGCGCTTTTTCAGCACCGTCACGAGCAATCGCTTTTTCAGTACGCAACACAGCAGATTCCATAGCAAATAGTTGGTTTGCGATATTCGCAATCTTCACTAATACTTCTTGCTCTTGATCAAGCTTCGCACCGTAGCGTTGTGCTGCTAAACCTGCTGCCAATACAGCAATCTTCTTCGCATTTTTCACAAGATATTTTTCCTGTGCTAACGGCTCTGTGCCTACTTCCTCAGGCATTAGCATAAGAAGTTCTTGCTGTAAATTTTGAGCGACTTTTAGTAATGGCAATTCGCCTTTTATTGCCTTTTTCATAAATGTACCTGGTACAATCATGCGGTTAATTTCATTTGTACCTTCAAAAATACGATTAATACGAGAATCACGGTAAATACGTTCTACTTCGTATTCAGCCATAAAGCCGTAACCACCATGTAATTGAAGCGCTTCATCTGCAATATAATCTAAAGTCTCAGAACCAAATACTTTAGCAATAGAACATTCAATAGCATACTCAGCAATTGCACCAGCAATCACTTTTCCTTGCTTTTGCTCTTCTGGGCTTAGCTGATTTAAGCGGTCCTCAAATAAACCTACTGTTCGATAATTTAATGACTCAGACGCATATAATTGTGAAGCCATTGTCGATAATTTTTCTTTTGTTAGATTGAAATCAGACAGCTTCGTTTTAAATTGCTGACGTTGGTTTGTGTATTGAATGGCAAGCTCTAATGCACGCTTCGAGCCACCAATTGTTCCAACACCTAATTTATAGCGACCGATATTTAAAATATTAAAGGCAATAACGTGTCCGCGACCTACTTCACCTAATAGGTTTTCTACAGGTACTTCTGCATCTTCAAGTATTAATGTACGTGTCGATGAAGATTTGATCCCCATTTTTTTCTCTTCTGCGCCAACTGAAACGCCATTGAAGGCACGCTCTACGATAAATGCCGTGAATTTATCGCCATCGATTTTAGCATAGACAACAAATACATCTGCAAAGCCTGCATTTGTAATCCATTGCTTTTCACCATTTAAAATATAATGTGTCCCTGCATCATTTAATTTTGCAGTTGTTTTTGCACCTAATGCATCAGAACCTGACCCTGGCTCAGTTAATGCGTAAGCAGCAATTAATTCACCTGACGCAAGCTTTGGTAAATACTTTTGCTTTTGCTCTTCATTTCCGAAAAGTACGATTGGTAAAGAACCAATACCTACGTGTGCACCATGCGTAATAGAGAAGCCACCAGCAACTGACATTTTTTCTGCGATTAAAGCAGAAGAAACTTTGTCTAATCCTAGACCCTCATATTCTTCAGGTACATCTGCGCTTAGTAAGCCGAGTTCACCTGCACTTTTAAGTAGACGAACCGAATGCTCAAATTCATGGTGTTCTAAATTTTCAACGACTGGTAACACTTCATTTGCTACATACTCTTCAGTAGTTTTAGCAATCATTTTATGCTCATCTGTGAAATCTTCTGGTGTAAATACACGATCTAATTCCACATCTTCAATAATAAATCCGCCGCCTTTGATGAAATCCGTTGTTTTTTCTGTCATTCTAAATTCCTCCCTATATATCTATTGTTAGTAGCTTTTATCCCCAATGTATAGAAAAGCTTGAAGCACTGTGTTCGGAGGCAACCGGAAACGCTGCACTCCAAGCTGATCTAGCAAAAATTATAGAATTTCAAATACTCCTGCAGCACCCATTCCGCCGCCAATACACATTGTCACGACGCCATATTTCTTACCTTGACGCTTCAATTCATGAATAAGCTTTAATGTTAAAATGGCTCCAGTTGCACCAAGTGGGTGACCTACGGCAATTGCTCCACCATTGACATTTACTTTATTTTGGTCGATGCCTAAATGACGTACGACCTGTAAGGATTGTGACGCAAATGCTTCGTTAATTTCCCATAAATCAATGTCATCAATTGCTAACCCCGCAATTTCAAGTGCTTTAGGTACTGCCACGATTGGTCCAATACCCATCACCTCAGGAGGTACACCACCAACTGCAAAGCCTAAAAACTTCGCCATTGGTGTAAGCCCTTGCTTTTCTGCTTCCTCACGATCCATTACTAGTACTGCCGCTGCACCGTCCGAAGTTTGAGAGGCATTACCAGCTGTAACACTGCCCTTAACATGGAAGGCTGGACGAAGCTTCGCTAAACCTTCTACAGATGTACCTGGACGTACACCTTCATCCATGCTAAACGTGAACTTTTTCACCTGTGGTTTGTTGTTATCATCTACATAATGCTGCTCCACTTCGATTGGTACGATTTCATCATTGAATTTACCTTCTTTAATCGCTTTTTCTGCAAGCTCATGTGAACGCACAGCAAATGCATCCTGATCTTCTCTACTTACATTGTATTGACGTGCCACTTCCTCCGCTGTATGCCCCATCCCCATATAATATTGTGGAGCAGTTTCCGCTAGCGTTGGATTTAAGCGAGGTGTATTACCTACCATTGGCACCATACTCATCGACTCGACTCCACCAGCAAGAATCGCCTTAGAATGTCCTAGCATAATACGCTCTGCTGCAAAAGCGATTGCTTGTAAACCTGATGAACAGAATCTATTAATTGTCAGCGCTGGTGTTGTATCTGGTAACCCGGCAAGCGCTCCTATATTACGTGCTACGTTCATGCCTTGCTCAGCTTCAGGCATTGCACATCCTAAAATTAAATCGTCAATCGGACCTTCATAGCCTGCTCTTTTTAATGTTTCTTTGACAACAACCGCTCCAAAATCATCTGGTCTAACTGTTGCTAAAGAACCCTTTTTTGCTTTTCCAATCGGAGTTCGTGCTCCTGCTACAATAACGGCTTCACGCATCGTATTAATCCCCCTTTGTTTCATGTGCAAGTATGGTTAATTCAGTCTTAAAATTAGTTACTAGTTACGCAGTGGTTTTCCCTTTAAAAGCATGTGCTGCATTCTTTGTTGAGATAATGGATCTGCCACTAAGCTTAGGAACGCCTCACGCTCTAGGTTTAATAGGTACTGTTCATCTACTAATGTGCCATATGGAACTTTACCACCAGCAATGACATACGCTAATTTTTTAGCGATTTTTAAATCGTGTTCACTAATATAGCCTGATTCAAACATTCCTTGCGCACCGATTAGTAGCGTACCGTAGCCTGATGCACCGACTACAGGAACTTTCGCAGGTACAGGCGGTAAATAGCCTGCCTCATAAAGCGCTAGTGCAGCTTGTTTTGCATCATATAGTTGGTGATCTGAGTTAACAGATATCCCGTCAGCAAAGTTTAAGAAGTTATTTTCACGTGCTTCTTCACCAGATGTCGAAACTTTCGCCATCGCAATCGATTCAAATACTTTATTAGCAATATGTTGATAGTCTACCTCAACGCCATTTGGTAACCCTTTAAGGAATTTTTGGTAAAGTGCTTTATTACCGCCTCCGCCAGGAATTAATCCTACGCCGACTTCGACTAAGCCCATATACGTTTCCATTGTTGCTTGAATATGAGAAGCTGGTAAGCAAACCTCTGCTCCTCCACCAAGTGTCATAGCAAAAGGCGCTGCCACAACAGGCTTGCGAGAGTATTTAATCTTTTGCATCGCATCTTGGAATGCTTTAATAACGAAATCTAGCTCAAAAATATTATCATCCTGTGCTTCTACTAAAATCATTCCTAGATTAGCACCAACACAGAAGTTTTTCCCTTGGTTACCGATGACTAAGCCTTTATAGTTAGCTTCTACTTCATCGACTGCAAAGTTAATCATTTGAATAATGTCCAAGCCAATTGCATTTGATTGGGAATGGAATTCTAGTAATGCAATTCCATCACCTATATCTATTAAACTAGCACCTGTATTTGATTTAATAACACCGTGCTTTTTCTTATAACGTTTTAAGTTAATTTCCTTTTCATTGACTGGCACTTTTACATATTCAGAGCCATTATAATACGCTAGGTCACCGTCAATGTCCGAATAGAAAGTTTCAAGACCGCTTGCTAACATATCTTTTACAAATGCCGGCACTTCACGACCCTCTGCCTCCATTTTAGCTACGGACTCTTTGACGCCAATTGCATCCCATATTTCAAATGGACCTTGCTGCCAACCGAAGCCCCATTTCATAGCATTGTCAATGGCAACAATATCATCAGCAATTTCACCGTGTAGCTGTGCAGAGTAAATGAGTGTCGGAGCGAAAATACCCCATAATAACTCTCCTGTACGATCTTTTGCATATGTTAATGCTTTCACTTTATTTGCTAATCCACGAGTTTGTTTTGCCATTTCGATAGAAGGTGTTTTTAACTTTTTAGCTGGGCTATACTCTAGTGTGTTTGGATCAATTTCAAGGATCTCTTTACCTTGCTTTAAGAAGAACCCTTGACCTGATTTTGCCCCTAACCAGCCGTTTGTGACCATTTTCTGTAGGAATTCTGGTACTGCAAATACTTGCTGCTCTTCACCAGTTGTTTGATCATAAACGTTTTTCGCTACATGGATAAATGTATCTAAACCAACAACATCCAACGTTCGGAAGGTTGCAGATTTTGGACGACCGATTAGTGGACCTGTTACAGAATCCACCTCACCAACCGAATAGCTACCCTTCATCATTTCTTGTAAAGTAATTAGTAAACCGTACGTTCCGATACGGTTGGCAATGAAGTTCGGTGTATCCTTAGCAAGTACGACGCCCTTTCCAAGCACATCTTCGCCAAATGTTTTCATAAAGCTTACAACCTCTGGCGCTGTTGTGTTCGCCGGAATGACTTCAAGTAATTTTAAATAGCGTGGCGGATTGAAAAAGTGAGTTCCTAGGAAATGCTTTTGGAAATCTTCTGAACGCCCTTCTGCCATTGCATTAATACTTATGCCAGATGTGTTTGAACTAATAATTGTGCCGGGCTTACGTACAGCATCAACTTTTTCATATAGGTTTTGTTTAATCGCTAAATTTTCAACAACAACTTCAATAATCCAATCTACATCTTTTAATTTCTCTAGATCGTCCTCAAAGTTACCAACCGATAGTAGTGATAAATTTTTCTTAGAAGTAAGTGGTGCTGGCTTTTGCTTTAATAACTTTTGAAGAGCTCCGTTGACGATACGATTTCTTACAGCAGGATGCTCTAAGGAAAGACCTTTCGCTTCTTCCTCTTTCGTTAGTTCCTTCGGCGCAATGTCTAATAATAATGTTGGAATACCGATGTTTGCTAAATGTGCTGCAATTCCAGAGCCCATTACCCCTGAACCTAGAACAGCTGCTTTTTTAATGTTGTACGTCACAAGCAATTCCCCCTTATTCTCCCATTGAATGAATAGCCATTCATTTTTTGACCAAAAAAATATCAAGTTTGCCTTAGCGTATTTTTGTCCAGATAATTTTAGGCATAATCTGTGACATACGACTGAGGCTTATCTCCGTCCAGCTACCATTGTAGTTTTTGAGGTAAATATTTCCGCTGAATGAAGATAAAACTACTTTTTCTGTTTTTAGTGTAGATTATTTTGTTTAATTTAGCAATCATTTTTCTCCAATTATTTTTGCGATATATAACTTTTTTTGTTTTTTACGAGCGAAAACAAGACAATAAGTAGATACCGATTATTCCAAACAGAAAACTTTCAGGTTCCGTTAAAAATGTGTAAAATGGAAAGCAAGGAGAGTGAAATACTAATGAAAACAATTACAACTGCTGACCAATTTAATGAACTGATCTCTGGTGATCAAAAAGTGCTAGTGAAATTTTACGCTGGATGGTGCCCAGATTGCACACGCATGAATATGTTTATCGATCCAATTATCGAAGAATACAACCAATTTGACTGGTATGAACTTAACCGTGATGAGCTTCCAGAAATTGCGGACAAATATGATGTAATGGGTATTCCAAGCCTACTAATTTTCCAAAACGGTGAAAAATTAGCACACTTACATAGTGCTAATGCTAAAACACCTCAGCAAGTTACAGAGTTCTTATCTGCTCAACAATAATAAAAAGCGAGCTGCATTTCTTTTTGAAATGCGGCTCTTTTTAGAAAGGAGATTATGATGCGCCAACAATTGTCGTTACTCGGAAAATCACAATATGATGCAGCCATTTCACCAAACTATCATAATTCCGCTTGTGGACCTACAACTGTACACGTAATCTTAAACTACTTTGAAAATCAAGCTCCTTCGGTAAATGAACTTTATAAACTTCTCGGTGGTACAAAGATCGGGTTATTTAAGTGGCGCCTAATTCGCAATCTTCGCCGGCTTCGTCCGACATGGGAAATTCGCGATTGTACATTAAAGGAGGCTATGCAGGAAATCGATGCAGGTCGCCCTGTCGCCATACGCTTTGACCGATATTTTAGCCTAAATTGGTGCGATAAAAAATCTGCCTTCGCCTATCATTGGGTACCTCTCATTGGCTATGAAATACGAAATGATGAGCTGTGGTTAATGTTCCATGATAATGGTGGTGCTGATCGTGAAAGCAAAATTCGAATGGCTCCTTTTAAAGATAATGAAAAAGTATTGAGTTTCGTGAAAATTACACCGAACTAGGTGAGAGCGTGCCTGTAATATGTTAGACACGTTCTTTTTTCATCAATAATTCAAGGCTTAATTACTCAAAGATTGTATGAAAAAAGCAGAGCATATTTCTATACTCTGCGAAGATGATGTCTATTTATTAAATAAGTGAATACAATGAGCGTGCCTGCTTGGCGATTAATGTGTAGCCATGTTCTTCTATTTCTTTGAACGTTTGGGGCTCGTAATTTGGTAATACTAAGTTCGTTAATTCTGCCTCAATTGGTACATTCGTTTGAATGGTTGCAAGCTCGTGTGACAATTTTAGCATATCTAAATTCTCTTTAATTTTCGTACGTTGACCAGGCTTTAATTCGTCTAATGATGTAAGAACATTTTCAATAGAACCATACGATTGAATTAACGCGAGTGCCTGCTTTGGTCCAATTCCCTTAACGCCTGGGTAGCCGTCACTCGTATCCCCCATAAAAGCTTTGACCTGTGCAAATTGAATAGGTTCGATGCCATATTCCTCTTGAAAACGTGTATGCGTATAAACGTCATACTCTGTGTAGCCTTTTTTCGTAAAAGCAATTTCCGTTGACGGTCTTAAAAGCTGCAGTAAATCCTTGTCTCCGCTAATTACCGTAATGTCAGCCTCATCCTGATATTTTGTAATCATTGAGCCAATTAAATCATCTGCCTCCATTCCTTTAACACCGAAGTTTTGCCAGCCGATTTGTTGCGATAAATTTTTCGCCATATCAAATTGTGGTAGCATTTCCTCTGGTGGTGATGGACGATTAGCCTTATAACCATCAAATAATTCGTTGCGGAATGTATGTGCCCCCATATCCCAACAAACAGCTAGATGGGTCGGCTTCATAATAGATTGTGCCGTTAATACATGACGCACAAATCCTTGGGCACCATTAGAAGGTGTCCCATCCGCAAGGCGAATATAATGCCCCATCGCTGCAGACGCAAAAAATGAACGGAATAATAGCGCCATGCCATCAACAATTAATAGTTTTGGTTTTGTTGTCATAATAATAATCCTCTCTATAACAATACAATGATTGTATTCATCTATAATATTTCAGGTGTGTTGATTAACCATTTGCATCTACGCTCATTAATTAGATAACCGAATTTCTGCTACGGGATACTCGCTTTCCTACGGGTGAGCGTCGAGTAGCCCTCCGCTACAATCAGCTAAAAATGAGCATACATAAACAAAGTATCTACAAAAAAATTCTTTTGTCGGTCAATAATAAACCTATAATTTCCTAATCAACAGGCCTGCCATAATATATTAATATTAAGCATTGTTCTATTATAGCAAACTATCATCAAACTTCATTGTAAATATATACAAGCCATCATTCTACGGCTCATTTTCCAACTACCTAATTTGGGCGTTGCCTTTCTTTTGAATACGATTGCGGTAATCCAGTCGAATACCTGTTAGCCATTGTAAAAATGCTGTCACGCCCAGCTTCACTGTTTCCGGGCGTAGGTCCCCCTCCTTTGGATCTGCGAAGACAAAGTCAATATGGCGGACTCCTTCATTTTCCCCAATGAGCTTTAGGATATCGAATAATTCATAGGCCGTTAATCCACCTGGTGTTGCGGCAGGTACATCTGGGGCAAATGTAATATCGAGTACATCTAAATCGACCGATACATAAATACGATCCACCTCATACATAAGCTGTCGGAGCATTTCGCGAATAGTTAATTGAATACCATCACGACGCATTTGCTTTAACGTAATCATATGTATTCCTTGTTCTTTCGCGTAGTGAATCATTTCTGGTGAATTAAAAAAGCCGTGTAGCCCGACATTATAAACATGTTTCCCCTCTACAATCCCAGCTGCAATGAGCTTCTGCATTGGAGAATCCATGGCTAAACCAATTTCCTCCTGATTTCGGGCATCCAAATGCGTATCAATTTGAATAATCCCGATGCGATCCTTTGGAAAAGCATTCTTTATTCCTCTTAGAGAGCAAGCTGTAATCGCATGATCTCCACCTATAAGACAGGTGAAACTTTTAGAATATGCGGTACTTAAGCTTTCTGCTGCAGCTTCTATAGCTGACTCTGAAAGCATTCTATCAGTCTCGTGGATGGCCACATCGCCAACATCAACGACTGCCAACGAGCGCAAATCTACTTGCTCATCTAAATTATAAGATTGAAAGCTTGGCCAAGCTTTTCGAAACGCTGTTGGATATAGTGCTTTTTCGGAGGGTTTACTTGCATACGATAATAAAGCACCATAGAAAATAATATCTACGTCACTCGGAAGTGGATTTTCTTTTTGCTTAATCCATTGATGCATAGCTGAACCATTTTCTTGCTTATACTGCCATTCTGGTTGAATAAACATGTTAACGACCACCTTCATGCTATTTTTCTATATCTTAGCGTGGGGTTGATTTCCGTTCCGGCTGGGCGCTTTGTAGCTGCCGCTTTGCTTTCGCTACAGAAAACATTTGTTGCTGCCGCTTTGCTTTCGCTACAGAAAACATTTGTTGCTGACGCTTCGCTTTCGCACAGAGCAAAGCTTCCTGGGGGCGTTCAATGAGCCGCTTCACTCGCTTTGCTCGCTCCAGGGTCTCGGGCCAACAGATGTTTTTTGCGCGAAAGCGTAGTGCTAACGCAACGTCAGCAGCACGATGTTGGTCACGAAGGCGTTATCACAGGATGTGATGCTCTTAGCCTTCGTTCCTCTATTGCTGATCCCCGAGGAGTCGCCCAGCCTCCACTCCAATCAATTTATCCACATGACATATGTTTTAACAAAATGTCACCCCGACTCTTGGGCGATGAGCCATATTGAAGTCAATTGCCCTATGCTACTTTATTGTTCTTACAAATATACCTAAAGAATTTCCTTCAACATCATAGTACCATTAGTACATACAATTTCGTCAAAGCTCAGGATTTTCCCTCTTAATTTTAAAAAATCTCCACACTTCATTTACCCCTATAAACACAAAAAAGTAACAAACTAGGCACTTTTCTAGTTTGCTACTTTTTATGTTGGGATAAAGGGGGCTTCTTTCCCCCACCGATTATTAGTCTTCACCAATCGGGCTTTTGCGGGCTAAAGATTGGCAAAGCTCTGCGACCTCATGCATCGTGTAGCTTTGAAAGTTATATTGATGACGCAATTCCTGATAATATAGTAAAAGTTCCTCAAGCATAGCTAAATTTTTTTCAATGTTCTTGCCAAAATTATGAGGGTGCCACCATAAATGGTAAAAAGCTTTAGACATTGCAGCTGCATGCATTCCCTCTTTAATACGTTTAACCTTTAAGCCTTCAAAAAATCGTAATGGGCTACAATAGGGTCTTAAAAATGCACTTGAACGAATGTTAATAAAGGAATCCTTTTGCATGTCCTCAAGCGTTATCAGATGATTTCCTGTTACATTGACATAGCTATCCAGCCATTTTTTTGCACCTAATAGTCGACCTTTTTTCGTGAATTTTTGGGGATCGTATAACGGATGTTTTTCATTTCCTCTATAGCATATAAACCCTACTTCCTGACATGCTGAGAAATATGCTTCATTCACCTGATTACGCGGAAATACAATCGATTTCATCGGTGCGATATATTCTTCACAAATCATTGCAGTTGCGTGTAAGTCTGCACGAAAATCTGCTTCAGTTTGTCCATTTTCTAAACAGTAAAAATGTGAAAATGTATGACTTCCTATTTCTTGATGTGGTGTACGTTTAATCTTCTCAATTAAGGATTTGCCGAAATGTAAGAGGTCATCCTGCTCATCTTCTCCTACTTTTGCAAATTGTGTATGTGCTGCATAATGCCTGTTTTCATATTTTACAGGGATCCCTCTTAAGTAGTGAGCCATTTCTGCTTTTGTTTCTGCAAACAATAGTCCCACTGTGGCCCAAGTCGCATGAATACCATATTGTTCAAACAACTCTAGTATTTTAGGCAATGCCTCACGTACGCCATATAAATTTTTATTGTATTGCCCGTACTTAAACACATCGTGGACACCCCAATTTAGTTCAAAATCCAATGATATGACAAGACCTCCACGATTCACTTCAATTACTACTTCCTCCATTTTTGCACACCCAGTAACAGTGCACGAATTTTTGATTGGGTAATGTAGCCAGAGTATACATCGATGACTTGCCCACCGAAGCCTTGCTTAAACGCTCGAACATTTTGGTCATCAGTTAACTTCCCCATATCATATAAAACAAAGCCCTGCTCCTTTAAATGCAATAAATTGTGCCATAGTAAGAAACGATTTGCATAACGAACTGGTCTTTTTAAATGATCTGGCACCAATTGCGAATGACAAGTCGCTACATAATAGGACATCGCTTTTTTAGCGTATACAATATCGAGTCTATAGCAAAGTGTTTGTCCACAAATACTTCGAATCTCAGACAACCATAGCGCTCCTTTATCTTTTAAGTGCGTAATAGCTTCCATTTGAGACTTAGTAATGAGCTCGAGTTTTTTCCTTTTCGCAAAACTATTATAAAACTGTTGAAAGGCTCGTAAATTTTCATCTGATGGTTCTTTATAAATAAAAACTTGATAGGACTCTTTTTGTGCACGACGAAGTATTTTTCGATTACTTTCTGAAAGAGCAAGATACAATGATAACTCACTATCTGTCAGGTGAATATGAACCGTTTCACTTTTAACAAGCTTACGACTCGGTACAAGTGAATTTGTATACCCAATGACCTTCATCGATTTTCTAACATTGGCTGGCTTTTCTACAAAATAAAAATGCTGCATTGCGATATTCCATCGCTTACTTTTAATGGACAGAATGAACATCGCCCCCACTCTCTGTGTATTTTTCTACATGATTTCGCTCATAACGAGCACATTTAAAATGTTTCATTCGAGAAATACGTTTATAGCCTAGCTGCAATAATCGTTTACGCTTTCGCCATTGCCAAAAGCGTGCAGTAACCCAAAGTGTTTGTGCAGGTTTCATTTTTTGGAAAAAGGCTGTGATAATATCGATATTTTTATAAACATCATAGGTTAAAAAATATGTCTGCTTTGGCAGTGTTTCGACAATTTGCAATTCATCTACACGCCAGTTCACCGCATGTATCGCAAACGCAGGCTTATTCGTTTCTGCAAAAGAATCTTTATAAATAGTGTATCCCTTGTAAAATAAAGAAATAATCTCTTCCTCATCGAGTTCCATCGCCTCCTGAATCGACAACTCCTCAAACAAATCTCCTACAGGTCGATGTGGTGTCTCACTATCTGATGGGGATAATTCATACAAATCCACTTGCTTAAAACGAATAAATTTTTCTACGAATAGTTGTCCATATTCTAGCCAATCTTTTACTTTTCCATACTTTACTAAGTAACGTAATTGGCCTAGAGTATTGCGTTTCCATTCAACCATACGATGATTGCCTTTTAAAAATTCCTTTAGTCGTTCCTTTAGCGTAAAACGACTCGCCAAAAGCTTTGCCCGCTTCGTTCCACTGCTTACGAGCATACGCCTTGTAAAATCAATATTAGAGCGCCAATCGAACTTATACGGCTCATAGCCAATACTCATATCGAACAAGCGATAGTTTTCAGAATAGATTTGCTTGATGGTTTCTTGATTCACTAATCTGCCCGGTCCAAATATATTAAATGTCGGCTCATGTGCAAGTGCGTAAGTAACATAACGTCCTCGACAGCAAATTCCATAGGTAAAGGCAATCCATTGGTCTTCAAAAACAAGTGCGTCTACTTTGACTTGCAATGCCTCCTCTTTTAGAAGCGTTAACTGTTCGAAAAAATCCTTTTTCTTACCTTTTGTAAAATCACTTGTGTCTATTTTTTTTGCCCATCGTCGATTAAATAATCTAAACATTTGCCAAAGCTCGTCCTGCGAAGGTATTTTCCTCGTTAATGAGCCTAATTTTCGTAGCTTCCGTTCTCTTCTATCCACACCATGCATTTTTCTACGTTGATTGAAATAATTATTAAAATCTATATCGTGAAAGGCAAGATACGGTGTCACTACACGAAAAATACTCGGGCGTAACTGCCTTTCAACAAAATATTGCTCAATAACCTTTGTAGAGTCTTTGCTTTCCAATAATCCATGAAATGAAAATAGTAGATGTTTATATTTTTCAATGAGCTGATCAAATACAAAGGTCGTCGCAGGCAACAGCCATTCTTTTTTCGCTACAACACCGGAGTAATTTGCAATATTTTCTCCCGTCAGAGCATAAATTCGTACACCCCATAGTAGCCGAACCGTGAAAGGGAAAAAGGCAATGATCGTACCATTTTCTTCAACAGCATAGAGCTCAACACGCTCTCTACGCCCAACGATTTGCCACCAGTTATAAAACCAAGCAAATTCTATAAATGGATTATCATTGCCCTCCGCTGCTAAAATTCCATCCCAAATATCCTTGTACCACATAAGCTCATCATCTGTTCGAATGCGAATTAATTGCAAATTAATCACCTTTCTTAACGGACTTTGATACAGCCTGTTCGTAGACAAATAGAGTTTTCTGATACATTGGTAGAAACGTAAAATTCCTTAAAAATCGACGCTCACTAGCGTCCCCCATTTTTTGTCGTAAGTTCTTATCCATCAACAATTGTTTAAGCCTGTTCTTTAGTGTGCCCTTATCATCTCGGTTAATTAAAAATCCATTCTCATTGTCAGAAACCAACTCATTGACGCCACCTACATTCGTGGCGATAACCGGAAGTCCCGCTCGCATCGCTTCTATAATTGAGATCGGTAAGCCCTCCCAATCTGATAGCAAAACAAATAAATGACTTTCCTCAAGCAAAGAGGTGACATCTAATTGATTGCCTAAAAATGAGACACGATCCGTTAAACCTTTAGTAACAATAAATGTTTCTAAATTAGGACGTAATGAGCCATCACCTATTAATTGAAGGCGCCAAGGTATATCAGAAAGCTCCGCTAAAGCTTCTAGCAATAAATCCTGTCTTTTTGGCACTTCAAAACGAGCAACCATCACAATTAATGGATGCTCCTCCTTCTCTCTATTAGGTGCTACTTGCTTCTCTATTTGGTCGATGCCATTATGAATCGTTAGCATTTTATGAGCAGGAGCAATTTTTTTCGTTAATGCTAATTTGCGATCGTATTCAGATACCGTAATAATTTTAGCTGTTAACGGCTGAACTGATTTTTCCATTCGACGATACAGCCTCTTTTTTTTATGTGGTACGCCTTCTGTAAAACTCCAGCTATGAGCTGTAAAAACAGTTGGAATGCGTAAAAGCCTACCTACTACACGTCCAATTGCGCCCGCCTTTGATGAATGAGCTGCAATAATATCTGGTTGTATTTTTTTAAATGCGGCTCTTACTTGCCAAAAGGTTTGTAAATCCTTTTTAAAGTGAATCGCTCGCTGCATGTCTGTAATACTAATAACATCAATTTTTTCTTCTTGAAAACGCCACAATGATGGATCATAAAGACCCGTTACAATGGTTACCTCGTGAGCATCTTGCTTCAATTTTATGGCAAGTGCCTCCACATGCTTTTGCGCTCCGCCAATCTTATCCATACGTGTAATAAGCTGAACGATCTTCAGGATCTAACACTCCTTAAATTTTAATAAGCACCTGTTCTCGCTAAAACTACGTAAAATGTTTTGATGATAATTTTTATATCCATCCAAAATGAATATTTACCAACGTATTCTAGGTCATATGAAATTTTTTGTCCGTGAGAAATATTAGAGCGGCCGTTAATTTGAGCAAGCCCTGTTAAACCAGGCTTTACATCTAAACGTCGTGCCTGCAAAGTGTTATAAGCATTTGTGATAGTTGGAACTTCTGGCCGTGGTCCAACAATACTCATATCTCCTTTTAAGACATTAATGAGCTGTGGAATTTCATCAATACTTAACTTCCGAAGAACGGCCCCAACCTTCGTGATGCGTGCATCCTGTTCAGTTTTAAAATAAAAATCATCTGGAATTCCGTCTGCACACAATCTAGGCATTTTCACCGGAACTGCCTGTAAGGTCATTGTCCGCAACTTCCAAATAACAAAGCGCTGATGTTCCTGTCCAGTACGAATTTGTTTAAAAAAAACAGGGCGACCTGTACTAATGAGTAAGATGAGGAAAACTACTAACATAAGAGGAATGGTTAAGAAAAGTAATAGGAGTGCCCCCGCAATATCAAAAATTCTTTTTCCGTACTTACTATAAAATGTCTTAGTCTGAGCTAACTGCTGCTCGTGCAATACATCATCCTTTACATTTTTTTTGCACTTAACTTTATATATTCATTTGGGACATTTATAGAACTACTTTTGATAAAGCATTTTCATAATAATATGTGAAAAAAAGAGGTTCATCACCATAACGTGGGTTGATTTCCGTTCAGGCTAGGCGCTACTCGAAGAGCCATCATATACATGGCATACATCTCAACAAATGGAATACCCCACTTTTAGTGATGCGTCAAAAAAGGAGTTATTTCAAAATTATTTTGAATAACTCCTAACCATGATCATATACTCAGCCACGAATTGAAAGATGTTCCATGTTACCCTTGTATAATTTGCACAGCACATGCTATTTGAACATTTCCTTTTAACGCCTTACTGATCATACATGTTTGTTCTGCCTTCTCAGCTAATCGTTCAATTCTTTTTTGTTCACGTTCAGTTACATCTTGTACAACAATTCTTGGCTTATGTACGATTTTCTCATAAGTAAAAACACCATTCGTGACATCCACAAAACCTTCAGCTTGCATAGACAAATCCAACACAGCAATCTTCGAATTTTCAAGTAACGTAGCCAGTGTAATTAAATAACAGGTAGCTGCCGCTCCAAGCAGCATTTCATCAGGATTTGTTCCGATCCCTGGCCCATTCATTTCTCGAGGAATAGAAATTTTCGTATTTAGATTGTCCGCTATAATAGTACCTGCCCCATTTCTCCCCTCCGACCATTTCAAATTCATATTAAATAAATGTTGAACCATAATAAAATCCTCCTTTTGGTTATGTGGGTATGATTAGAGCGCTTACCTGAGCAGTCCCACACTCTCGGATCAGTTTTCTTGATTACCCGACCAATTCTATTACCAACCGAATCAGTTTGCAAGGTTGCCCCAAGCGGCTCATCGTACGCCCCCAGGAAGCTTTGCTCTGTGCGAAAGCGTAGCGACAGCAACAAATGTTTTCTGTAGCGAAAGCAAAGCGGCAGCTACAAAGCGCCCAGCCGGAACGGAAATCACCCCCACGCTATGATGATGGGTAATAAAAGTGATTATAAATAGATTTTGGCCCATCATCGGAAATTTGGGATGACATTTTGTTAAAACGTATCCCATGTGATTTAGTTGATTGGAGCGGAGGCTGGGCGACTCCTTGGGGATTAGCAATAGAGGAACGAAGGCTAAAACCATCACGTCCTGTGATAACGCCTTCGTGACCAACATCGTATTGGCCCGAGACCCTGGAGCGAGCAACGCGAGTGAAGCGGCTCATCGGACGCCCCCAGGAAGCTTTGCTCTGTGCGAAAGCGTAGCGACAGCAACAAATGTTTTATGTAGCGAAAGCAAAGCGGCAGCTACAAAGCGCCCAGCCGGAGCGGAAATCAACCTTACACTATGGCGATAATCGCTTTTCTTTGAATTATTAATGCAATAATAAAACATCAAATATTTAAGAAAAACAGGAAAACTGATTTTATGGTAGAATAGAAAAAACAATTCTTTAGGAGATTTAAAAAATGATTTTAACAAAGCAACAAGCAATACAAGCACTTAAAAAGAACAAATTTATCGGTTTTACTACTAAAACAGGAAATATTATTATGAAAAAAATGAATAAAACCGATTATAATATTTTCGTATTTGAAGAAGGCAAAGATAAACCAGTGCGTTATGTAGGCTCTATTATGAATGTAATGGCTACAATGAGCGACAAAGCTTCTAACAAGGATTTTGTCATTATGGAACAGCTTGCACCTCAAAATAAAGAAGAGGCTACGACTGTGGACAAAGAGGAAGTTAAAGAAGTAGCTAAGCCTGTAGAGAAAGAAGAAGTTAAAGAAGTAGCTAAGCCTGTGGAGAAAGAGGAAATTAAAGAAGCTACTAAGCCTGTAGAAAAAAATGAAGCAAAAAAAGCAAAGAAAGAAAAAGCAGAAGAATCAGCTGACATCGATGAAGAAAGACGTGCCATTTCCGGTTACGAAGGCTTATATGATGTTACAGCGAGCGGTCGAATCATTAATGTGCGCGTAAATCGTCCATTAGCTCGATGCAACGATGAATATGGTTTCCATATTGTTCGTCTAACAAAAGAAGGTACTGCTTCAAGTCATAATGTATTTGAGCTTTGGAAACAGGCATTCCCAGAACTTGAACAAACTAATTTTAAAGGTGCCTTAAAAGCGAAATATGGTACAGGCTGCAAGTTAACTGATAAACCAGGTGTACACTTTTAATCATTATAAACCCCTAGCGTCGTTGCATTGACGCTAGGGATTTTTTTAGGTAAGAGTGATACTTGCTATTGATCTTCAATCATTTTCACCTTTTGATTGAAGGTAACGGGCTCTTTATACCTTTAGCAAGGTCTGTTCTTCCTTATTAACTGCATTTGCCATATGCGTAGTTGCAATATAGCTTAATGTCATGCCTGGTCCTATTGTTGCACCTGGCCCTGGATATGTTTCGCCCATTATAGAGGCCGAGCAATTCCCTGATGCATATAACCCTTCAATTGCCGTACCGTCTGCCTTTACAACGCGAGCATGCTCATCCACCACTAAGCCACCCTTAGTCCCGATATCTCCAGGATATAAAGCGAGTGCATAAAATGGAGCATTAGTAAGCTCTGCTAGGTTCGGATTCTTCAAAGTAGGATCTCCATAATAATTATCATAAGCACTATCTCCTCGGTGGAAATCTTCATCTCGACCATTCCGAGCAAAGGCATTGAAGCGCTCTACATTTTCTACTAAATTCTCCACTGGAACATTCATTTGCCCTGCAAGCTCTTCGATTGTTTGTGCACTTTTCACTATGCCGTTATCAAACCAACTTTTTGGGAAAGATTGTCCTGGGAATAATCCTGTGAAAATATACCGACTCTTTGCTGTTGCATCGATTACTATCCAAGAAGGTATAGCATTTTTTGTTTTTTGATGGTGAATATGCATATTGTCTACAAATTCATGATAAGGTGCCGCTTCATTCAAATAACGTTTCCCATCACCATCCACAACCGTCATATTAGGAACACCGCGGTCCGCAACAAGGAAAAAAGGATGTCCTTGAGGATCAATAACGGAAGGGGCTCCCCATACTTTATCCATTAAATCTAGTGTCGCCCCTATTTTCACGCTTGGTTCGATAATATCTCCCGTTTGCCCCTCTGGTGAAGAAGTCCATTTTGCATTTGTTGGTGCCGGCAAATATTTTTCACGATATGCTTGATTATGAGAAAAACCACCTGAAGAAAGCACTACTCCACGCTTCGCCTCGATCCGCATCTCCTGCCCATCTCGTTCAACTATGATACCAGTCACTCGATTATTTTCGACGATAAAATCTTTAAATGCAGTCGAGATCCACAGTTCTCCATTCGCTTCTGCAAGTGACATTCGTAAACGAGCAATTAGCGCTTCCCCTAATGCAACAGGCAGACTTCCTGTAACTTTCGATTTCACTAATCGTATACCTAATTTTAACGCAGTTGTTTTCCCTTTTGTCGTGCGGCTAATCATATTTACCTTATGAAATTCAGAACTATTCATCGTAAAGCCTTTAGTGGACAATGTAGAACGACGCATCGTATCTGCTAATGACCCCATTTTCTTCAAATCAAAAATAAGTGGCTCAATCGACCGTCCTTGAGGGAAGCCACCTGGTTTTTCAGGATAATAATCTGAATAACCTTTCGCATATTGGAAACGCATATGCCTAGTATGATTATTTAAATACCTTAACATTTCTGGTCCTCGTTTAATATAAGCTTCCTTTAAAGCCTCTGGTACACGATCACCAATAGTTGAATCTAGGTATAAACGCGCTAGTTTATGTGTATCAGGAACACCCTCACCCTTAATCACATGATTATTTGGAATCCATAGTGCTCCACCAGACAAGGCAGATGCCCCACCATAACGCTCTGTCTTTTCAATGACTAATGATCTCATGCCCTGTAGCTTTGCTGTCAAACCTGCTGTTAACCCTGCTGCGCCTGAACCTACTACTACCACATCATAACTCGCATCCCATTTCATACTTCCATTCCTCACCTTCATTAGTAGTTACTAAATCAATGAATCTGGTATTACTATAAAAAGTATAGAATTTAAATAATTTTCAGTCAATTTAATATCACCCTATTTGTGATTAATGTCTGTTCCGCTTCAATTACGCAGATTTCGTTAATAAAATCCCTAAAAGTAGATTTATCGATAAAATAACCTTTTACTTATTAGTAATGAATACAAAGAATCTTTTTCAAAAACTGGCGATTATCATATTCGTTTCTACTTAGCATATATTTTATCAATTATGCCTCGGCATAATTGCGTCCGGAATCAGCTTTGTGCTTGCACAAAGCTGATTCCGTGACATTCGCCGAAGGCTTTAACTTCTTTCAGCGGTGTTTAGACACCCGCTGAAAGAAGTTAAAACGGCTTAAAGAATATATAGGGTGGAGGAATTTTGTAGTTGAGTGCAATGATACTTGGTGGTTTTCTTTTTTTTAGCGCTAGCATCGGAGGAGCTCTAGCTTGGGTATTCTCTAGGCTATTCCAGCATACAACTCATGGATTATCATTACTAAGTGGAGGATTTTTAGTTGGCATACTTGTAGTAGACGTCATTCCTTCTTCTTTTCAAATGTACAAATCAATCGGCCTTATACTTGGAATTTTGATGGGCTATTTAATGTTTGAAATACTTAATAGTTTATTTCACACTTCCCATACACAAAATCCCTCTGTATCACTACTTGCAATTGCTATCATTATCCACACCATTCCGATGAGTCTTACTGTCGGACAATTACTAGGGAACTCCGCATTAAGTATTGCCATAACAGCTTCCATTATTCTACATCATCTACCAGAAGGCTTTGCACTTTCAACAGCATTACTATCACAAGGAGAAAGGCTATGGAGACTCTTTGTTTATTTTGTAGCATTTTCGATTTTCTTTAGTATTTTCATACAGATCGGCCAATATTGGGAGTTATCTAATGAGGCACAAGGAGTACTAATGGGTGTATCGATTGGGTTAATCGCAACTGCCAGTATTTCAGAATTTATTTTACATCATATTCGTTCAGTATCACGAAAATCCTTTATAGCATTTATTTTATTAGGTTATTTATTAAGTCACTTATTTCATATGCTAGTCGAATAAAAAAGCAATCCACCAGATATTGTGGATTGCTTCTTTTTTATTACTCTTCGTCATCAAGTAACACTAATGTTAGTGTTAAAATTTTAGAGAACTCTGCACGTGTAAGATTACCTTTTGGATTAAATTGACCGTTCACACCATCAATCACACCTAATTGCTTTAATAATCCGATTGCTTCAACAGTTTCTTGTCGCATTTTACTTTTATCTGTAAATGGGTTATTTTTGCTAACTTTACTTACATCATAACCCATTCCTTCTAGATAAATCGCTGTTACATAGGCCATTTCCTCACGTGTAGCAGGTTTATTTGGCTCAAAATTAGCACCATCAAAAATATCGAGTAAGCCATACTCTTCTAAAATCGCTACTTCTTTTGCACCTGGGATATTTGCCAAATCCTTATATGAAGCAGGACCTTCATAATCTTTATTCACATCTAATCCAGAAGCACGGAAAATCATAGAAGCTAATTGTCCGCGTGTTACTTTTCCGTTTGGATTAAACGTTGTAGCAGATGTACCATTAATGATGTCAAATTGATAAAGTACTTGGATATAGCTCTCAGCCCAGTGTCCGATAGAATCTGTGAAGTAACCTCCTGGTTTTAAATCAATCGTTTCATCTTCGAACATTTCTTTAATTATGTCATTTAAATCTTCTTTATCTAAAGGTAACCATTTTCCTTTTTCCAAAACTTCTCCTTTAAATGAATTCCCAGAAGGCGTAAATTTTATTTGCATAGCGTTACCGTACAACTCTTTAAATTCTTTTTGTTCCTGTGCACTCCATGTAGGATCTATTGAGAACTTTGCCGTAATACTATTTTTTGTTGTTACAATACCACGCTCATCAATAGCTAATTTGGAGATTAGCAGTTTTTTATAAAGGTCCTGGTAAGTCATTGATTGCAATGGTATAACTGCTGCAACTGCCTGTTTTGGGTGGATAATGCTAGCAACATCTACTTCTTGCACATTTACTTGTGTATTTACTTGTGCATTTGCTTGTAAACCAAAACCTCCTGTAAAACATGCAATACTAAGTGCGCCAGCTAAAACTGTCTTTTTCATTATTATTCTTGCCCCTTTCAATTCATAACTTCAGTGTACTAAAACAACCATTAGTAAATCTATAAAATTATGTAAGTTATTCAAAATTATAAGAAAGTCCTATTGTTCACAACTTAAAAAATTACTAAATCTCCATGTAAATCCAGAAAGAATATTACACAATTTCTACAAATTTCTACAATATATTAGGTAGTTTTTTCAATAAATCCAACGAATTGTATCATTATTTCTTATTTCGAATAAACATCCTGTTATAAATATGCTTTATTTCTCTTATTAATTTATGTAGAAAAAATAGTAAACTTGTTTATTATTTTTTAGGTATAAAGTATAGTAACGAACACTAAATATGTATATATTTCCAGTTAAAAAGAATCTAAAGAAATAGCTGAGGGTAAAACTATATTAATTGTAGAGGTAAGTAATGGAGAATCATTTGAAATAAAATCTCTTTTCCAAAAAATGAAAATACGCCAAGCTAATGAACACCGCCATTATTTTGGCGGTGTCTTTAAACTAATTAGCTCGACGTTGCTGAATTGTAATATACAGACCTAATAATCGGTCAGTTGTCATTACACCGTTTTTTAAATCTTTTAAATGCGAATCTTGAACAATACCTTCTTTGGTTGCTTGCGCTATATAATTTTCTGTTTCTGTGCGCATTGCTGGTGATGCAGGATTCCATACTTGTGTCACTTTGTTGTCCTCCTTTTTGTCTTCTATAATTAATTGCACTGTTGTTTTGCTACTACTAGGAACGATTACTTGTCCCTCTAACTTATAACCTGTAGGCATCTTCCAAGTCGATTTAACTTCAAAATGCGGTCGGTCAATGCTACCGATCCAATCCCCGCCCCATGTAATGCCAAGCTTGCGAGCGATAGTACCCACTTTATTCAGTATAGTTACATCATAAAGTGTTTTTGGAGGACCAACGGCAATATCCCAAGCTAAACGACTGCTATGGTTGCTTTTAAGCGTCCAAGTAACAACCTGTCCTGGTCGAGTACGTCCTTGGGCATATAAATAATTTTGTCTTTCTTGAGAGCGATATGTTTCGGTAATAAAAACGTTACGAATGCCTGCCTTGTAGCATTCTTGAAATAAAAGTCGACATGCTAATTGTGCAGCCGGTAATAATTGTGCCAAATCTCTACATGTTGTTGTTATATTTGTACTCATTTATTGTCCCCCTCACCCGTTTTATCTTTGACAATCGCTAAAATATTTTTAATAAAAGTTGGTGTAGGTAACCCCATCTTTGTGCCATTCTCTGTTATTGAGATAAACTCTAAAACACAAAAAGCAATGGCAGCTCCATCACCTGCATATTCAATCCCTGGTATCACTAGAGCTAGTAAATAAACCGATCCAACCAACATCAAATAATAGATTTTTCGAATAATACCATTTACACCAATTCGGCTATTTAAATTATGATTAGCTATACCAGACAAAATACCCGTGAGATAATCAATCGCCATAAATCCTATTAAAACCGTTACTGCCATGCCGAAACCATTCACCGAATAAGAAATAAGTGCTCCAATAAAACCACTCCAAGTCGCTATCCATTTGTCCACTCCACCACTTCTTCCTATTTATAGTCCATAAGAAAAGCCCTCCACATATGTGGAAGGCATCTACTCAAAATTGAATAAAAAAATAACGCCCGTCTTAAGACTGCGTTTCTGTTTGTGTGGCTGTCGTTGGTAATACACTCACGATAATGTGCTTATTAATGATAGCCCCACCAATATTTACGAAAGAAATTTTTTGATCGTTTAATGTTGCTGTAAATGCCGTAGCATCGAACTCAGCATTTTTTAAATTAATTGCTTGTCCATTGTTTAGTTGTACTTGATAATCCATAGTTATCATTCTCCTTTTACTTTGTTAATGAAATGTATCCTAAGTCGCTCCCATAAAGCCTAAAATAAATTCTGGGAGAAGTAGAATTATTATTATAGTTAATACTTAAACCTTCCATATTTGCTAGAGCTACATCTTGATAGTTTACAGTTATTTTCTGTGCATTTATGCCATAAAAAGCACCCATTTCTAAACGATCACCACGATGAGCTATTACTCCACCCGTACCGCCACCAAACTTTATCATCTTGGGTTCAGCATCCCAATAATGGTCGCCTATATGCAGAACATTACCTATAAAAACATCATCTGTTATACGAATATTAGCCGAATTTACATTTACACCATTGATTGTACCAGCATTAATAGTACCTAATAGACCAGTAATGTCAGATAAAAAAGTTACTGCTCCTATCAAATTAATCTTTGATGCCTGTATATCAATGGTTGTTGCAGTTTGATTAATCATAGATACAACAGTATTACCAGTAAAATCACTGACGCTTACTTTGTGCTTAATCTGATCGGCTTGTTGTGTAATCTCGCTTTCAGCTGTACTTACACGATTACCTAAACCATTAATTTGTGTTTGCTGGCTAGTCACCGTTGATTGTATTTGCGATGCAGTTTGAGTAACTGACGATACATCATTACGTACTGTTTGGATATTGTTATTGATTGTAGTTACTTGAGCAGTTACTTCACTTCGTATCTCAGTGGCTGTTTGTGTGATACGACTACTTAAATTGTTATTTAAATCTGTGACGCTCTGAGTAATACTATCAGCACGAATATGAATAGCAGCAATCGATGCGCCAATTTCTTCTACTTCTAAATCAATTCGATCATTCGCTTGTTCAAATTTTGAACGATAACGTTTATCGTTAGCATTAATAGTAGCGTGTTGATTTAATAAGGCATCTACAATACTTTTTGCTTGTGTATTTCCAACCTCAACCTCTGAATTACTATAATCTCTTTTTGTCTTTTTACTTAGAATTCGAGTTTGGTATTCTAACTCAAGATCCTCATGTATAAGCCAAACCATGTCCCCTACATTTCCGTCTACTGTTGTGACCTTAACTTTAATGTTCGTTTCAGGTGCTGCAGGTAGCTCTTTTGATAATCGTGTTGTCATTTCTTCAGCAGATTCTATCTTCTCGTCATGAATAGGATCTGCAACGCGTATTCCGATTCGAGGTGAATTAGCTAATGGCGAAGTATAAGTAATATCAATACCCTGTGCACCATACCCACGAATTTGTGTTTTTAAATTTGCAGTATTTACGCTATATGATAAGGTTTCAATGTTATGACGATAGCGGAATTGTATGTCATTATCTGCACCAATTTTCTTGGTGAAGCGAAGAACTTTACCAGGTAGTATCTGACGTTCACAATTAAATGCTGCACATAATTGTTCAATTAAAACAATTAGATTTTCTTCACCGAAATTCGGGAACAATTGATAGCCGTCTACATCTACATTAATGAAAGTCCAACCAGTCCCGGCAAGGATAAATGACATAAAATCATCGAAAGTCCGTGTGCCGCCATAAATATCATATTTATATTCATCAGCTAAAGAAAAGTATATGTGAACAGCAGTCGCCTTTTTAGAAATTGTGTCACCACCGTAATCTTTAACTACATATTCCTGACCATCCTCATCCTCGATAATTGTTTCAAAATCTAACAAAGGATGACCTGGATTTTTTCATGTAAAAAAGAGTTAAATGAGATACGTAACGCCCCATTCAACTCTTCAATTTTTTCGTAATTTGTTTCTAGAAGTGGCTCTATTTGTGAACCGTTTGTTACTATTAGCAAACTCTATCACCTACTTTCAATAAAATATTCTTCAATAAAGTAGATTCCATCTCAAATAAAATTATATTTATTATCCCCAAGCAAAAAACTCAATGCCAACTTTTTGTGCTGGAACGTTAATACTACCAAAATAAGTTAATCTAGCATTAACAGTATTACCTTCTATACCACATTGTAAGTTTCCATTACTGAACAAATAAGGATAAACATCTGCTAACTGTACTCCATCCTGAGTGTGGCCACCTACCTTTAGATATCCACCTTCACCTTTTGTGTATAAGTAAGACACGGTTGCTTCTATTTTCCCATTATTTGCTAAAAAACGATGACAAACTATTAAAGCACTCTTTACTGGAAAACCAGCATTAAAGACCTCTTCAACCTCATGTCTTGAAGCACTATAGTTAATACTTATAGATCTGTATTCACTTTTATAGTTGGATTGTTGTATTGCTAAAATGTTATTAGTCATTGTCGCGAACTCTGCTGTAGGACTAGTAGCTACACCTTTTTGGGTAATGGCGTTCGCAACTTGAGATTTACCATTACTTACAGATGTAAAAAGCCCTTGTAGATCCTGAGACCATGCCGTCCAAGTACCATTATAACAATGTCGTACTTTTAAAGTTGGGGTTGTACCTGATGCATAACTAGTAGCGATTTGACTCTTTTCCCCAGCACTAGTTGATCTATACCATTTCGTTTCTATATACCACCAGCCTCCTCCAGCATTTGCATGGTTAGTAAGAATTAATGGTTTTGAAGTTGTGTTAGGGTCTTCGTTCCCACCAGTATCTGGCGCCACATTCATTCCAGTTTCTGTAGGATTCCATTCAGACCAACCTAAATTATCAGTGAACCACCTAGAATAACTTAATCTATCAGAAATACCAAAAACCTTTTGATAAATAAAATTACCAGTATCATTAACAATAACTTCTCCCATAGCCCATTGATTAAGCGGTGCGTTCCCCTGGGAAATGTAAATACCATTACTAGTTGCACTATTCCAATCATTTGCCATTTTAGCTCTCTTCCCAAAACGAGATGAATCATCCATATGCTGCGAATTGTTTTCTAAATGTTTATTAATTTCATCTTTATTAACATCAACAATTTGCTGCAAATCTGAAATAGTTTGATTTAGTTCGGTAATATCTGCATCTTTTCCTGGTAGCCCTTGCTCTCCCTTTTCTCCTTTGTCTCCTTTATCCCCTCTGTCCCCTTTTTCACCTTTAACATTCCCAACGTTTTCCCACGACAAGCCATTCCAAATATAAAGGCTTCCCTCAATTAAGTATGCATCACCTATATTTGCTTGTTGAGGTAAGTCGTTTACACTACTTAATTTTCCAAGTATATTAATTCCTGCTCCTGGTTCACCTTTTTCACCTTGTTCTCCTTTTTCAACAAACAATGACCAATAATCATTCACTTTATCTTGTTGGTTGGGTAAGGACTCTCCAATAGTATCCTGCAAAGCAATAAATGTAGAGCCATCATAAACTACCATATTATTCTTGTAATACTGTACACTCGGAGACCAAATGCCTCGATGATTTAAATGCTCAATAAAAGATCTAATTTCACTAATTGCTATCATTGTTTGTTCCACAGCATCTAAAGCACTTTGTTTAGCTAAATTTGTCTCAGTTGTAACAGTTTCTGCATTTGAAATTGCCAAATCTAACTGAGTAATCATTTCAGAAAGTGTATTCAAAGCATTTTGCAGTGCAGTATTGTTGGCTTCAATAGCATTTTGGGTTTCTTCATTATTTTTATCGATGGCTTGTTGTACAGCAATATTAGCTTGTTCTATTGCATCATCTAACTTTTGTAGTAATCCATCAATTTCTCCGCCTACTAAAATATTTATCTGAGTTTGTAAATTCGTTAACCCTTCAATAATCCTTTGCCAGTTCTCATTTATTTTAATTCGTTCTGATCGACTGACCGGTGATTGTGTCGTGTGTAAATTAATGACCATCTCTTTTTCTTCACCATCCTTAATTACATATATAAAAATCTAAAATTAAAAACGATACTGTGAACAGTACCGCCTGAGATTGAAAAACTATTATCTCCAGCTGCTAGTGAGAGGAGTTTTTTATTTGTATCTTTAAAAACAGAAGTACCGTTTTTAAACGATCGAATACCGCTAATGTTTAATTCATCAGAAGAAGATAAAGCATCATTAAATTGATACACCTCTCCCGTGATATTATTTGTAATAGTAACGCTATTATCGAAAATTCCTTTTAAAGTAATAGCAAGCTCATTTTGGCGTGGATCCACAGCAACATTTCCGTAATTTTTAATGGTGAAATGGTTGCTATTAAATGAGTAGGCTAAATCTTCATCCCAATCAAGACCCATGCCCCACGCCCATTTATCAATGTCCCATTCCTTTAAATCTAAAGTTGTAGGAACGGATTCTGCATAAATATTTTCACAAATAAATTGTATCTCGAGCTCTCCTACTTTTCGTAATAGCTCATTTGGTTGATAGCTGCTTGCCAGACGTACCTTCCAGCGCTTTCCTGGCTCAGCATCAAAAATAATATAAAAATATTCTTTTCGAGCAAACAGCATATTAATGTCGGCAATAAACAATTTAAAATCGTGATAATCAAATGCTTTATACATAAATTTTGCAGTAATCGTTCGTCCACTAAAACGTGAGCTCGTGAAGATTGCTCCATCACTGCCATCGACCTCAGACGATTGATGCTCTATTGATACAGAAGGAATGTAATATTTTAATAATTTTAAACTGTAGTCGCTCATCAGCATTTCACGGCCATCCTTTAAAATCATCTTCATATACCACTTAACCCCCTCGTCAATGCATGAATGCTTGCATTGCTATATTGTTTGCCGCTTACGACATCTACAACAGATTCACCTAGAACTTGTCCATCTAATATGGATTGTACAACAATAGTTGAAGGCCCTGAATTTTGTGATGTTTTGTTATTCTTAGATTTTTGCATTGGTAATAAAGAAGAAGACTCCTGCATAACACTATTAGCTAAATGTTTACTAACATTAGTAGCTTTATTCATAATGGAGTCAAACCCATCGACTAAACCATCTCCTACCTTTTGCAATAGAGAAGATGTTGGATTTAGATTTAGCACATCTCTTAATGTATCTGAAACATTTTTGACAAGGTTATTTGCTGTTTGCTGTAATGCCGATTGCATTCCCATCATGCCATCAATTAAACCTTGAATAGCATTTTTCCCAATTTCATTCATAGAGCCTAGGGTTTCTTCTGTTCCCAGAACAACATCCTTGATATTCTTTTGCCATTCGCTATTTAGTGTGTTCAATTCCGAGTTTGCTGTTTTACGTAAATCCTTAATTTTCGCCTTTGTTTCAGCTTCTAATGGCTCTAGTTCCTTTATCGCTGATTCACGTGCTATTAGTAGCTTCTTCTCATACAAGTCTTGATATTGAAACATTTCTGAATCTGTCATTCGATTTAAAGCTTCTAGCTGTGCAAGGACACTTGGGCCCATTGCCTCTAGTTCATCGATAATCGCGCTTGATAATCCACGAATTTCAAGTTTTGATAACTCAATTCGCCATTGAGACAAGGCATTCACTTGCTCACTTAAATTTTGCGTTAAGCTGGAAGAATCAACAGGATCGGCTACTTTAACTTCATCAAATAACCCAAAGTAACCTTTGATACTTTTAATACGACTTTCTAGAGCATTATTGTAAGCATCATTAAGCTTTTGCTCGTCATCCAATAATTTTTTGTTAACATCCTGCGTCTGCTTTAAATAATCATTGTTGATAGTTTTAATTTTTTGGCTTATTTCTTTTTTCGTATTATAAAATTTTTCTTCATAAAAAGTACGTTCGTCTGTACCAGCTTCATATTGTCCTAGATATCGTTCATAAAATTTCAATTCTTCTGCTAGAGAGAGTGAATTGTATTTTTTACGTTTTTCAATGTAATCCTTCTCTTTTTCGAATTGTTCTTTAACCATCTCAGAATACGCTTTTTTGAACTCTTTTAATGCATTTGTTTTTTCCTTTGTACCTTCTTTAAACGCCGTTGCACTATAGCGCCAAAATTCAGCTTCTTGTTTTGCCGACATTTCTCCGGCAGATTTCTGAGCTTCAACATATTCTTTTAAGGCTTTGAATTTTACATCTGCAGAGTTAGATTCAACTTTTGCAATTTTATCTGCATATTGCTTTGTAATCGCTTCGCGGTCTTTTAATGATTGTTCTTCTAACTTCTTGATTTGGGCTACCTGATCTGCTGTAAGCGCTACCTGTTTTTTCGCTGCATTGTTTTTGATTGCTGTAATTTTGTCTGAAGCCTGTTGAGAAATTTCAACTTTCTTATTCTCGGCTTCTTTCTGCAATACCTCAATTTCAGCTGCATTGGCTTTTATTACATTACTTACGATTTGCTGGGCTTTTTCGATGGCTTCTTTAGAAATTGATAAACGCTGGGTGAAATCTGGAATTGCAGCCTCTGCTAATTTCTCAGCGGCTCTGTTAACTCCCTCACTGCCTTTCTCAATCCCAATTGCCAACCCTTCGCCAACGCCTTTACCGATTGCTATCATAACTCGTGAAGGAGAATTGATTTTCAAAGTTCCCTTTATTGCATCTCCAATTGATGTTGCAATTGATTTAGCTTTATCCCATACAAGGTCTGCCATATCGCCAATACCATTAATTAGACCTTGAATGATATCTTTACCAATTTTACGCAAATCGAGGGCACTGAAAATACTAAGTATTTTATCCCAAATATCAGTAACAACTTTTTTAGCTTCATTCATCTTTGTTTCTATTGCTACTTTAATATCGAGAAATTTTTGGGTAGTGCTTGTTACTAACTGGGATGCTGTATTTACTACGGTAGTTTTGATAGATTCCCATACATTACTCAAAAAGTTTTTTATCGTATTAAATGTATTTGTTGTCATCTGACTGAACTTTGTCCATCCCGATATAACTAAATCAACAATACTTCCAACCGTGCCTACAATCGTATTTTTCACATTGATCCATACATCACTTAAAAATGACTTAACAGAGTTAAATACGTTTTCGGTAGTCCCTTTTAATTTATTCCATCCAACTTCTATTCCATTAATAATAGTTGTAACTATTTCGATAATCGTAGAGGAAATGGTACCCCATAAATTAGTAGCGATATCAACTATGGATGTCCAGATATTTGATAGACTTTCTACAAAACCAGACCATATTTCTAAAGCACCGTCTATAATTGACGTCCATAATTCTGAGAGTAATTGGCTGAATTCTTCCCATGCGATAGAAGCTATTTCTGTGATATTTGTCCACAACTCAGAGAAGAAGGTCACCATGCCTCCCCATACTTCTAAAGCACCGTCTACAATTGACGTCCATAAGTCTGAAAGTAGTAGGCTAAACTCTTCCCATGCGATAGAGGCTATTTCTGTGATATTTGTCCACAATTCTGAGAAGAAGGTCACCATGCCTTCCCATATTACTAAAGCACCGTCTACAATTGACGTCCACAATTCTGAAAGTAGTAGGCTAAACTCTTCCCATGCGATAGAGGCTATTTCTGTGATATTTGTCCACAATTCTGAGAAGAACTCTACCATGCCTCCCCATAATTCTAAAGCACCGTCTATAATTGACGTCCATAAGTCTGAGAGTATCTGCGTAAACTCTTCCCATGCGATAGAGGCTATTTCTGTGATATTTGTCCACAATTCTGAGAAGAAGGTTACCATGCCTTCCCATATTTCTATTGCTCCGTCTATAATTGACGTCCATAAGTCTGAGAGTAATTGCGTAAACTCTTCCCATGCGATAGACGCTATTTCTGTGATATTTGTCCACAATTCCGAGAAGAAGGTTACCATACCTTCCCATATTTCTATTGCTCCGTCTATAATTGACGTCCATAAGTCTGAGAGTATCTGCGTAAACCCTTCCCATGCGATAGACGCTATTTCTGTGATATTTGTCCACAATTCTGAGAAGAAGGTTACCATACCTTCCCATATTTCTATCGCTCCGTCTATAATTGACGTCCATAAATCTGAGAGTAGTTGAGTAAACCCTTCCCATGCAGCGGAAGCCGCTTCTGTAATGCTTGCCCACAATCCCGAGAAAAAGCTTGCTATGCCTTCCCATATTTCAACTGCTTTTGCGCTAACTACATCCCAATTTTTATATAATGCTATGCCGCCAGCTATAAGTACAGCAATACCAGCAACAATCAAACCTATTGGTCCGGTTAATATTGATAAAGCCGGTCCTAATTTACTAAACGCTCCTATAATTGTACCGACAGTTGATATTACTGTTCCAAATGCTACAAGAACTGGCCCAATAACTGCCGCAATCCCTCCAATAATCGTAATTAGCGTTTTGGTACCATCGCTAAGGTTAGAAAACTTTTCAATCCATGGTTGTAGCTTTTCTAAAAAACTCTTAACGATCGGTATTAAAATATCCCCAATACTAATTCCAATATCTGTTAGTTCGTTTTTCATTGTGGCCATTTGAGACTCTGTCGTTTTATAGCGTTCAGCGGCTTTATCTGATAAAGCCGTGTTTTCCTCCCACGCAGCTGAGGATGAATTAACAGCCGATGACAGTAAATCAGAGGCACCAGCCATGCTTATAAGTACATCTGATTCATCACCGTTAACACCTAAATCTGCAAGTACACTTTTTAGGTTTGCTCCACCTTCTGATGATTCAGCTAACCCCTTCACTAATGCATCTAATGCAGAGGCAGCATCTGTTTCAAAGGCCTTTTTAAAATCTGCACTAGACATGTTGGCCGCTTTAGCAAACCCTGATAAGCTATCGCCACCATCCCCTACTGCTTTTTGGATTTTTTGGAGAACCGAAGTCATCGCCGTTCCCCCGGTTTCAGCGTTAATACCTAGACTAGACATGGTAGCCGCTAGTCCCATAATTTGCGCCTCTGTTAGACCAGCTTTGGAGGCTTGCTCGGCAAATCCCATTCCCATTGCCATAATATCAGAAGCAGAAACGTTCATTTTGCTGCTAAGTTCAACAATTGAAGAGCCTAAACGGTCAAAATCACCTTGCCCCATTCCAACAATATTTGCAAAATCAGCAAATTCCTTCGCCGCCTGCTCACGGGTCATACTCGTGGAATTACCCATATCAATAACTGTTCGTGAGAAAGATAAAAGGTGTTCTTCAGCAATCCCTAGCTGTCCAGCCGATTCAACTACTCCTGCAATTTCGGTAGCACTAACAGGCAGCTCCTTAGCCATACCTCGTATACCATCTTCAAGCTTTTTAAAACCTTCCTCGCTCGTGTTTACCGTTTGACGCACTCCTGCAAAAGCACTTTCAAAATCTACTGCTGCATTAAGAGCAAACGCACCAAAACCTTTAATAGGGGCTGTAATAGAGGTTATGCTATCACCGACAGATTTTACTTTGCCTCCAGCTTCCTGAAATTTATCCCAAGTTGACGTCTGTACATTTAATTGATTGTCTACATCTTGTAACTGTGTAGTTAAACGATTGTATTCAGCAAGAGCTTTATTAACAGCGATTGCCTGTCTTTCAATCGCCTCTGTATTTGCTGACTCGGAAGCTATTAATTCTTCATATTTATTACGTTGCTCCATTAGTTTAAAGTTCGATGCTTCAACTGATCGTGTGAGTATATCTTGTTTTTGGGATAAACCCTCCATAGAGTTTTCGTAATTAGTACCAAGCGCTTGTAAAGCCTTTAATTCAGCCCCCATTGCGGTCAATCGCCTAATAGATTGCTCAATGGATCCATCGAAATTAGAAGTATTTAGACTAAGTTCAACAGCACCAATCTCCGCCATTTTTCATCACCGCCTTTTTTGGAAAATAAATCACAGCCAAGAAATTTCATCTGCTGTGACCTCCTCCATTTCATCAAAATCACTTGTTAGTTCGAACCAAAAATGAATATCCATTTCGTCGACTTCATGTAATTTATAACCTTCTTTTATTAAATCTCGATAAAATTTTTTAATATATTCATAAGGTGTTATTCCACTAGCTTTCCCTCAGCATCATTAGGAGCCGGTTTTGTTTCAAGTCCACCAATATTTAGCACGTTATTGAAAACTCGCATAATTTCATCTTGTAATTTACCGGCCTCTAAACCATCCCATACATCATCAATTGTGAATTGATTATCAAATACGTTCACAACAAAGGAAATCATCTCATCAAATGTTTCTACAGAAATTTCATTACCTTCTTTACGCATTTTTTCGTTCATTTTTAAGGCATTACGGAACACTCGTGCTTTCACAAAGTCATTTGAGAACATTTTCTCTTGTCCGTTCATTTTTAATGTAATTTGCATCATTCATCCATCCTTCTTTTCGTATTATTCGTTAATAATGCTTTCATTGCTTTTCGAAAGAGACTTTAATTAAAAAAGAAAAGAAACCCTTAAAAGGGCTTCTCATCAATTATGGTGTTTCAACTGTTTCATTTGGTTTTGCAACCGTTTTAAAGAAAGTTTCTGCAGTCACTGTTACTCCCGTATCTCGTGTATCTACCGTATGTTTGATAACACCATCGATTAGTGGTAATGCTTCACCGCCGAATGGATATACTTTATAACTTGTTTCACCTTTTTTACGAGTTGTATTTGTTTCTTCACCTGGTTTTAATTTTGCTTTTAATAACCAAACCAGCTTAGAGCCTGATTCAAAACCAATTGCAATCGCGTTTGGTGTATCATTTGCGTTTGTAATAATACCGCCTTCAGCAGATTTTTTGTGTCCATACCAATCTACTAGCACATCTGTTGGTAAATCCGCTGTTTCACCAGCAATTGTGATAGAATCCAATTGTGCTTCTTGATCCACTACACGATCCCCAGCATCTAAATGCGCTTCTGAGAAATTTGGTGTAAGTGTCATGGAGATAGGCATTGTTAAAGTTTTCACTTCACCCCATGTCTCTGTTTGTTCATTTGTCATTAGTGCATAGTGAATACGTTTTAAGCTAATTTTTTGTGGTTTTTCATTTACTGTTGTCATTTACATGACCTCCTAATTGTTTATAATTATTCATCAAATAAGACGAATCGTAGCACCCTATTATAGTGAGACTCGCCTGTCGTAGTTGGTTCATCATATTCTAAAGTTCGCTCATAGCCCGCACTTCCCATCAACCGTTTGATGCTCTCTGCAAGCTGATGATAATTCGAATTGGACCATACATTGATTTGTACAATCCTCTCGATTTCCAATTCATCTCCATCGACTTCAAAGATAGGCTTTGCACTTATCTCTAGAAAGGTAATGAACTGATTTGGCTTTTCTGAGCCCGTAGGATATCCATTAAAGATGATAGGCAGACCTAATGGCTCTAATGTAACAGGTATGTGATTCATTAGATCTCTCATAGTTTTCTCCTAATCTACTTTTTAAATTGTAGGTAAGGCTTTAAAATAATATCTCCTTTCAGTGAATGAAATATTGAACTTCTTAAATAAAGTAAGAGTTCTAATGATGTTGGCTTCTCGGTATATAAAAGCTGTTTACAATTACTGATTTTCGGAATATCAAAAACGCCTACTGAAAAGAAACCAGTAGACGTTTTCATTCTTGTGTTCCTATTCACTTTATTCACCTCCTTTCAAGAGCATTATTTCAATTAGCCTTCAATCAATTTTCTAGCACTAGCCATACCGTTCGAAATTAATTGTTTTAAGTCAGACTCTTTTTTCTTTAGCCCCTCTAGCTCATCTTTTTCAACCCATTTCATTTCTCGATGCAGCTCTCTTAATGCAGCTTGAAGTTTACGTGTATGATCATCCGTGTAAAAACATACATACTCTCGACCACAGTTTGGACAAGTAAAATAAGTTCTCTCAATCGCATCCTGCAGCTTGTCTTTTTTAAAATGTTGAACATAAAATTTGTGCCCACATGATTTATTACACTTTGCGTAAATAGGCTCCATCTACTCACACCCTTCTACTTATTAATTTTCATGAGCAAAAAAACCACTCGACTTAAGTGGTTTCTAGCTGATAGTTATTTATCTTTCCTGTATATGTTGTTCGTCAATCGAACTTTTACACTACCATCTTATAATGGAATTTCAATTGTTTCTATTCTCTTTACTGAGTGTCAGTTATGGGAAAGTTCACTTATCGGAACTTCCCTAAAAAAAGATCACTTTTTTCTAAGTGATCTCTAACTAAAGTATATGTTGTTCATTAACGGAACTTTTACACTACCATCTTATAACGGAATTTCAATCGTTTCTATTCTCATTACTGAGTGTCAGTTATGGGAAAGTTCACTTATAGGAGCTTTCCTTAAAAAAAGATCACTTTTTTCTAAGTAATCTCTAACTAAAATATATGTTGTTCATTAACCGAACTTTTACACTACCATCATATAATGGAATTTCAATCGTTTCTATTCATACTACTGGGTGTCAGTTAAGGGAAATGAGAATCTACCATTGTCCAATAAAAAAGACCACTTTTCACAAGTGGTCTCTAACTACAGTTAATAAGAAATTTCATACTATAAGGTATCAATGTGTAAGTTTTATTTCGTGGGCAAATCTAATCATTTTAGCAATTTCTGCATGTTTTTTATAAATATAGCTTGCACTGTAATTTAACTCTTCAGCTATTTCTTCTAATGTCATACCATCTATATATTTCGATTTTAAAATTTTGTGATTCAATCCATCGAATTTACTAATAAGTTCCATAAAATTCTTCTGTTCAGTAAGCTTAATTTGTAATTCTCTTTCAATTCGCTCTATCCGTTCCTCTAGTTTCGCGCCATCAGATTCTGCAGTAAGCTTTACTCCTGCTAAATCGCCACTGACCCAACGTCTTAACTCTTTTTGTGATCGCTCTAAATTAAATTCCAAATATGTAATCTCATCTTCAATTTGCTGATAATCTCTTAACCATTCATACATACTTAGCACCTGCTTTATTTTTATTTTTTATTAATCTTTGAAAATAAGGTAGCATCATTAAAAATATAAAAATACCTTTAAACGGTACTTTATTATAAAATTTTTTATCTTATTGAGAGATAATACATATAGCAATTCTCTCTATTGCCTTTCTTTGTGAACATCTCTTTGTTTATTTCATTCAAAATCCATCTCCTTGTATTTTTATAGATTCTGTTACTTCCTTATACAATGTAAATTAATAGTAATACCTTTAAACGGTATAGTCAAGTGTAAAATTCCTTTAAAAGGTACTTTAAAGTTTACACAACTACTGATTATCGGTATTATTATAGTTAAGGAGGTGCTTTTATATGGATAAATCAGATAAACTCAAAATCGTCTTCTCCATAAACTTAAAACAACAATTGGATAAAAGAGGTTTAAATCAAACAGATATGGCTAGAGATTTAAATTTACCAGAGACAACCGTTTCTAATTGGATGAAAGCTAGCACATACCCTAGACCGGATAAAATTCAATTAATGGCGAACTACTTTAATATTAGGCGTTCTGATTTAACAGAAGAGCAGCCAACAAATTTAATAGAAATACAGCCAAACTTTATGAAAATTCCAATCTTAGGTACCATCGCTTGCGGGGAGCCTATTCTAGCGGAGCAAAATGTCGAAGGATATATGTACGAGTTTTCCGAGTTATTACCCGCAGGAAATATTTTTGCTTTAGTGGCAAAAGGTGATTCGATGGAGCCGACTATACCAAATGGCTCTAAAGTTTTAATAAGAGAGCAAAGTGAAATTGAATACGGTGAGATAGCAGCCGTACTTGTAAACGGAGATACAGAAGCAACTCTTAAGCGTGTTAAAAAACAAGGTGATACCATTTTACTAATGCCAGATAACCCAAAACATGAGCCTTATATAGTAGACCAAAATAATCCTGCAAAGATTATTGGAAAAGCTATCAGTTTTAAAGTTACGCTATAAGTAGCATGTGAAATTTTATTTTAATACAAGGGCAGCTCAAGGGCTGTTCTTTTTTGTAGCATAAAATTTTAGCTAGATTGTAGTTCTATTTTATTCTATATATTAAAATATTTGATAAACAGAAAGATTTCTATCTAAAGAAAGGAGTTTTAATAGTTGGTAAATACCCTTGTAAATATATTAGTCCTTATCACTCTTATCAGTATCGTTATAGCAGTTGTTTTTCTTCTTCTTGCAGTTTTCCATTTCATCAAAATGGATAGAATTAAAGCTCTAAAAATGCTGAAATTTACTACGATTCCCATAATCTTTATGATCTTATGTATGTTAGCCTATTGGGATATTTCACCTGAATATGAAGCAAATAAATCAAATGCAGCTAATACGTCTGAAAAAAAGCCTGTAGCTAAAGTAGAGGCAACAGAAGATGTAACTTGGCAGGATAAAGTAAAAGAAATTGCTTCTCTTAATAGCCCTCCTACTGAAAAGTTCGATACAATTGTAGCCTACGCTAAAAAGTATCCAGCTACAAAGGCTGAAATCAAAGAATTCGAGGATTACATTATTGCCGAGTATAAAAATAAGAAATATTTAGAAGATGTACAAAACGATGAATATATGCTAGGAAATATTTTTAAGGCATATGTAGTGAATAGATATTATGGAGAAGAAGAAACGCCTATCAACGATTTTGTCTTTGGGTTTTATCAAAATTCTAATTATACTTTTAAGGGACTCGAATCGACTAATAGTAATGCAATAAAATATAATGAACGCCAAATGGATAAATCATTGGAAGATATCAGAAATTAAATGTCACTCTCTCGGGTGGCATTTTTTATTGGTATATTTTTCGGAAAATTAATTCAGCGTAGAACTCTTTATATCATTATAATAACTGAGGCTTTCATTTGATTTTTCAATATCGAAAGAAGTAGTATGGAGTTGTAATAAGGGATGCATACCCTATCCAAACAATTATATTAATGTAACAATTTTAAGGGAGGAATTTAGGATGAATTATCAAAATATTACGGTTGCAGGCAGCGGTGTTCTAGGTAGTCAAATTGCTTATCAATCAGCTTTTAAAGGATTTAATGTAACGGTATACGATATTAATGATGAGGCATTAAAAAATGCACAAGATCGTATCACAAAATTAAAACCGTTATACCAACAAGATTTAGGCGCGACTCAAGAAGAAGTGGATGCTGCATATGCACGTTTATCATTTAAAAGTGATTTATCGGAAGCGGTTGCAAATGCTGACCTTGTGATTGAGGCGATTCCTGAAGTTGTAAAAATTAAAACAGAATTTTACACAAATCTTGGCAAACTTGCCCCTGCTAAAACAATCTTTGCTACAAACTCATCGACTTTATTACCAAGCCAATTTGCAGAAGCAACTGGTCGTCCAGAGAAGTTTATAGCGCTTCACTTTGCAAATACGATTTGGAAAAACAACACAGCCGAAATTATGAAACACCCAGGCACTGATATGAACGTATTCGATGAAGTCGTAGAATTCGCACGTGCAATCGGCATGGTTCCACTACCATTATATAAAGAACAACCAGGCTATATTTTGAACTCATTATTAGTTCCATTTTTAGATGCTGCTGAATCACTATTAGTAAAAGAAGTAGCGGACCCAGAAACAATCGATAAAACATGGATGATCGGAACAGGAGCACCACTAGGTCCATTCGCCATTCTTGACATTGTCGGCATTAACACTGCTTTCAACATTGTAGAAGCGAAAGCCGCTGCTACTGGTGAAGAAAACTTTAAAAAATTAGCCAACCTCTTAAAAACAGAGTATATCGATAAAGGCAAACTAGGTCGCGCAACAGGCGAAGGCTTCTATAAATATCCAAACCCAAACTTCGCAAAGCCTGATTTCCTAAAAGGCTAATCAACCAATAAAAACGATGGACATAGTATCTTGCTATGTCCATCGTTTTTTATTTTTTCAAGGTGTCGGAATTTAGGTTGCAATTCGAATTGTACGGGTTGGCCGTGGCAAGTGATCGGGTAGCTTCTTGATTCGCTCAGGTAGGCCGTGAATGTGATCTGCTATTAGCTTGAAGTGATCCGGTAGTAACTCAAACTGATCGGGTTTGCAGATGAAGTGATCGGGTGGCTACTCGATCTGATTGGGTTGGTTTGGATGGAAATTGAAAAACTAATGGCTTGTTACTGTAAAGCGAGAGAAGTTCAATCATTTTATACAAGCTGTTTAACGAATGACAGTCTTTTTCCAAAAGAACGCGATTTACTAATAAATCTTATTAAAAATGCCAGTACTTCTTCTAATTTATTGAGGGAATATTGTCAGATTCATGCTAATGAAATATGATCCTTTTACAAATAAACCCACCAAATAATTTAGGTTATAGACCCTAAATTTTATTTGGTGGATTTTAATTTTTAATGGAATATTCCATTACCAATTTCCTTACATCTTTCATCCAATTAATGTATGATTGTATGAACAGGAGGGGAATTTATGATAGCCTACAAGAGAATTGCTGTACTATATTTTCTTATTATGTTCCTTAGCATTTTTATTGCTACACAGATAAACAGTATAGTAACTGGTATGTTGGTTCTTGCTTTATTGTATGTGTTGTTTATTGGCCTTCCTTATTTATTACAAAAAAAGGTGAAGTTTTTCGAGATATGTTGGGGTTGGTTAACAACAGGTGGAAGAATAGGTCCTAAAAATTAAAGAGATGAATCCATTACTGACAATACGTATCCTGTACTCCCCCGAAAATGTTAGACCTTTCCTAACATTTTGGGGGTATTTTTTTCTTTAAATTGCGAATTTCACTTTATTATCATCGTCCTTTCATCACTTTATTATGTAAAAGGAGATGAAGATAATGAGCGCAGAAATCATTTTAAAACCAGTGAAAATCGTTAAGTTGTTTAAAGCTCTTAACGCATCCGATAACTTAGATAAGATTCGGGCAAGGGAATTATGGGAAGAAACAGATCAAGGTTCAGAATCTGTTGTTGCTGTATTAGATAGCGGCGTTCAGGTTGACCACCCGAGTTTAAAGGATAATATTATTGATGGCTATAATTTCACAGATGATGATGAAGGTAATCCTATCATTTATCAAGACTATCTCGGGCATGGGACACATGTATCTGGCATTATTGCAGCCGTTGATAACGGTAGAGGGATCACAGGTGTAGCACCCAAAAGTAAACTTCTTATATTAAAAGTCATTAATCATAAGGGCAGAGGTAGCTTTGAGGATTTGATTAAGGCAATTATGTATGCCGTTGACTGGACTGGACCTAATGGAGAAAAAGTAAACATCATGAATATGTCGCTAGGTAGTCCTGAACCACATGAAGAATTGTATAGAGCTATAAAATATGCCCGTTCAAAAGGTATCGTATTAGTTAGCCGCTGCCGGTAATGAAGGCGATGGAGAAAGCGATACTATTGAAATATCATACCCTGGATTTTATAAGGAAGTCATACAAGTCGGCTCCATATCTGACACAGAAACGCCCTCAAAATTTTCTAATACAAATGTAAATTTAGATTTTGTTGGACCCGGTGAAAATATTTTATCTACACATTTGAACAGTGATTATGTAGAGTTGACCGGAACCTCTATGGCAGCGCCTTTTGTTGCTGGTGCCGCTGCACTTATTATAAAGATGATAAATCGTACTGAACCACATTTGATTCCTATGTATGTGTATGATTACTTATTGTCGCATGCTCTTCCATTCGAAAACTTATCCATTAATCAGGTCGGAAATGGTTTTATTCAATTGAAATAAGCAACTACTTAAGGAATGTAATCAAGGCCATGACGTTTAAATTCTTTAGCAGATTTTTATTCCAAGCATACTATACATCAATACAAGGATCGATTGGAGGCAATTATGACTAGCAACAATAAAATTGCATCGACCAATATTGTGCTGTCAATTTTACTTGTTCTAGGTATTACCTATAATTATTTTTACAATCAATCACCCATTCAAATGGAACGCTTAGGTCATTTAGGGTTTTGGTTAGCTTTCCCTTTATCAATAATCAATTTAGTCCTGAGTTTGAAGCTACTGAAAAATAAAACGGGCAAGCGCTAGCAGCTATATACGACACAAAACCCCTAGAAAAGATTCTAGGGGTTTACTTGATAATGGTATCTTAAATTGACTTTTTAAAAGCTCCATTAAACGGACACATCAATAGAACCGCTGGATGTACTGATATGACTTTGATTATTTTGACTTGCTGCTTTAAATGAGCGCCAAGCTTCTGTATAAATCGCATTAAATTCACTTTCACGGAGATGTTCTTCTCGTGTACCAATCGCATGCCAACCATTATGGGGCGAATAGGTAGAAGTAATATTCCCCCTCGCATCCTTCACCTCTAAATAGCTCACATTTCCACGCTGCATGAATGGTAATTGCCTTAACATTTGTGCTATCGAGCCTTTACGATCAGGTGATGCTACAGATACAAAACTCTTCTTTAATGTCCTATAAGAAGAATTTTTATGACCACCAAATTTGTCATTTTCAAAATCTTTTTTAGCTTGTCCAATAATTGCTTCCTTATATTTTTCTTCACTCATCGCTGGAGCTGATTTTGTCGGCATCGCATTTATTCCTGAAAAACTTGGCATTGAAATAGGTGTTAATTTACTTTCAACACCTAACAATTTTAATGCATCACTACTTATAGTTGGAAATCGCATTTGTACCTCCTATATTTGAGAGAACAATATAATTAGTTACATTATTATTTACTCATAGTTATAGTAAACAGTTAATTTTGGAGAGGAATATTTCTTCCATGAACTACCTGCTAAAATACTTACATTTGTCCCATTATAATAAATAGACCATGTACCGGCAGCTGGTTGTCCTATAACTCCAGTAGTTATTTCAGTTTTATTAAGCGAACTCCAAGGGGCAGAAGTATAATTGTCCATAGAATCATTTTTGATATGCACTCTATTAGAAACAATTGCTCCGTTACCTCCATATGTGAGACCACTATTGGCATCAACTACCACTTTAGTAACTACAGCATTAGATGGTAATCCAGAAAAATTAAATGTAGCTACACTAGAATCTCCACTTGTTTGTTGAGCAAGAGTTAGACTCATTGTATCCCTAAAAGTAACCGTTTTTGAAGATGATGCAGCAAGTGTTGTAGATGTTGTGAACGAAAACATCATTACTACTACAAGCAGAAAACTAAAGAATTTCGTAAATTTCATTTCAATGATCCTTCTTCGTAAAGATAATTAGGTATTATTACCAAAAATAAACCTAACATTGTTATTGTTAGTATTTATTTACAATAAAACCTCTATTATCATATCGGATAGGCAACCAAAATTTTTAGTTTAAATTATTGAACGCTCGCTATGCTTATGAAATAGATGTTCTACTAATGTTACAAAAACATAATAAGTAGCTATATATTTGTAAAGGTCGTAGGAATCTCCGACCAAGTCAGTTTCATGTACTTTCACCACAAAAGTCCCTAAAATGGAAATAGCAGCATAAAGGAGATTCTAAATTATGAAATCTAACAATATGGCGCATCATTTTCATACATTACAAGAGCAGCGAATACACTACCTACCTTGTATTCAATCACTCTCGCTGGAACAACTCTGGCATCGTGAGAAAGAAGAAAAATGGTCTATCGGTGAACATTTCTATCACCTTTATCTCATCCTAAAAATGCTAAAAACAGCAACAAAATTTTCCTTACTACTCACCCCTTACGCAAGAATGCGAAGAAACAAGCCATTCGCCACTGAAATACATGATATTTACGAAGAATATAAAAACAAAAAAGGGCGAGGCATGAGAGCTCCTGGCATATTAGTGCCACCTTCAAAAATACGTTTTACGCTGAACAGTGACGAAATCGAACAATTACTAGTAAACGAAACGAGCGCAATGCAAGAATTAGTAAAAAATATGGAGGAAGATATTGCCGGGCATATTGTCTTTCCTGATCCCATCGCCCACTATCCTAACCTTATTCAGTCGATCCAGCTACTTGCCATCCACAAAAAGCATCATTTTAGAATGATGGAGGGGCAATATAATAGATTGATTGCGTCCAGCGAAGTTTTAACTTAAGCGTTTTAGAAAATTGGAGATTTTGAAATAAAAAAATTATGTCCAGTTCATTAAAGAAAAGAGGTTAGAACTATGATTATTCTAGGAAATGTTATTGATGAGCAAGGAAGATGTACACACTATTCTAAGAAGCAAGATACTATTTCAATAAAATTCAAATGTTGTGGCGCGTATTATCCTTGCTATAAATGTCATGAGGAAAATTCAAATCATAAAATTCAGCCATGGAAACAAGAGGATTTTGATGAAAAGGCAATATTTTGTGGTGTCTGTAAAAAGGAATTAACGATTCATGAATATATGAATAGCACAAAATGTAAGCATTGTCATACTCTTTTTAATCCAAATTGTAGTAAGCATTTTCATATATACTTTGGGACGGATCATAATTCTACATGTACTTTCTAAAAGCGTTTAACAAAACCTTGAAGAGTTAGTTTCTTAAAGGCTTTTTCTTTTGAGCGTAAAGAAAAGAGAGTTCCACATCCCGGTTAGCCCGTTCAGTAAAAAGGGCCATCGACCGCTTACCCGGGATGTGAAGGGGTAATTGATGTTTCTTACTCGTTTTATGCTACTGTGCTACATGATTTTCTCATATCATCTGGTGTTTAATATTCAAGACATTGCTTAGCAACCTTCAACTTTAGAAAACTCTTCTAGCCACTCCGTCATTCTGCTCTTAGCATAATCCTGCTCAAATTGGTACCAATGATTTTCGATGCCTAGTTCATAAATTTTTTCCTTAAAAAATCGTAAAGGCTTGTTTCCGTTCAGTACGTTGATTAAATGGATGGTAATCGAATCTGGTTGCTTTTTAGCAAAGCGCACCATGGCATCATACATTTCAGACGATGAAACGGTTGGAATTATCACTAAATCCGCAGCCACTTCCTCGTCATCCCAATCAATTTCAGGCTCACCAGTTAAATCCTCTGACGCATCCAAAAGAACTTCACCTGTTCGACGGTTTAACACATACGACATTTCATCACTCAATCCATCTAAAAATGCTTCCGCAAGTTCATCTAGTAGTTTCAATTTCCTCACCTCACAATAGATCTACAACACAAATCACATTTCATATTACAAAAAATACCCGCAACCATCAATCGTGGCTACGGGCTGTTTCCTATTTCATTGAACATTATTGTGAAAGTGCCATGATTTAGAGGGTTAGAATGCTTAAGTTCAGTTTAAAGAAACTACATAAAAAAAGAACCGAAAAGATTCGATTCGACTTTTATTCATACATTCCTATACTGAGCTCCCTACAAAACGATTCGATCGTGTCACGCTCTTCTTTCGGCAATGCTTCGTACTCAATCAGATATTGTGCTGAAAGATCTTCTAGCTCCTGATAACTGACGTCTCTTGTCAGGACGATTCCATTAATCTCATGAGCCAATTGGTTTGCTGCCACAATATCCGTAAACGCAAAGGCCTGTTCTTCATCATCTGTGAATGGTTGAAGGTCTATTTCGCCCTGGTAATAGCGATCATTTACTTGCACTACGTGATATCTAATTGAATCCATTATACACCTCCCCAATTCATGATTTTCATTAGGTCCTTTTACAAAAAATCCATCCTCCGTTAAGCTGTATAGGCGTTACCACCAATTAACGTGTTAAAACACTAAGATTTCTAAAGTAGCATTCTTAAAAACTTTTCAAAATTCACGCCTGCTTCGCGCGGAATTTGCTCTTTCGACGTAGCTTCAATCGAAGCGGCTAAAAAGGTTTCAGCAAGCTTCATCGATTCAACTAAATCCTGCCCGCGCATCATGCCACCCATAATGACGGATGCAAACAAATCACCTGTGCCTGAATAACTCTCGCCGTTGTATTCTCGAATGCTAGAAAATGAACGATCTGCATCGACATACATATTGCCTACATAGCGCTTGTCCGCATCTGCTGGTGGCGGATTCAAACCGGTAATAATGACGTTCGCTCCGGTTGTCTGCTGTAGCTGATGGCCCGCTTCCTCTAACGCTTGAAGATAATCTGAATCGGCTTGATAACTTTGTAGCTTCTCGTATGACAAACCCGTAAGCAAGCAGCATTCTGTAATATTAGGCGTAATAATGTCTGCACACTTCACTAGCGCTTTCATACGATCAAGCAACTCGCCTGTATACAATTTATACACCTCGCCCAAATCACCCATTACCGGATCGACAAGCAACGTTGTTTTACTTGAGTGAAACACGTTTAAAAATCGAAAAATGTTATCAATTTGCTCTTTCCCTGTCACAAAGCCTGTGTGTATGCCATCAAAGGTCGCACCAAGCTTGCTCCACTCATCCACAAAGTAATCCATCTTTGACGTTAAATCCTCGCAATAAAAACTCGGATACCCCGTTTGCGCCGTTAAAATCGCAGTTGGTAGTGGCACCGCCTGAACACCCATCACTGACAGCACAGGCATCGCAGCCGTTAACGAGCACTTCCCAAAGGATGACATATCTTGAATTACAGCAACTTTTTTCATCATACTCTCCACCTAACCCAGCTTGTACTCTCTTCATCGTATCATAATTAGAAAGATGCGAAAATGTGCATATTTATAAAAAACCAAACTGACCTTTAATATTTTTATCAAATTGGCACTTTTACGATAGTCAGTCCTTTGCTAAAGTTAAAATTATCGAAAAATTCATCATAGTGAGGACATGCATATGCAAACTATACAAGGTCAATCGTATACAAAATCACGCACGAAAACATTCGATTTGGTGATTACATCCATTTTAGCAGCACTTGTTTTCGTCGCCACAATGTTTATTAATATTAGGCTACCATTTGGGCAAGGCGGCCTTATTCACTTAGGGACATCCATGCTTTTAATCACGTCGATTTTATTCGGTCCTAAAAAAGGAGCTCTTGCCGGAGCAATCGGAATGGGCTTATTCGATATCGTAGGGGGTTGGTTAATTTGGGCGCCAACTACAATACTCTCCCGCGCATTACAAGGCGCCATCGTTGGGAAAATCGCTTGGTCTAAAGGACATAGAGGCGACGACATCCGATTAAACATATTAGCAGCCGTTGTTGCTATGCCCGTAATGATGGGGGTTTACTATATCGGGCAAGCAATTATGTTCAAAAGCTGGGTTGCCCCGATGGCATCCATTCCAGGAGACTTAATCCAAAACGTTGTCGGGTTAATCATCGCCATTCCAGTATGTGTCGTGATGAAAAAAACACCGTACTTCAAAAAGAATTTTTAACTTCTTTCAGCAAATGCTCTTTGTAGCGAAAGTGAAACGTCAGTTACAGAAGACTCCTACCTCTATAGGTGGTAAGATGAATGCGGGTATAAGTTATCTTTTCAGCGGGTGTCCAAACACCTGTGCCTGCCGCTACGCTCTCGGTACAAAAGACATTTGCTGAAATAGAGGAATTCAGTCTAAGAACGCCACGTCCTGTGGCATTACCGAAATGACCGATATCGTGTCGGCCCTCGTGCAGGCCTAAGCACAAACGATTCCGGACGCAATTATGCCAAGGCATAATTGATTACTACAACATAAACACACCATCTATTTGTGATTATTTAGCAGCCTATTTATACAAAAATAAGAAGATCCCTATATGGGCTTCTGCAATTGGCATGGCACTTTTAATTCCGGTAATAGTCGGTAGTTTTGTGTATTTAGGGGTTAGTTATGCTAAAGCCTTTGAACCAGATAACACACGAGAAGGAATTGCATTTGCAGGAGGATTTATAGTGGTAATCCTTGCATTAAATGCAATCATTATGTTCGTTATAGGCGTTATTTTAAATATTTATACGTTCGTTAAAAATAAATGAAAGATTTAAAGAAATCATGTGTATAAAGCACATGATTTTTTTCTTTCGCATAACTGCTTATACATAAAAGTGCATTGGTACCCCACTTTCACGAAAGTCATTCGAAATGACGTTTCAACCTTTTCTTATCGATCATCACTTTTTCCAAATGAATATTTTTTCAATAATGTATGCTCTTTTTCATACTATAAGGTGGAGGTGAAAAAATGCCAAGAGTAAAATATATAAATTCTGACGTTGACTTAGTGGCAAGGATGATGAGAGCAGAAGCTGTAGGTGAAGGAAACCAAGGAATGCTATATGTTGGCAATGTCATTGTGAATCGTGTGATAGCAGAGTGTCCAGACTTTAAAGATTTAAGAACCATTAATGATGTCATTTATCAGGTACAAGGAGGAAATTATTCTTTTGAAGCGGTTCAAAAAGGGAATATGTTTTACCAAAGAGCGCGATCTTCCGAAAAAAGATTAGCTAAACTGACTTTGGATTATTGGAGAGAACATCCAGCGAAGTTCGCACTGTGGTATTTCAATCCATACGCACCATGTCCTCCAACATGGTACGGTCAGCCTTTTACTGGTCAATTTAAAAATCATTGCTTCTATGAACCAGCACCTGATACATGTGAAAGTGTGTATCAAGGATAGGTAGCCATTTTGCATTTTTGGTAATACCCTTAACAGAAATATCTATTTTTCATCTAAAAAAAGAAATCCCATGGAAAAGTCTACACCCTTTCCGTGGGATTTTATGTGGTTGGCGAAATGGTTTAAATCACTAGATAATTTTTATTACCTTTAAAATTTGTATTGAAAGTATATTAACTTGCTAAAGTCAGGAAAATGAGTGGAATAATCATACACTATTCTTTTAAATAAATCCATTTGTACAGTTTTCATAAACTCTTTCACGTCTCAAATACTAGGGAATTTACTTTCTACAAAGTCCATCCTAACAGTATTTTTCTGATTTTTATCAATTTTTGTTTAATTTATAACAAAAGTTGATTTTGTAATATTTATAGCTACTGATATGCTTAATATACTCGGGAAAAGTAAAGTAGGAGGAAATATCATGCTAAAAACAAGACCGGGTGTTTATGGCAATGAAGATATGACTAAATACAATGTGAAGAAATATAATGGAGCAGGAATATACACTAGTTCCACGACAAAATATATAAGCAATGCATCAAGTACGTATGTTAAGAGTAGAAATAAATAGAGAGTAGTATGCCGTATGAAAAACAAAAAAACATTTTGGATTATTGGTACAACAATACTTATAATTGCCTTACTTATAACTGTTGATAAGGTTTACGAGAGCAAACACAATCTTGTGGAGATGCTGAAAATTCAAGATACAGTCTATGTAGTAACCAATGAACCAGTTGGAAAATCGCAAGCAGTAAGGAAATTGGGGGAGATTAAGCAAAAAATAGATAGAAATCAAGTTCCGAATACTAATTTTGAGTCTAATTCTTTAAATGAGGGTACTCCTATATATGAAAGAAAAAATGGAGATGCGTTTCCAAAATCTGTAGTGTATAAACGAGAGGGTAAATTTTATATTGCTACTGAAGTAATAAACCGTAATAATTAGGAAATTGATTGAGCAACAACCTCTTTTTTAGAGATAAATTGTAAAAATGGCTGACTTTTTTTGAAGGTTAGCCTCTGAAATACTTGTACCACATTTGTGCCGAAGTGATGTAAGCATTTTTTGATTTAAAACCATGGTTAAAGTAAGTTACGAAATATATCTTTTTTCACCTTAAAAAAAGAAAATCCCACGGAAAAGTCTTCAACCTTTCCGGGGGATTTTGTGTGATTGGATATTTACTAATTCACTATTCTTCAAATAAATCCATGGGCATGGTTTTCATAAATTCTCTCACTTCTCGAATACCAGGGAGTTCGCTTTCTACAAGTTCCACCCCTACAATTTTTGCTAGTGGTTGAAGTATTGGTCTTAACTCTTTAGAGACAAATATTTTACTTGGTCTTACCTCTAAGCTTTGTAAAAATGCCCATAAAACGCCTTGTGCAATTGGTGGCGTTTTAGGTATAGGGAACATTTCATGTCCAATAACTAAATTGCTCCCTCGTTCAACAAGCATACCAACAATCGGATAAACAGTGCGGTTCGTTTCTTCTATTTCTACGCCATAAGGCATGTAAAATACATCATATTCTAGCTGTAACGCGCTTTTAGGCTTTTTCTTATATTGTGCTTTTTCAAACATAGAAATTTCCTCGTAGCACTCATACGTTGGCTTTGCCATATTTATTTGCAACATATAGATTTCTTGTAACTCACCATCCATTTGCACTTTAAACGCTGGATATTGATGTGCAGCTACCTGTGGATATTCCCAGCCATCCTTACGAGCTTCTATAATATTAATCATCGTATTGACAACATCAATTAAAAGCTCTACCTCTAGATAGCTTGGTCTTTCAGGATGCGTCCCCTCCTGATAGCTACGGAATTGAATCCAGTTCTTCTTCCCTCTATACGACAGCCCACAATCTTTAATGAGCAGATAATCTGATGTATCTAACTCTTCTCTATCAACAAAATTCACAGTTAAAGCATTTAAACCATAGGAAAAATCGCTCGATTCATTTTTCTCATAAAGAATCTTTGCTAAGCTATTATAGCCAAGCTCCATGTCAAAAATCATTAACCCAAACTCTTCACCACCTGCTCCCATAACAGAAACAAGTACTTTGTAATCTGCATCTTCAATGTCAATGACAACGACTTCATCATCCCTTAAGTATTGCCATGGCTTTAATTTTTTTAGGTCATTCGCAAGCTCCAATAAAGTAAGATAATCTGGCTCTAGGCTTTCAAGTTCATCCTCCCGTATCCATTCATTAATTTCCTCCAAATTGATCTTGTCCAATTTACCCGTGTGAATATTGCCTGCTCCAGCAATACATTTAGGAGTTTCAGAGTTCATCGGTAATTCCACATAGCTATCTAATCGAATAGTAAATGAATCCATAGTATCATTAACGTGTGCAACAGCTCCATCACCAGATTTTACAAGCCATTCAGCGACCAACTCATCTTCTGTATCTAAATCCGTATCATTTTCAGGTAAAAAACAAATCTTTTCTTTAGATACTCGTCCATCTTTTTTAACAATTTCAAAATCAAAATAGTCCGAAGCATCCAAATCAAAACTTAGTAATATAATTTCATCTAGCAAGGAAAAACTACTGTTCATCGGTACCAATAACTTTCGATATATTTCCGGTTTTTTCTTACTTTCGATATGTAACTGTATCATTGTTTATCCTCCTTCTTCTATTTGTTAAAGCGATGCTTATGAAGCTACGGCTAATCTACTTTCACACAGAAAAGTAATAATCACTTGCTTCATCTCTTCAATCAATTATGCCTCGGCATAATTGCGTCCGGAGTCGGCTTTGTGCTTAGGCCTGCACGAGGGGCGACACGATGTCGGTCATTTCGGTAATGCCACAGGACGTGGCGTTTTTACCGATGCAGGTCAGTTTGCCGTTATCGCATGGATGCGATGAATTTAGGCTAACATCCTTTGTGAACTCCTTTCCGATTCCGTGACATCCGCCGGAGGCTTTGGGCCAACATGATGTTGGTCACTCAGTCGTTGCCACAGGACGTGGCGTTCTTAGACTGAGTTCCTCTATTTCAGTAGGTGTTTGGATACCCGTTGAAAAGTAACTTAAACCCGCATTCATCTCACCACCTATAGAGGTGGGAGACTTCTGCCGAAAGAAGTTAAACACTTCTACTTTGTATCTATTCTCAAAATGAACCACTTTCTATTCACTTTACTAACAACCTGTCCGTTCTGCAATACTTCAAAATTCATTCCCCAATTATCATTCACTTCTATACTTGCCATGTTAATTGTGCGAAACACTCTAAGTGTTGTCTAGTAACAGCTCCCTATTGGAATTACAAATTCATTTTTTAGAAAGCAAAAGATAGTTTTCTGACTTTTATCAATTTTTGTTCATTTTCCAACAAAAGTTGATTTTGAAATTTTCAGAGCTAATGGTATGGTACTACTTAAGAGAGGGATTTTTAAATTTCACTTTAAATTTAACATTGATTAGTGCATTTATTTATAAAATCTTTCCAAATCTATAGGTTGATTATTTTAATTATCATAAGACTTCATAGTATTTTCTTGTTTTACTCCTTAAAAGGATTATCGAATAATTTCAAAAAAATTGGGAGGTAGAGATGAAGAAATCACATAAAACTATTGCTGCTATTCTATTTAGTATTATTGCTTTTACTTTAATTACGTATTTAGGAACTATTGCTATTGTGTTATTTAATGTAGAATCTTTTAATTTTCAACCTACGATTTTTGGTCAAGATATTGTTTATGTTCATGTACAAGATAATGTATTTAAAGCGAACGTACCATGGACAGGTGTAATTATATTTGGTCTTTTAGGTGGTTGTATTCAACTTCTTATTAATAAATTTAGTAAGTCAGGTAAACAGGCGTATAGATGAATCTAAATATAATTTTCATTCATAAAGAATCCGGTTAAAGGTAAGGTAGCACAAAGAAACTGAAAACTCTAGCTGTCCCTTTTGCTTTTAGATTAATTAGTTGTAAAGGAGGTAATAGCGATGAGTATGAATTACCTTGATATTTCTTTTACAATAGGTTTTTTCGCTTTTTACACAATTATCATCGTTTTGATTGTGAAATTCTTTAATAATAAGAAGTCTAAGTTTAATAATTAGTTAAGTTGCAGCAAGTTTCGGTAATAGGCAAAGAAAGAACGTGAGAACTCACTCAAATGTTCTTTCTTTTTTCGCTATTGGCCTCGCAAAAGAAAAGTTAGGGGGGATTTATATTGTCCTTGACTACAAATAAGAAAAAGTTAAGTGAATCCGGAGTTCTAGGTCCATTGAGTAATGCATTTTTATGTAGCATTAGTATATGGAATGTTATTCGTTTCTTTAATGCTCGTAACAGGCAAAGAGCTTACAATTAATGTTCTAGCTATACCAGCTTTAATTTTATTTTTGGTTGTTAGAGTTACTGAATATTTTGTGACGAGAGGCGGAAAAAAAGGATACTCCTCAACGGATGATTGTAGGGGCATTTGTTATCGCTTCTCTTACTGCGATAGGTATGGCGGTTATTTTAAATTAAAGGTGTGCTCTATTACTAGGAAGCTGTATTAAAAAGTGCTTTATTTACAGGGACATATAGTAAAGTAATCTAAAGGAAAAAGGAGAATAAAGGTGACGCCTAAAATATTAAGAAACTATGTTTGCTACTTACGTTTCCGAGGTGTGGACATGTGAAGAGAAACTATATTGCTATTATTAGTTTGGTGATTGCATTTATTTTAGGGATTCCGTTTAAATGGATTCAGTATAAAGGATCAGAAGATGTATCTATTCTTCAAATAACAGATTTAGGGATTGATAATTTATTTTTTGATTTTATTTTATTAGGCTTAAATACTTTAATAATTTATTTAGTAAAAATGCGGGTTAAATGATGCGTGAAAGGTTGTGATATGGATGTCAAAGTGATATTGGTTTGGCGATTACTCATTATCTTAGTATTAGTGATATTACTTATGAGTAAGGTTATTTCGCTATCACCCTTCATAGCTATTATTTAGGCACATACCCAACGCTTTATTTGCGAGTAATTTGGTATGTCATGTTTTTCCGCTAATAATTTATAACCTAAAGGACCTTTCATATATTCATTAACCACATTTATTTTGAATTCTTCACTGTATTTCACCATAAAAAACACCCCTAAGGTTAGATTTTTGACTCTAACTTTAGGGGTGCAGGACCATATGGCCATACCTATTGAGCTTTTTAATTCGTCTCATAATTCTCAGGTTTTATTACTAAACAATATTCAAAAGAGAATTTAAATTAACGCTTTACCGAATGCTTCTACAACATCTTCCCCATCTAAGTTTGAGATTGGTTTATCCATTGCAACACTTATCAAGTTCAGTAACGATTTTGCTCTTTTGATAAAATATTCTTCGAAATTATCATTTTTCAAATCTTCAATACTAATTAAATGTGTTTCAAGATAATTATTTAGATTTTTTTCAGTTACTCGATTATCAATTATAATTTTTTGAGAATATTTACTTGGTGCAGAACCACCAATTCCTCGATTTGTTTTAGCAAATAATGGGGTTTTATTCACAACGGAATTCCATTTTCGTTTTTCTAACTTGTTATCCTCACAATATTTACGAGGGAATATATGATGTATATCTGTACTTTCATCTAAAAATGTAGTAAAGTCCATTGAGCTACCTGTAATGAAGTCTAAACAACCCTTTTTTAGTATTAGTGCATTTACTCCTTTATACGCAGCACTTAACCGAGATTGTAAAGAAAGTAATCTGGTAGGTTGGAAGTATGCTCGTTGTACAGTATCTGGTTCTTTTCCTCCATCAATCCATTCCATCATTCCAGAAACATCCGTAGCAAATCTAGTTTCATTTGCTCCTCCATACATCTCACCAAATACACCACACCAATACCAACTAGATATTTTTTGTTTCACTGTGCTATCCTGTGCTTTGCTTTTAAGTACCGTGAACATAACCGATAATGGGATTAATTGAGTACTGTATGGTAAATCACGTGCAGTAAAAATCCGTTGTTCCTTCAAAAAGTTAGCCGCTTGAATAAAGCCTTCCATTAAATCCTCTGAATACTTTTGATATTTCTCTAAGGTTAGTTTTAAAACATCACGTTTTTTACAACTTATTGCTTCCCCACCATTTTTACGAACATAATAGCGATCTAAAAGCGTTATCGCAGTTAAAAAATCTGATGAAGATACTACTTTTAGTAGTGCTTGATCTTGATTTGCATACGATAAAGCAGACAAATCGATCATTTTTTTCATTCGTTCTTCCCAATCTTTTCGAAGTTCAAAATTATCTGCAGCAAAAGTAGCTGTTACCAATTCAAAAACAGTTAACGAGACTCCGCCAGTATTTACATTTTCAAAAACTTGGCAAACGGCATCTTTAGGTGTATTTTTTCCTAAAGTAATAACTGGCACTTTATACGTTTGAATTGGTACTAGTACTTCTTTGTTAAATTCTATATAATCTTGAAAGATTAAAGGGTCGTAATTATAGAATTTTTGATACTCACTCATCCACATCATGCATTCCACAGAATCATAGACAATGTTTAATGGAAACATTTTATTAGCAAATTCTTTCTCTCGCGTACTAACATCTAGCTCTATATCTCGCCCAAAATTTGTTCGGATAATTTTATCTTCTGGAACAGAAATTACTGCATCTACACGGTCCGTTGTACTATTCAAGCTTTTTTCAATATCTAAATAATAATAGCGTTGGATTTCTTTATTTTTTTCAGTACGCGTTTGTACCGGTTTTCTCGAATATAAAGAGTTAAAAATTGACGTCATCCTTTGCTGTCCATCCAAGACTAAAATTTCTGGACTATCTGCTGCATTAGCACCTGTAAACGGGCGATATTTAAAACGAATTTCACCATTTTCACTAAACTCCAAAAACATCAATGCTCCAACAGGGTATGCATTTGAAATACTTGCGATTAATGCTTTTATACGATGATCATCCCAAACCCATCCACGCTGGAAATCTGGTAGTTGAATTTGTCCATTCTCTATATTTTTTAAAATATCTACAATTGCTGTATCATTTGACTTAAATGTGCTACTCATTTTAATCTCCTTTTTTCATCTTATTATATCTTTCTTAAAAATAACTTGATTTCCCAATTGAATTGATTGAGTTTTGTAACCAGCGTCAACCCAAGAGTGCGCTTGTGTATGAGAACCAATATTATTACTCCACCAAGCAGAATATTTATATGCTGAGTCGGGAAGTTTAAAACCTAAAATCATTTCGATATTTCCAAAAGAAAGTGTAATACACTCTGAACCATTTGATTTTAAAAATTGTTGTAGTTGCAAATACTTTTCCCCACGCATTATATCCCTCCTCCGGTATTAAATCACACAAACTCTAAATGTGGACGCTTCCCTTACATAAAAGGTAAATGTTTCACGTAATTATTTCCTATATTTATGGCTGACTTCAAGACCAATAAAACACTCAGGATGTGTTCTTTCTTCCAATAAGCTGTTTAATCTCCAATTCTACTTCTTATCAAAACGCCCTAAAAATGGCATTAAATTATATTTTTTCCTTATACCTATATTATACATAATATTAAGTCCCACATCTTATACAATTATCGTAAAATAAAAATATAGATTTTTTATATTAATACAAAGGAATGACTCACTTGCAAATACCTACTTATGAACAATTTATGTATCCCTTTTTAGACTATCTAAAAGATGAAAATGAGCATACATTAAAAGAATTGTATGAATTTTTACCTCACTATTTCAATTTATCAGAAGAACAAGTAGAAGAACTTCTCCCTAGTGGAAATCAAACAGTTGTCGTTAATCGAATAGGTTGGGCACGTACTTATCTTAAAAATGCCGGTCTAATAAGTAGTCCAAAACGTGCTGTATTTAAAATTACATCCGAAGGCTTAAAACTTCTTAAAGATTCGTCTGATAAAGAAATCAATCAGAAAGTATTAGAACGTTATCCTCAATTTTTAGCATTTAAAAATCGTACAAAACCTTCCACAGATTCTGATATACAAACAGTTATTTCTGAGGATTCCAGGACCCCCTTAGAAATTATGAATGAAAACGATCAAATCTTAAAGCAATCATTGCAAACCGAACTATTAGAAAAAATTATGGAATGCTCTCCTCAATTCTTTGAGCAATTAATTGTAAAATTAATCGTAGCAATGGGTTACGGAGGATCGATTTCTGATGCTGGGAAGCGGTAGGAAAATCTGGTGATGGTGGAATCGATGGCATTGTGAAAGAAGACATCTTGGGGTTAGATAAAATCTACTTACAGGGAAAACGTTGGACAAATCCAGTTTCAAGACCTGATATCCAAGCATTTGTAGGAAGCTTAGTAGGCTTTAAAGCTAACAAAGGGATTTATATCACTACATCTCGTTTTACAAAAGAAGCAATTACATATTCCGAGAGTATCGATAAATCATTAATATTAATTGATGGAATGAAACTTACTGAGCTCATGTTTTTATACAATGTAGGTGTATCGAATGTACAGATCTTTACAATAAAGCGTATGGATTTAGACTTTTTTGAGGAAGGTTTATAACCCGGAGGCAAAATGCAGCAAGCTTATTTGAAGTTTGCTGCATTTTTTAAGATATATCGAGTCTTTCTTATGTAGAGAAAAATCCTATTCTTTATCGTCAAGTATAGGAGAATTTATTTTGAAGTTTAATAATTCATTTATTGTTTTCTACTCGTGTGCCATATACATCAATTGTTGATGGAATATATGCATACTTACGTGTCAACAAATCATTTACTGAGTTATAACTACTAAAGTCATTATCTATTTCCATTTTCATCTCACTTTTCTTGCCTACACCATATACACGTACTAGCCACATTTCATCCTTATACTGAATAATTTTTTCCAATTCAGGATAAGAAATTGAGTAGACTGCACTTGTATTTGTTGATGTTGTACCCTTAACTTTAATTTTTATTGGTTTTGGAGGAGACTGTGGCTGTAAATAATCAAATGCTGTAATATCGTATCCTAATCCATCACCTTGCGTTTGCTCTACATGCTCTACCTGTTCTCCGTATTTTTCACCGAATACTTCTATTACTTTCTTTTTCACATATTCAAATACTTTTTGCTCTGCAGTATCACCAATTTTTTTACGTTTTTTCAAGTCTTTTTGTAGCTTTTTTCTAACTCTAGACTCTCCCTGCTCGTAACTAGAAGTCGCAAACATTTCCTCGTTAATTTCACCATCTTCTATTAGTTCTGCTTCAGGGCTATCTTCGTTAAAAAAGTTGTCAAACAAGCTAGCCCAAGCTTTAGGACAGGGAAATAAGTAAGCCTGATTCCCTCGTCCATTTTCTTGAAAGGCTGAATATTTTTGCGGACGATCAGATTCCATATCTCCCCAAACATCTCTAATCATAATTGGACGTTCTAAAATTGTGTAATCTACATCCACCTTATATCCTTCATCTGACCATAGATTTTTCTCCTGTAGCTCATGCGGTTGTTCTGCAATATAACAATCTGACGTTGCTATACCTACCGCTCGAATTGCTTGATCATAACAGCTGTAAATTTTATTTCCAGCCTTAATTGTAGCCATTCGTTCGTACGCATGATTACTATTTCCATTTTTGTTTTTTTGAGGGGACCACATATATCCTCCGATGATTTCTTCTTCGTGTGTAGCATTTTGCATTACAATAAAATTACTCATATGTTCACCCTTAGTTTCAGGAAACGTTCCATTTCAATTTTAATATTTTTTGAATTTTGTATTTTTACTATAATTTATGATTATTACATTGTCAAAAAGTTCATTAATAGATGAATAATCTTAAACGTTTATAGTTTGGCTCTATTTATGATTACGGGCAGTGTGTTTTTAATTACGAGAGATTAAAGACACTAAATTTCACGAAGATTTAAAGCTTCTCTCATTTTGCCGTGGTAGCCTTAAAGTAAAGTAAACTTTTTTGAGAAAATGTACTTTGATGTCGTTTTGAAATTCAGTTTGATTAAAAATAAGTTGCAAATATAGATGTTTTATTATAACATTTTATTATTGTACAAAAAATAATATGTTTTTCTTCTTATCAAGAGAGATGGAGGGACTGGCCCTATGAAATCTCGGCAGCGGAACTTTGTGAGTAAGTTACTGTGCCAAATCCAGCAAGCAATGGCTTGATAGATAAGAGGAGTGTTTTATAGATATAAGACCTCTTCTTGTTATTTCAAGAAGAGGTCTTTTTTAGGAAGAGAATGGACAAAGACGTATCCATTTTTAATTTTTGGAGGTAGAACAATGAAGAAAGAGAATCCATGGGCGTTAATCCCATTTGTTGTTTTTTTGGTTTTATTTATTGGTTCAGGGGTTATTACAGGTGATTTTTACGCCTTCCCTGTCATTGTAGCCATTGCCATTTCGGGCGCTGTGGCTCTGGCGATGAATCGAAAAGAATCGTTTTCGCAAAAGGTTGATATTTTTTGTAAAGGCGCAGGAAATTTAAATGTCATGCTGATGGTTGTTATTTTTCTATTGGCTGGAGCCTTTTCAGAGGTAGCAAAAGGCATGGGGGCAGTGGACTCCACTGTTAACTTTGCTCTGTCAGTCATTCCGCCAAACTTACTTGTCGTAGGCTTGTTCATCATTGCCTGCTTTATCTCCCTATCAATGGGTACTTCGGTAGGAACAATTGTTGCACTGGCACCAATTGGAGTTGGGATCAGCGAGCATACCGACTTTTCCATGGCTTTAGTAATGGCAGCGATTGTTGGCGGTTCGATGTTTGGCGATAATTTATCCTTTATTTCAGATACAACCATCACTGCCGTTCGTTCACAAGGTGCACAAATGAAGGATAAATTTAAGGTGAATTTTTGGATTGTGTTGCCGGCAGCTATTGTAACGAGCATTATTTTAGGGGTTATCACAATGGGTGAAACGGCGACACAAGTAGAGCATTTAAGCTATAGCTGGGTAAAAATTGTTCCCTATGTTTTGGTTATTATTTTTGCGCTAGTAGGAATGAATGTTTTCCTTGTCCTTGCATTTGGGATTGTTCTCGCCGGGGCTGTTGGCTTAGCGGATGGTAGCTATCAGTTAATGGACCTTTTTCAAAAGATTGGCGAAGGAATGTCAGGCATGTATGAAATGGCATTTCTCGCGATCTTAATAGCTGGAATGGTGGAGATTATTAAGCTTAACGGGGGAATTGACTTCCTACTTCACCTTGCCACACGAAGAATTAAATCAAAAAAGGGTGCTGAATTCGGGATTGCCGGCCTTGTGAGTCTTACTAATTTCTCTACTGCCAATAATACAATTGCTATTTTAATTGCTGGTCCACTTGCAAAAAATATTGCTGATCAGTATGGGATTGAGCCGAGAAAGTCCGCAAGTATATTAGATATTTTCTCCTGTACGATCCAAGGTCTTCTGCCATATGGGGCCCAATTCCTGGCAGCCGCAAGTGTAGCTGGAATATCGCCAGTGAGCATGCTGCAATACTCTTTTTACCCGATTTTGATAGGAATTTGTGGGATTATCGCTATCCTTAGTGGATACCCGAAACCAAAGAAAGTCTGAACTTCATTACTTTAAAGTGACGGGTGTAGCTTTTAAAAATATTGATTTTACATTGAAATAATCCAATTGTTTTGAAAGAAAGATTAATCAAAACGATTGGATTTTTTATTTGAGGTTATTCTTCTTTGTAATAAATTTCGATAAAAATCTTAAAAAGGTTGATTAAATTCACCTGTACCTTTAATCTCCACAGTTTCCTAACTTTTATCAATTAGTCTTTAACAAATAGGGCCAGGAGTTCAACTCCCGTTCACTATTCCAAATCTCAAAAATTATTAATATAACTGCGTTTCACATCCAATCTATGTATAGAGACAGCGGGAGTCGAACCGGCGTCTCCTAAAAGCGCTGTTTTATCAGTATTTATAAGGGCTTTTAGCTATTCTTGAAAATCTCTGACCTAGTTTTGACCAAGGTTTTGAAAAACACCTTACGGAGGCAAGTTTTTATAAATTGTTATATACATTTTCAATTTATCGCGACATATTGTTTATTAAATTAATCTTTTGCACTGTTACATAGCTAATAAAAACTTGAAAATAGAGTTTTAATCTTCAGAATAAATGCGTAATACTTTATAAATTATCAATAACTGCTTTATATTCACTTTTAAGTAAAGTATTTTTATATTTATGATATTTTTTTATATACTCTTTGAAAACCATTTGTTCAATTGGGTTTTTTATTTCTTCTAATATACTTAAATATAGAGCTTGTTGAATAGAATTACTTAATATCTTTATATCAGACTTTAAAAGGTTATTTCTCGCTACATTTGGCATAATTGATTTATTGTATATATTTAACTTAAATTTTAGTTTATTTCTCCAAAAGAATATCCCATTATTAAAAATTAGTTTGGCTTCTTCAACAAAAACATTTCGCACATATAATTTTGCTGATTTTACGTCACCATTGGATTTGATTTCAACATATTTATTCATACCTTCAATACCAAAAAAATCCAATTCAAAATCATGGTAAAACGTCCCAGATGAGTTATCATGATAGAAATCCTCCAAATCTTCTAAATCACTAAAGTTCAAACCTTCAATAATTGTTTCACCTTCTAATAAACCATTAGGAAATTTTTTATATTCAATAGTTGGTGAAATGGCTATTACAATATCTTCATCATGGTAGTTCTCTCTATAATATTCCTCGATATCATCAATGTACTCTTCAGCTTCAATAATCTCATTTAAATCACTCGAATCATTAATCTCCAAAAAACTAATTAATTTCATATAATTATTTCCTATAAATTTATTTAAAGAGATATTTTTTTCTATTACAGAGTCTACATTTAGTCCATCAAAACAATATTGAATTTTTACTTTTTCCACCTCATCCAAGTACTCAATAAAATTAGGGGATAACTGCTTTGTCCCATATAAGGTAACATCTACATCTTCTAAATATTTCGATAAATCTATCTCTAACTTTTTTTCATCTTCATAAGATTTCACTTGAAATCTATTTTCATTAACAATATCAACAATTATTTGAATATCTTTAATTAAAAAGTTATCCCTTATATATTCTTCAATTTCTGAAACACTTTCAAAAACATTGAAAAATTGTTCATAATCTAATATGATTTCTGTTCCTTTAAAAACTAAATCATTTTGTTCTTTAATTGAAACATATTCATTATCTTTAAAAATATCAACTTCAATGAGTTTATTTTCTCTATAATCTCTTGTTCTAACTTTTATAGAATCACTTAACATAAAACTTGCCAAGAAACC
>NZ_JBHJTF010000017.1:0-91142 GCF_042267565.1 Lysinibacillus sp. NPDC056232 | reverse complement strand
AAGGAGTTCTTAGGGGATGTTAGCCTAAAATCATCGCATCCATGCGATAACGGCTAACTGACCTGCATCGTGCAGGCCTAAGCACAAAGCCGATTTCGGACGCGATTATGCCGAGGCATAATTGATCTGACACTAAACCTTAGATGTGTACGCAACGATACTGCGGAATTTAAGCCTTTGGAGAGTCATACTAAATGGCAGTAGCTTTTTGCGAAACCAGACTCGAAGAATAAGGAAGACACAAATACGAAAGTCGGAAGATATAAGTTGTGTCACAGTAGAGATGTTTACATTTTTTAAGAAATGTATATGTTTTTCGTATCGGATAGGCATGACATTTATGACAAATACAATGAATGCCAAAAAAATTGATGCTATGACCGAGCAATGTGAAAAAGACGGTGGAGAAGCCATCGTCTCAAAGGAAAAGAGTTTTCTATCAACAAACTATTCATTTAAATGTAACCAGTAATAATAAGGCTGAATTATAGAATTAAATATAATTCAGTCTTTTAAATGTTAAAAACTATATGTTCAAGGAAATATTGGTGAATGGTTTTGCTCTTTAAATGAGGGTGATTTCCATTCCAGGCTACTCACTTTCCTGTGTAGCGAGAGTCGAGCCGCTTCCTCCACTTTTATTGTTGCTGTCGCTTCGCTTTCGCATAAACAAAACCTATTGTTGCTGTCGCTGACTTTCGCACAGATATAACCCAAGTGCTAAGGTATTGTTTTATCACTATAAATTAGAGGCCAGAAAACTTATGCTATGTGAATTGGTTGATTGGAGTGGAGGCTTGGCGACTCCTTGGGGATTAGCGGCTCATCGGACGCCCCCAGGAAGCTTTGCTCTGTGCGAAAGCGTAGCGACAGCAATTGTTTTATCTGTGCGAAAGCGTAGCGACAGCAACAACAAAGCGCCAAGCCGGAACGGAAATCAACCCCTCGTTTTGCCATAGAGCCGTACTTAATTTAATAGGACACCTTAATCTCATTGACATATTAGTTTTTCAACGTAATGAAGGCTGAATTATTGTATTTATTATAATTCAGTCTTTTTGTGTATGCATGGATTAATTTTAGAGTGTTATGATAGGTGAGTATAAATGGCAATGAGAGGAGAGTTGTGGAATGTTTATTCGTTTAACAAAAGAACAACAGGAAACAATAATAGCTGATATTCAACGATTTTTCTACAATAATCGAGATGAGGATATTTCAGAATTTGAAGCAGAAAGAGTATTAGACTTTATAAAGGAGAATATTGCTCCACATATTTATAATGCGGCAATCTCGGATGCAAAATATGTTGTAGAAAGACAATATGCATCGATTGAGGATGAGCTTGCAGCATTAGAAAGACCTATTAATTTAAAATAATCCGAATTAAATAATTGGAATTTTTTATAAATATATGATATTTTTATCTTGGATTAAAGATAATTTAATTCGAAGTAAAAAACAATGGTTTCATTAACCATCTATGTATTGAATAAAGAAATGGATTCCTGTACAACATGGTTAAGAGAACCGTTTTTAGTTCAATGAATGATTCGGTCACAATTTGGGATGAATGAAGGAGGAGTAATATGTTGAAAATAGGGGTAATTTTAGGGAGTACGCGTGAAGGTCGTTTAAGTCCACAAGTGGGCGAATGGGTAAAGGAAGTCGCTGGAAAACGCGGAGATGCGGAATATGAAATTATTGATATCGCAGATTTTAAATTACCATTTCTAGGCGAGCCAGGTGGAGATGCTTCGGGTGCAGCTACATGGTCAGAAAAAGTCGCTGCATGTGATGGTTTTGTATTTATTGTTGCAGAATATAACCATTCCATTACGGGTGCACTAAAAAATGCATTAGACTACTTACGCGTAGAATGGAATAATAAGGCCGCAGGTATTGTTTCTTACGGCTCTGTAGGTGGTGCAAGAGCAGCTGAACATTTGCGTGGAATTCTTGGTGAATTATTAGTAGCGGATGTTCGCGTACATCCTGCTTTATCTTTATTTACAGATTTCGAAAACGGTACAGTATTTAAACCAAAGGATGTGCAAGCAGATTCAGTAAATCAAATGCTTGATCAACTTATTCCTTGGGCAACAGCGTTAAAAACAATTCGATAAAGACCTTAAGCAGTATGTACAGTAAAAAGTGCATATTGCTTTTTTAATTTGGCTCTATTTTGATTGTTGTTTTTCTCAAATTAAAAGCGTATTCGAGAATTTTCGAATACGCTGGTTTTCGAGTGGCAAATACATAAAAATCTATCTTTTTAATGTTTCAATCTTTTGAAAAATCTCTTTGTAAAGGATATCTATCTCTTTTTCATCTTTTAAATAGAAATACCAAGCATCTTCTCTATTTGCATCGTTGTCAGATAAATAAATTGTCGTATGAGAACCATTATTTAATACTTCCCAATGAGCTGTTTCATAGGTAAGCCCTTCACTTGTAAATGGAAAATGACGTTTTGTTGAATCAAAAAAATAGGAATTTTAGAATTTTTATACACTTTAACAAATCTATCATCTGATGCTTCTTCAAACATCACTGGATTATCATAACAGCATCAAAATTTGTTGAAATGTGCAATGTATCTTCACTAAATTCAACTAATGAAATTGGTTCGAAATGAATTTTTTCGTTATTTAATTCAGGAATATCACCAACTACAGCAATTTTTAAAGGTGCTCCATCATATTTAACTTCATCATTTGAACACGCAACCAATAATAACAAACTTACTATTAATAAAATTTTTTTCAAATTTAATTTTTCCCCTTTTTTTCGTAATCCGGTCCTTTTATTAACTAAGGTTACTTATGTTTCTTTCATTATATATTATCATTCTACAAATATTCCCAAAAACTTTGTTGTGCTATCATTTTTCTTAATGGTATCGTTGCGTTTGTTTCGTTTTTTATACGGAGCATAATTGATTAGGTATAAGATGAGGGGAAATTGAATATTTCTATAACAGGAACTGCTGTACGTGTGAAGGAACTAAAAGTGCATATTTAAAAAGGGGCCGCTTACAGTATTTTTATTAGGAAGCGGCCCTTTTTGATATGCCATCCGCTCCATTAATGTTTTATTTTTTCAATGACTTTTTCTTTTAAATCTGCATCCATAGAGGAAAGTTTAACGTTATTAGTGAGACGTTCTTTTAATTCCCTATCTGTCATAATACCGCGTTCCTCTAGAATTTGAACAAGTAGATCTAACGTCATTAAATTTTTAATGTCTGCTGCTTTTGTATCCATTTTAAATGCCTCCAAATGTATAGTATTTCTACCTCTTTAGTGTACTCCTTTTTTAGAAGGACGGCTTAAAATGGTCAAAACAAAGCGAATTTATTTCGTGTCCCGGAATATATTGAATGGTTCTAGCAGTAGTGGAAGACATATAATCACTAGCTTTTATGAAAAATCAGCGATGTAGTTGTAAATGCAATAAAACTACTTATATAATTTCTACCATCAAAAAAAAAACCTAGCAAAAGGAGTTTTATCGTTCATATCTTTTTAAAACGAATTTTTATGTATAGGAATTGAGGCGAGGCCGGTCGACTCCTAGGAATTTGCGACTGAAACCCCTAGGAAAGTGTCCACTTGGAATGGAAACGAACCACCGTTCTACTTATTACTCATTGAGAATAAAGCCTGATACAGAGTTGCAAGCAAAGCAACAAAGAGCGTATCGTCAGAGTTGAAAATTTTAAAAGATATACCAGTACGTACAAGTTCAGTTTCTATACTACTAACGCTTGCTATTTTTTCATCATTACAATATAAATAGGCGGTTGAAGTAAAATCCTTTTCAAAGCGAAAAGCGAGTCCATCCATTGTAAAAGAGTAGGAGGATTCAAGTAATTGAACCGTCTTCCGTTGTATCGGTAAAATGGATCCATCTGGCATAATAAGCTGATGGCTAACCCCCTTTGTTAAGAGTGTAGATTGCACTTGAAAAAGTGATGCTCCTAAAGTAGTGCGTGTTTCATAGCGATGTGGTAATGACTGTTGTGCAGCAACTAGCATAACAGCGTTGATTACTTTTCCAACGGATGAACGTTCAACCTTTTGTAGCAAACAAACTGTCTCATGTTGTTCATTCACAATAGGAATACTTGAAAAGCTTTCGAAAGCTTTTGGGTAGGTAAGGGTAAAAGTAATCATAAAAAAAGCCTCCAATCTACTTACTATACGGGGAAGCTTAACTCTAGGTTTCACCTTCAACAAAAATTTTCATAAAATGGCCATTTTACGAAATATATAAACTCTATCATATACATAGTAATTGAAACGGAATCAATAAGAATATTAACAATGAAAAAGGCTGACCGAAAATGTGGAATTTTCCACGTTCGGACAGCCTTCGTTTTTATTGTTGAGTTGTAACTTCTCCTGCAAGAGCACGTTTTTCCTGCTCTGGATCGAATTCTTTTTCCATTTTTGAAACGACAACTGTTGCTACACCATTACCAATTAAGTTTGTAACGGCGCGGGCTTCTGACATAAAGCGGTCGACCCCGATTAAAAGTGCAATCCCCTCTACTGGAATCATAGGGAATGCTGCTAATGTTGCCGCGAGTGTGATAAAGCCTGAGCCTGTTACACCGGCCGCACCTTTAGATGTTAGCATTAAAATAGCAAGCAATGTAATTTGATGCCAAATATCTAAGTCAACTCCATAAGCCTGTGCGATAAAAATAGCCGCCATAGATAAGTAAATGGACGTACCATCTAAGTTAAAGGAGTACCCCGTTGGAATGACAAGACCAACGACTTGCTTAGAGCAACCATAGTTTTCTAATTTGCGCATCATTGAAGGAAGGGCAGATTCTGATGATGATGTCCCAATAACGATAAAAATTTCATCTTTAATATATTTAATAAACTTAAAGATACTAAATCCAAAGTAACGTGTAATAAGACCAATGATGAATACGATAAAAATAAACATTGTAATATAAACGGAAAGCATTAAAAATCCTAAGTTTCCTAGTGATTTAAGACCGAAATTACCGATTGTGTAGCTCATAGCACCAAATGCTCCAATCGGTGAAACCTTCATGACCATATTAACAATTTTAAAGAATATATCTGCTACTTGTTCGAAAAATTTAATAACTGGTTTAGCTGGTTCACCAATAGCTGCAGCAGCTATGCCAAATAAAACAGCTGAGAATAAAACAGGTAATAACTCTCCATTTGCAAGTGCTCCGACAACATTCTCAGGAATGATTTGCATAATAAATGCACCAATACCATGTTCTGTAGCGGCTGCCGCCTCTGTATATTGAGAAACATCTGCACCGTTTGCAGCTGCTGTATTAAAGCCTTTACCAGGTTGTACAATATTGACAACAATTAAGCCGATTGCTAGTGCGAAAGTAGAGACAATTTCAAAATAGATTAATGCCTTCCCGCCAATTTTACCAACTTTTTTTACATCGCCCATACTACCAATTCCAATAACAACTGTTAAGAAAATGATAGGAGCTATTAACATCTTAATTAATTTAATAAAAATATCTGCTAATATTTTTAACTGCGCTCCGAACTCTGGAAACGTAGCACCTACAATAATACCTAGCACAATGGCAATCAGTACTTGTACAGTTAAGTTTTTAAAATTTATACGCATAAAGTTCTCCCCTTACACTACTTATGAATATTATGTGAACGCTTTCATGTGATTATCATAGCTGAAATTTTCCGACAATAGTTTTTATGACCGTAATGTTTCTATTGTTCATTTTGTTCATTTTTAGTTGAATGGTGAATAAACCTAGTGATATCAAGGGTTTGAGGCTGTTTTATAGTAGTTTGTAATTTTAGAATCTATTATAATACAATAGAAAAAATCCCCACGCTAGTGAGGATTTTATCATTAATGAACAAAAGTATTGATCCTATATTTCAATGTTTAAAGTTTTCACTTTAAGGGGAAACAATTTTTTCAATTTCCGATAAAACATCGTTATTTTGTACATTGTTTCTATAAAAATCATAGGCAGGTGCTAGTTGTTCTTTAAAGCGTTGGCGTTCCTTATTGCTCATCGTATAAATCTCAAAGTTCTCTTGCTGCTCAAGTTTTTGCAGATTTTCTTCGTTCATTTCTACAGCCTGTTCAAATTGCCAGTCTGTTGTTTCTTTCATAGCCTCCATAATCTGTTTTTGAATTTTTGGAGGTAGAGATTTCCAAAAATTATCATTAATTAAAACGGCGTATCCTAAAATGCCATGCTTAGTTAAGGTCATATGCTTCTGCACCTTATAGAAACCTTTAGAATAAATATTTGACGCAGTGTTTTCCTGAGCATCGATGGTTTTCGATTCTAAATCAGTAAAAACTTCGCTAAAGGAAATTGGGGTTGGTGTAGCCCCAACAGCCTCGAATTGCTTTTCAAGAGTTTTACTTGGCATTGTACGGATTCGTAAGCCTTTTAAATCTTCAAATGTATGAATAGGATGATTGACAGAGGTTAAATGTTTAAAGCCATTATGCCAAAAGCTCAGTCCTTTTATATGAAAAGGTTCAAGCTCATTTAACAACTGTTCACCAATCGAACCTGTAAGAACCTCATGAACTTCGTCATCCGTATTAAAAAGGTAAGGTAAATCAAGAACCTGCCAATTTGGTATATAGGAGGTCATCTTTGAAAAAGTAGGGATAATCATTTCTACTTCTCCATTTTGCAAAGCTTGAAACTCATTTTCATCATTAAACAAGGAGGAGTTTGGGTAGACGTGTACTTTCACCTCACCATTTGTTTTTTCCTCAACAAGCTCTGCAAATTTACTTGCCGCTTGTCCTTTTGGTGTATTCTCAGCTACCACATGACTTAAATGAATCGTAATTTGTGTATCCAAGCCTTTTTGCTCATCGTCATAGGGAAGAGGTTTAGCAAAAAGTAAGCCTTGTTGAACACTAATCGCTATCGTTAATAGTAAAACGGTTACTATTGTGCCAATAATAAATTTTTTCATCTATTACACCCAATTTATTCGTATTTTCTGATGTTTTTGTTATTCTAACATATGGGGTAAGCTAAAATATAGTGAGAGGGAGGCGTACATCTTGAAATTTCAAAAAATATCGATGAAGAGAAAAATTATGTCTCTGACTTTTTTTATTCTCATGCTCTCCTTTAGTATAGGTGGTACATTTTTGCTAGGCTATGTCATGAATGAACAAAAGGACAAGCTTGGAAATCAGGCTTTACTTGTGGCAAAAACAGTATCACAGCTTCCTGAACTGAAAACTTACATTGCAAATAATAATTTTAATGAGGCTACGCAACACATAAATCCTGTAGTGGAAGAAATACGTGATATAAATGGCGCGCAGTATATTGTTGTCCTTGATATGCAAAGGCGCAAGTACTCACATCCAAATACAGAAGAAATCGGGCAAGTCTCGCAATCAGGTGATCTAAACGCAGCGTTCTCTGAGCATTATTATACATCCATCGCACATGGTAAACATGGAGATATGGTGCGGGCATTCGTCCCGATCATGAGTAAGGAAGGAAAACAAATAGGTGTAGTAGTAGTAGGATATAGTGTTTTAACTGTTGGTGAGTTACTGCAATCTATTCAAACAGAATTAATGATTACTATTTTATTGTCTCTTTTCTTTAGTGCATGGGGGGCTCATACGTTAGGCCTTCATATGAAGAAGCAAATGTTTGGGCTAGAGCCCCATGAAATTGCTAAAATGTATGTCGAACGAACAGAAACCTTTAACGCAATGCATGAAGGGATTATTGCCATTGATAATGACTTGACAATCACAATATTTAATGAAAAAGCATCTGTCATATTAGGTGTTCACAAACAACCATCAACATTAATAGGGAAGAAAATTTTTGACGTGTTACCTGATACACGATTACCAGAAATTTTGGAGCTAGACCAACCTATTTTCAATCGTGAGCTTTATATTAATGATCATAGCATTATGAGTAATCGTATTCCTATACAAGTTAATGGAAAAACGGTTGGCGCTGTGGCCATGTTTAAGGATCGTACAGAAGTGAAAAAGCTTGCAGAGGAATTAACCGGTGTGAAGGCATTTGTACAAGCATTACGCGTACAAACACATGAGCATAAAAATAAATTGCACACAATTGCTGGTCTTTTGCAGCTTGGCCATCATGAACAAGCACTTTCTTATTTAACGCAAGTAAAAGAAGAACACGATGAAATTACAAACTTTTTAAATGAACGGATTAAAAATGAAAATATTTCAGGGCTTTTACTTAGTAAAATTTCCCATGCGAAAGAAGAGGGAATTCTACTGGAGATAGATAGAGAAAGCCGTTTGACAAAATTCCCGAAAAATTTAGACCATCATGATTTCGTTATTTTATTTGGTAACTTGATTGAAAATGCTTTTGATGCATTAAGGGATGTACAAATGGAAGAAAAAATGATCCAAGTTTCTGTTGATGAGGATGAGGATGTGCTGGCAATCTTAGTAACAGATAATGGTATAGGCATGATAAATGAGGTGAAGGAGCATATTTTTGATAATGGCTATTCAACAAAAGAGAAAAAAGGTCGAGGTATTGGACTTTATTTAATAAAAGAACTTGTACAAAAAGGAAAGGGAGAAATAGAAGTCATAAGTGAACCGAATAAAGGAACAAGCTTTTTAATAACTTTTTACCATACGTAATAGGCGTATCACCAAAGGCTGAGGATAACATTTGTTTTTTGATTAGAGTATAAACTGAGCGACTACTTGGGGTTCATTTGACGTTCTAGGAAGTGGAAAGTTAAGGAACTTAATTTTTATAGTTGAAGTAGAAGCGAGAAATTCTATAGGAACAGTGTGACGTTCTATTAGATAGCTTCCTAAAGTAAAAATTTACACATATAGAGATAGAACAGAGTGTATGGAGGGCTAACAGTGACACAAACAAAGGTTTTATTAATAGAGGACGATCCAATGGTGCGAGAAGTTAATCGCCAATTTATTGAAAAGGTAGCTGGATTTAAAGTAATTGGACAAGCCTCAAATGGAGTTGAAGGAATTGCTCAAATTCAAAAACTTAAACCAGAATTAGTATTTATGGATATTTTCATGCCGGAGCAGGATGGAGTGACAAGCTTACGGAAAATTCGTGAGCTCGAGTTACCAGTAGATGTAATTACGGTAACCGCTGCTAATGATATGGAAACTGTAAAACAGGTCCTGCATCTTGGCGTCTTTGATTATATTATGAAACCTTTTTCATTTGAACGAGTGCAAGGAACGCTTGAAAATTATTTGCGCTTCAAAGAGCAAATGCAAACAGAGCGTGAGTTAACACAGGGGGAGCTTGATCAATTATTCCATTATCAAGGTGGGCATAATGAGGTTCAGCAATCAAATGTCTTACGGTCAGAGAAAAGTTTACCTAAGGGTTTTAATCGTGCAACACTTGAGAAAGTTGTGCACTATTTGCAATCTGTAGAAGGAGCATCGGCAGAAGAGGTTGCCAGTGGTGTAGGTATTGCGCGCGTAACAGCAAGACGATACTTAGATTATTTAGAAAAGCAAGAGGAAATTACGATGGATGTGCACTATGGAGGCATTGGTCGCCCGGTCAATTATTACTTTAGTAAATAATGAAAAATCCTGATTGTCAAAATAGACAATCAGGATTTTTTACTGTTAAAGTAACTATTGATTTTTAAGTTGTGGATAACCAAAGGCATAGTTTTCGTCTAGGCAAAAGCGCTACATCCTCGAGGTCGCTTCGATCCCTCGGGCAAAAGTTGTGGAGCGTGTACTTTTGCTTCGGGCTCTCCAGCGCTTGTCGGATGTAAACGAGCGCTTTAGCGCATTTGTTCTTAGTAAGGCATAATTTTGTCAACAGGCTTTGGCGTTTTAATTTTAGGTAAAATTTTATTTAATGTAACTGTACGATTAATGCTATGTGTTGATTCATCATTTTCATCGAATTGATCAAGGAATGAAATAACCTCTTTGACGATTGGTGTTGGTGTTGAGGCACCTGCTGTTACAGCGACGGAATTAATTCCTTTTAACCATTCAATATTTAGCTCAGAAACGTCTGCAATTCGATAAGATGGTGTCCCTGCTATTTCAACAGACACCTGCGTTAAACGGTTTGAGTTATTGGATTTTGGGTCACCAACAACAATAAGTAAATCTGCTTCCCCAGCTTGCTGAGCTACTGCCTCTTGACGTACCTGGGTTGCCAAGCAAATCTCCTTATGCACTTCAATATGTGGGAATTTCTCTTTTAAACTATCCATTAAATGAGAGACATCCCATTGACTCATCGTCGTTTGATTCGTTACGAGTAATTTATCATTTGTTAAATTTAAGGCATCAATATCAGTAGAGGATTGCACTAAATGCACATGATCTGGTGCAACGCCAATTGCTCCCTCTGGTTCGGGATGGCCTTTTTTACCAATATATATAATATCATAGCCATTTGCTGATTTTTCACGAATTAAATCGTGTGTAACTGTTACGTCAGGACATGTAGCATCAATGGATACTAAGCCTTTTCGCTTCGCAATTTCACGAATTTCAGGTGAAACACCATGCGCTGTGAAAATAACAGTGCCAGTTTCAACTTGTTCAATAATTTCTAAACGATTTTCGCCATCTAATGTGATGATGCCATCTGCTTCAAAAGCATCCGTGACATGTTTATTATGCACAATCATACCTAAAATGTAGATAGGTCTTGGTAATGTTTTATCGAGTGCGGCGTTTCGAGCGATAACCATCGCATCTACAACACCGTAGCAATAGCCACGTGGATTAATTTTTAATACTTGCATGGTTGTGACTCCTTTCAAGCTTACCTATCTACATTATAACGGACAGGGACTGCGAATACAAAGAAACCTTCATCTACATAGGCGGCTGGAATATACGGGGCTTAGATGGAAGTGGTTCAGCAGGAGTAAATGATCCATTTTGTCGAGATGCTTTTCGACTTTTAGTTGAACCTGCTCCTTTACTAGCCGCTGCTTCAGCTGCTACTGCTCCAGCACCTGCGGCAGCTCCTGCAGCAGGAAGACCTTGAAATCCTTTATACAATTTTAAAAGTGACGGAATATTTTTTACCATTGGCATTGCTTGTTGAATGTAAGGCGTATATGTTTTCGCTGAGTTAAATAAGCTATTCGCCTGCTGCAAAAATGAACCGATTTTTGAAGGTTCCTGCATGGATGGCATTGGCATTTGTCCTCCAAATGCTCCTATTCCACTGGACATTGGAAAGCCACCTGGAATTCGTGGATTTGGGAAGCCTCCAGGCTGGAAAAAGGACTGCGGTGACATTTGTGGAGGTGTTGGCATTTGCATGGGCATTTGCATCGGCATTTGTTGCATGGGCATTTGCATGGGCATTCTCATGCCACCAGGATACATCGGGAACTGTGGTCTAAATACCATAACGATCTCCTTTCGATAGTAATTTATCATTGATGACATACCTGATTATAAATATGATATGCAGAAGAGTAAGTTAGCGTTCGACAAGCGCAAATAAATAACTAGGGCGATTGTAAATGGAACTCACGATATCCGGTCAGCTTTACATATTTCATATGTAGTCAATAAGTGGTAAAAAGTTCTTGAAAACTACACACTTTTTCACTTTTTTGGTCGATAAGAAAGGTATAATGTTTTGTTGGTAAACCATTACGTTACAAAATGATGATTTTGAAGTTACTAGACAAAATAGCAAAAGTAAAAAATAGGGGGTATTCTGTGACGATTAAAGTGAGAAGTATAGTGTCGTTTGGTCTTATCGTCGTATTAGTTTTAGTGATTGGGATTTTTCAGCAACAAAATGCCAAATCTCAACTAGAGCAAGTACATTTGATAAAAGAAAAAACACTTCAAACGACGTTATTAGCAGATGAAATGAAGTTAGCAGTTGTACAGGTTCAGCAGTTTTTGACTGATATTAGTGCCACAAGAGCACTCGATAATTTAGATGATGGATTTGAGCAAGCAGAAAAATATAGCAAAATCTTTAATAAAGATTTGGAGCAAGTTAAAAAAATGCATCCGGAAGACCTGAAAAGATTAGATGCGATTAAAGTAGCGTTTGATGAATATTATAGTACTGGCCAAAAAATGGCTCATAGCTATATTCAAGGCGGTCCTGAGCTAGGGAATAAAATGATGCATGATTTTGATACTACGTCAGTTGAAATTAATGACAAAGTAGATTTGTTTCAACAAGAAAACATTACAGATATACAAAATTCTTTAGCGAATGTTGAGAAGCTTATTGATGATAATAAGCAGTGGTTCTTATGGATGTTCTGTATTATGTTAATGATTTGTATCATAGTTGGGGTTGTATTCGTACGTTCCATCGTTGTTCCTGTCAATAAGCTAACTTCTGCAGCAAAGGTAATTGCTAAAGGAGATTTATGTCAAATGGATATCGAAGTTAGAACGAAGGATGAAATTAAAGAGTTGGCAGATTCTTTTAATTTGATGAAGTCTAATTTACATTCATTAATACATAGCATGACTGCAAATGTTGAGCATACAACATCGGCAGCTGAAGAGTTAGCAGCAAGTACAGATGAAATTTCAAATTCCTCTCATGATATTGCAAATCTTGTAGAGAAAATGGCCATTAGTGACAATCAAGCAGCTGTTACTGGTCGTGAAAGTTCGATAGCAATGGATGAAACGGCTCAAGGTGTTCAACGTATTGCAGAGGCAGCTCAAATGCTTCATGCTAAAGCAGTCGATACCCAATCTATTGCAAATGATGGTGAAAAAACGTTACATGTCGCAGAAGACCAAATGTCAATTATCCAACAATCTTCTAATACAACAAATGAACGAATTAAGAAGTTAAGCGCACAATCAGCTGAAATCGTTAATATTACGAAAGTAATTACTGATATTACGGAGCAAACAAATCTTCTAGCACTAAATGCAGCGATTGAGGCGGCTCGTGCGGGAGAGCATGGTAAAGGCTTCGCGGTCGTTGCAGATGAAGTACGCAAATTAGCAGAGGAATCCAAAGCATCTGCCAATCAAATAGTGGGTGTCATAGCACTTATTCAGCAAGAAACGAAGGAAGTAGAAAAGGCAGTAAGTGTAACTGTATTAAATGTAGATGAGGGTGTCACATTTATTCAGAATGCCCAAAATGCCTTTGATGGAATTTTAAAAGCGATTGGTGATATGACATCTCAGATTGAGGATGTGTCTGCTTCTACGCAACAAATTTCTGCAAGTACTGAAGAAATGGCAGCGTCGGTCAATGAAATGTCCTCTTCTTCCAATTATGCTGCACAGCAATCTGAAACAATAGCATCGACAATCGAAGAGCAAACTGCGACCATTCAAGAAATTAATGCTGTTGCAAAGGCATTAAGTGCAGAAGCGGTGTCCGTGAAGGAAGAAATCAATAAATTTAAAATATAAGGCTCATTACCATAATGTGGGGTTGGTTTCCGTCAAAGCCCTCCATGTCTAAAAGATCACAAAAAAGCGAGGTAGTTTCCAAATGAATTAACCATTTGGAATTACCTCGCTCTATTTTTCTACAAATTTATTTATGGGAAATATCTCTCAGTTTAGAAGGAGGGACACAAACGTTAGAGGAACAACTCTTCTGTAATGAGCATGATGCGCACTTGCCCTTCTTCTGTTTCTTAATGCTCTTATATAAGGTAATACCAGCATAGCCAAATATAATACTACCGATTAAGATATTAATCAATAAAGACATTCTCTACACCTCACATGAATAAGTTCCCGATACCATAAATCATAAGTGCAATAATATAAGCTACAACAAATGGATATATTGTTGCAAATAAAGTCCATTTCACAGACTGTGTTTCCCTTTTTATTGCGCCTACTGTGGCTAAACAAGGCATATAAAGTAAAACAAAGGCCAAGAATGTATAAGCGCTCAAAGCAGTAAAATGAGTGGCCATTGTAGACGATAAGACACCTTCACTTACGCCATAAATAATCGCCATTGTTGAAACAATCACTTCTTTTGCCAGGAAACCAGCAATAAGGGATGCACCAGCTTGCCATGTTCCAAAGCCAAGCGGGATAAACAACACACCAAAAGCGCCTCCAATAATTGCTAAAAAGCTGTCATCCATATTGACATTAGCGCCATGTGGTCCTAAATAAGAAAGAAGCCAAATAATCACGGAGCCGGCAAAGATAATAGTACCAGCTTTGCGGAAAAATCCTTTTCCTTTTTCCCAAGTAGAACGCCAAAGTGTTTTAAGCTGTGGTACATGATAGGCTGGTAATTCAACAATAAAAACTGAAGTTTCATTTTTCAAAATCGTCATTGATAATATTTTTGTCACAATAAGTGCTATCACTATTCCCATTATATATAGGGAGAATACCACTAAAGATTGATGTTTAGTAAAGAATGCTGCGCCAAATAAAGCATACACAGGTAATCTTGCTGAACAGCTCATAAACGGAGCTACTAGTATAGTTAATAGTCGTTCTTTTGGCTGTTCAATTGTTCTTGCAGCCATTACGCCAGGAACGTTACATCCGAAGCTTACAATCATCGGAATAAAAGCCTTGCCATTTAAACCGAAAAATTCCATAAGGCGATCCATGACAACAGCAATTCTCGCCATATAACCTGAATCTTCTAATAGTGAAATAAAGAAAAATAGTACAAAGATTTGTGGTATGAAAACTAAGACGCCACCAACACCTGCAATGATCCCATCACAAATTAAATTAATAATAAAAGGGGCTGCACCGATAGCTTCTAAGCCTTGAGTAACAATATCTGTAAGAGGGCCGCCTACAATGCCATCCAGGAAATCAGAAAGCGGGGTACCGATCCATGCAAACGTTGCTTGAAACATTAAAAACATAAGCGCTAAGAAAATCGGAATACCTAAAATCGGATGTGTTAAAATTTTATCAACTTTCTCTGACCATTGTGTTTCACTTTTCTCTTGTCTGATTACTTCTTTGTAGATGTTAGATATATATAAATCACGTTTTTTAGCAATAGCTTTATTTAGTGGTTCACCTATTTGCTTCTCTAAAGTATCTCGCATTGCAGCAAGCTGTTCAAAGTATTCCTTTTCTTTCAAATAAGCGTCAACAGCTTCATTTCCTATTAGAAATTGAATAGTACACCATCTTCTTTGTTCTTCAGGAACATGTTGTAACAATGCTTCAATTTTTGAGATGCCTTCTTCAATTAGGTCGTCATAGGTTAATGTAAAACGTTGTTGAGTACGATCGGAGGCTTGAATAGCGGCATAAATACCTTCGACACCTTTACCAGTACGAGCGCTTATTGGAATAACAGGTACTCCCAAAGAATTCTCTAATTTTTCGACATCAATTGAAATGCCTTTCTTTTTCGCAACGTCTATCATATTTAAACAAACGAAAACAGGTTTGCTAAGTTCAAGTATATCTACTGTTAATTGCATATTTCGTTCGAAATTAGAAGCATCGATAATATTTAAAATTCCATCCACCTGATCTTCAAGTAAAAATGAAGTGACAACACTTTCATCTCTTGAAATGGGGTTAAGCGTATATACACCAGGTAAATCAATTATTTCCTTTTGTAGTCTTTTTACTTGTCCTACTTTTTTTTCAACGGTTACACCACTCCAATTGCCAACGTATTCATATGAATTTGTCAACGTATTGAACAATGATGTTTTACCGATATTAGGGTTTCCTATTAAAGCTAATCTACTCATACTTGTTCGACCTTTATATCCATTAAATCTTTTTTTCTAAGCCCGATTTTCTGTCCTTGACATTCCAATATACAAGCTCCAGAAAACCATCCTTTTTGGACCATACAAACTTGACATCCTTCTTTGATACCAAAAGCATTTAATCGTTTACATAAAAGAGAGTCAATTTGCTGTAGATCTTTCACTTTAACTTTTTCACCCAATTGAACCGCATGAAGGTTCATAAGATCTACCTACTTTCTTGTAGTGATAATCATTATCAAAAAAATATTATCATTTTTTGGTCAGTCTATCAATAATAAGTTTACTGTAAAAAACAATACTAATTAGCAAAGTTAAAGGAAGATTCACTCTTATTCTTCATCATGACAACGAAGCATTCTGTACCGAACGCGGACATGTGTTTGGATGAACTTCGGATTAGCCGGATTGTCCTCCTCTTTTTTCTTTCGAAGGGTAGCATGAAAAGTCAGCAAGTGAGCTCTCGGGGGGGATCAATGAAAAAATTATAGAAGTAAATGAAAAACGTACATTAAGAACTCTGGGGGAAGATAAGGTGAACTTCCTAATGGCGAATCTAGATATTATGAAAGAAATAGAGGAAAAAGAGGATTAACAAATCAAAAACAGGTAGAGAAAAGCTTCTTAGTTTTTCTCTACCTGTCATATATACATTAAGCTTGTGAATTTACAAGGATTTTAATATGGTTTCGCTCTTTCATTAATGCTTCAAAGCCTTCTGTTACGACTCCATCTAGAGCAATTCGTTTTGTCACAAGTTTTTCAGCAGGGAAGTAGCCCTGTTTCATTAATTCCATAACTGCTGGGAAAATATCGCGATAAGCAATAATACCTTTAACAGAACGCTCTGTTAGTACGATATTGTTAGGTAGAATAGAAGCTTCAGTTTCCCAAATAGAAACGATAATTGTTTCACCTTCAAATGTTGTTGAATCAATCGCTTGCTGTAATACTACAGGAACACCAGTTACTTCAAATGCAACATCTACGCCACCATTTGTTAATTCATGTAGACGAGCTACTGCGTCCTCATCTTTAGGATTAATAACTGCTGTAGCGCCTAGCTCTAATGCTTTAGCAGCGCGCTCCGCCGAAAGCTCTACCGCATAAATTTCAGCTGCTCCAGCTGCACGCAATGCCTCGATAACAAGAAGACCGATTGGCCCAGTACCAAAGACAGCTGCTGTATCGCCAGCTTTTAGTTTACTTTGACGAACTGCATGTAATGCTACTGCCGCTGGTTCAACAAGTGCACCTTGTTCAAAGGAAAGACCCTCTGGCATTTTGTGTACCAGTTTTTCATCTACCATTGTATATTCAGAGAAACCGCCGCCGCCGCCAGACAGACCGTGGAATCCTAAATGTTTACAAATATTATATTTTCCTTTTTTACAAGCGGCACATTCGCCACATGCAAGAATAGGTTCTACAACTACAGGATCCCCAACTTGTACCTTTGTAACACCTTCGCCAATTTCTACTACTTCACCAGAGAACTCATGGCCCATAACAATTGGCGCAATATCTTTACTTACATAGTGAGGTTGTTCCACTGGAATGAATATTGGGCCAGCTGCGTATTCATGTAAATCACTACCACAAATCCCTGTCCAATGTACTTTAATTTTTACTTTTCCAGGTACAATTACTGGTTCTTCAATGTTTTCTACTCGGATGTCTTTTGCTTTATACCATCTTGCTGCTTTCATGATAAGTCAACCTCCTCTAGTATCTTACATTTTTATCGTAACATATGGTAATTCTTCAAGGCATTAGTTAACAATGAATTGACATAAAAAATACTAATTTTTAGCTCATCATTAGTATAAGCAGCAATATCAAAATAGTATTAAAACTATGTTTAACAAACTAAAAAGATTTAGATAAATTATAATGAAAACTCACCATAGAGGATAACGATACAGTTTCGACTTACTAAATGGGAATGTCGAGGTCTTACGAATAAATTACCATAGCTATATGCAATCAGGAGTAGCATTTGTCTACAGGTCTGAGGCTTTTTTTTATTGCATATTCACAGCATTTCGAGTAACTTTGATAAGGGCTTTGCTACAGCCATGATAAAAATACAAAATTATGTTCATGCTTGAGATAAAAGGACGTTAATATACCTGGAGTTCGAATCATGATACAATGTGAAAGATGTTAGGAGGAACGAATTATGTCAAAATATACTGATTATAATTTTCAGCCATTTTTGCAGGACGCAATTGCAAGACTTGGCTTTACAGAACCAACGCCGATTCAAAAGGAAATCATTCCGCTATTATTAAAAGGAAAGAGTGCAATCGGACAAGCGCATACAGGAACGGGAAAAACACATAGTTTTTTAATTCCAATAGTGCAACGAATTAATGCTGACAAGCAGGAAGTACAAGCTGTTATTACGTCACCTACACGTGAGCTTGCACAACAAATTTTTGATGCGTTAAATCAATTAATAGAAGGAACAACTATTCAAGCGAAATTATTTATTGGAGGTACGGACAAACAACGCTCCATTGATAAGTTAAAAACGCAACCACAAATTGTTGTCGGAACGCCAGGACGTATTCGTGATCTCGTTTCAGCGCAAGCGTTATTTGTGCATACGGCACATATGTTAGTTGTCGACGAGGCAGATTTAGCCTTCGATATGGGCTTTATCGAGGAAATCGATGGTTTTGCTTCCCAAATGCCAGAAAACCTTGAAATGTTTGTATTCTCAGCAACAATTCCAGAAAAGCTTCAGCCTTTCTTAAAAAAATATATGGAAGCACCTGTACATGTCCATATGAACGATAAACGCCCGGTCGCAGAAGGAATTGACTTTGTGCTTGTACCAGTGCGTTCTAAATCACGTAAAAAACGTTTGTTGGAAGTTATTGAAGGGATCAATCCATTTTTAGCTGTAATTTTCACCAACACACGAAAAACAGCAGAGCATGTTGCAGGCTACTTAAATGAAAATGGGATTCGCTGTGGTCAAATACATGGTGATTTAAGTCCACGTGATCGTAAGAAGATGATGAAGCAAATTCGAGAGTTGGACTATCAATATATCGTTGCAACAGATCTTGCAGCGCGTGGTATCGATATTCAAGGAATTTCACATGTCATTAACTACGAAATTCCAGAGGACTTAGAATTCTTTATTCATCGTGTGGGACGTACAGCGCGTGCAGGAAATAAAGGAACTGCTATCACTTTGTTTGAGCCATCAGATGAGGATGCAGTAGTACGTGTTGAGAAAATGGGCATTCCATTCGTTCAAAAAGATGTAAAAGATGGCGAATGGTCTGAACTAAAAGATCGCCATGCACGTAAAAATCGTGTGAAGCATGAAAATGAAATCGATGCGAAAGCAAAAGCATTAGTGCGTAAGCCGAAAAAAGTAAAACCAGGATACAAGCGTAATATGAAATGGGAAATGGAAAAAGTTAAAAAACGTGAACGTCGTTTAAAAGCTCGCGGTAAAAAATAAGGAGGCATTTAAATGCTACTTGGATCACATGTTTCAATGAGTGGAAAAGAAATGCTGCTCGGATCAAGTAAAGAGGCTCTCTCATATGGGGCAAATACCTTTATGATTTATACAGGAGCTCCGCAAAATACTCGTCGTAAAGCAATTGCTGATCTTAATATTATGAATGGTTTACTACACATGAAAGAGCATGGCATGACAAATATTGTTGTCCATGCTCCATACATTATTAATATTGCGAACACAGAAAAACCTGAAACTTTCCGTCTAGGTGTAGATTTTTTACAAACTGAAATCGAACGAACAGCAGCGTTGGAAGCAACACAAATTGTATTGCATCCAGGTGCCCATGTCGGTGCGGGAGCAGACGCAGGTATTGCCAAGATTATTGAAGGTTTAAATGAAGTACTGTCACAGGATTACCCTGTACAAATCGCATTAGAGACAATGGCGGGAAAAGGAACTGAATGTGGTCGTTCATTTGAAGAGCTTGCTAAAATTATAGATGGCGTAACACATAATGAGCGTCTTTCAGTATGCTTTGATACATGCCATACGCATGACGCTGGTTATAATATTGTAGAAGATTTTGATAGCGTTTTAAATGAGTTTGATAAACTAATAGGCGTTGATCGTATCAAAGTCCTGCATATCAATGATTCAAAAAATGTCCGTGGTGCAGGAAAAGACCGTCACGAAAATATTGGCTTCGGTCATATTGGCTTTGATGCATTAAAGTATGTTGTGCATCATCCACAATTAATGGAGATTCCTAAAATCCTAGAAACACCATATGTTGCATTAAATAGTGATGCCAAATCAAAATCGGCTCCTTATAAACATGAAATTGAAATGCTTCGTAATGGAGAGTTTAAACCAGAGTTAATCGATGCTCTAAGAGGATAGAATAAAAAGCCCGAAATCAGCTGCATAAGTACTGATTTTCGGGCTTTTTTTATCTTCATTCAGCAAAGAGCAAAGAGCAAAGAGCAACCACAGCTACAGATGTTTTTTGTAGCGAAAGAGCAACGACAGCTACAATTACACCAAGGCGAATTTGATTATTTCGTAAACAATGCAATTAGTTGTCTGGAACGCTTTCTACCTAAAACAGCTTCAACCTCTACAAGAATATCTTTTGGAATACCTAAAAAGAGCCATGAAAATGAGAATTGCTCCAAATAAGGCCGGAGTTTTTTTACTTCAGAAGTAGTAATTTCAAATCCTTCAGAACGTGCAATCGCAACAATTTCCTTATCACTACTTTGTGTCAATTGCTGTAAAAATTGAATACTCAAAGCTAATCCTCCTTTTAAAATTGTTTAGTTTTTTGAACAAAATCAATCTTGTGAAAGTCATGACAGCTATAAAAATCCTTCACATTAAAAGTGTTAGAATCAATGCCTATTACAAAATTAGCGGTTCAAATAACAAAATACAGTTTTATTTTCCTAATCAACATACATGACAATCTTTTTTCTGGTCATCATCAAAAGTTGTGGATGACATTTGTTAAAACGTATGCCATGTATATAAGTTGAGTGGAGACTGGGCGACTCCTTCGTAACCAACATCGTGCTGTTGCCGCTTCGCTTTCGCGCAAAAAACATCGTGCGCTTTCGCGCAGAAAACATTTGTTGGCCCAAGCGCTCATCGGACGCCCCAGGAAAGTGCCCAGTCGGAACGGAAATCAACCACACGTTATGGGGATGATTTTATTTTCTTTACAAAAACTGTACTTTCATTTATACTTACAACTTGTTAAATCGTAATGATTTTGAATTAGAAAGAAGAGAACATACATGAAAAAATCATTAATTGATATTGAAAAAGTGTCATTTCAATATGACTATACGCAAGTATTAAAAAATATCTCTTTCCGTGTAGAAGAGGGAGATTTTTTAGCACTTCTTGGTCCGAATGGTTCAGGGAAATCTACCTTATTAAAAATTATTTTAGGGTTACTAAAACCAATGTCTGGAGAAATAAAGCTATTTGGTGAACCAAGTTCAACTTTTAAGCATCGTGAATGGATAGGATATGTGTCACAGAAATCGAATGCCTTCAATTCAGGGTTTCCAGCAACCGTCCAAGAAGTCGTGAAAAGTGGATTATCCAAAAAGTTAGGATTATTTAAAAGACCTGGACGAGATGCAAAGGGAAAAGTGTTAGAAGCATTAAAAGCTGTTGGCATGGAAGCATTTATGAATCGTAATATTGGTGAGTTATCTGGTGGGCAACAGCAACGTGTCTTTATTGCAAGGGCATTAGTTAGTGAACCGAGGCTATTAATATTAGATGAACCAACTGTCGGCATTGATCATGAGAATGTGCAGTCCTTTTATGATATGCTGGCGAAATTGAATCGGGAACAGGGAATTACAATGATTCTTGTTACACACGATGTTGATACAGTGTCGAACCGTATCAGTCATGTGGCATGTTTAAATCAAACCATACACTTCCATGGTTACAAAAATGAATTTGATACAATTTCTCACGATGCGCTTGATGCTTGGTATGGCCATTCTGTGAGAAAGATTCACTAGAAGGAGAAGGCATAATGATTGAAGCAATATTTAACTATGAATTTTTACAAAATGCCTTTTTCTCTGGGCTATTAATTGGCATATTGGCACCGCTGCTAGGTGTTTTTATTGTCGTTCGAAGGCTCTCGCTTATTGCTGATGCTTTGTCACATGTGACACTGGCAGGTATAGCGGGAAGCTTATATATCAGTCAATCTGTTACAGCCCTGGCAATGCTAAATCCAATTTATTTAGGCATACTGGCCTCAGTCAGCGGTTCGATTTTAATTGAGCGTCTTAGACGTTTATATAAGCACTATGAAGAGCTTGCTATTCCTATTATTATGTCAGGCGGGATTGGTATTAGTGCTATATTTATCTCGCTTGCAAGCGGCTTTAGCACGGATTTAATGAGCTATTTATTTGGTTCAGTGTCAGCTGTATCACGTCAGGATTTATGGGTAGTAGTAGGAATTGCTGTTGTTGTCATTATCTTTTTGTTTATATTTTTTAAGGAACTTTTTGTTTTATCTTTTGACGAGGAATATGCAAAAGCTAGCGGCCTTCCTGCACGTTGGATTCATCTCTTATTTATGATTGTTACAGCGCTTGTTATTGCTGCAAGTATGCGCATCGTCGGCATTTTACTTGTATCATCCCTTATGACGTTACCTGTGGCTGCTGCAATGCGACTTGCAAAGGGCTTTAAGCAAACAATCATCTATGCAATTGTCTTTGGCGAAACAGCTGTGTTAATCGGTTTAGTTAGTGCATTTTATTTAGATTTAGCACCTGGTGGTACAATTGTCGTTACTTCGATCTTAATTTTGTTACTTGTTATACTAGTGAAGAAAATAGTATTTAAAATGGCTGCAAAACGGGAGGAGGTAGCGCAGTGAATGTTTCTAAAGCGTGGGGGATTTTAAAAGAAAACGGCTATAAAAAAACAGATAAGCGGGAGTTAATATTAGATATGTTTGCAGCAACAGATAAATATTTAACTGCTCGAGATTTATTAGATGTTTTGAAAAAAGATTTCCCAGGTATGAGTTTCGATACGATTTATCGCAACCTTGCAACGTTTGTGAAGCTAGGAATACTGGAGGAAACTGAGTTATCTGGGGAGCGGAATTTCCGTATGCATTGTGAGTCTGAACATCATCACCATCATTTTATTTGTATGGATTGTGGCAATGTTAAGGAGCTAAATCTCTGCCCTATGGAGATGCTTGGAGAAAAGCTGCCAGACTATGAAATTGAAAACCATAAATTTGAGATTTACGGTAAATGTCCAGAGTGTAAGCCTGAAGCTTTGTAATATCTGATATGACAATATTTAAAAGAAGGGGTAGTTCCAAGTTAGGAACTATCCCTTTTAGTAACTATGCTGTTTTGCAGTAGGTTTAATTTATAGTATAAGTTGTTGCAGCTGTATTAGTTACAAGGCGTTCACCGATTATTATTGCGCCTTACTCTATCCGCAAATACAAAAAAGACGAATGATTGCGTTCATTCGTCTAATTTTTTATTATTGATGTTTTTGTTGGAATTCGACCATAAAGTCACGTAATGCTTCACATGCCTCTAACGGTACAGCGTTATAAGTAGAAGCACGGCAACCACCTACAGAACGGTGTCCATTAAGTCCAACAAATCCTGCTGCTTTTGCTTCAGCAAGGAATTGTTTTTCAAGTTCCTCATCAGTAACACGGAAAGTGATGTTCATTAAAGAGCGGCTTTCTGGTGTTGCATGACCTTTATAGAATCCGTTGCTATTGTCAATGGCATCATAAATGACTTTTGCCTTTAATTCATTATGCTTCTCAATTTCTGCAACGCCGCCTTTTGATTCTACCCATTTTAATACTTCACCTAACATATAGATCCCGAAAGTTGGTGGTGTATTGTATAAAGAGTTGCTATCGGCATGCGTTGAATATTTTAACATTGTAGGAATGTTTTTATTCGCTTTCTCTAACAAATCTTTGCGAATAATGACTACTGTTACACCAGATGGGCCAAGATTTTTTTGAGCCCCTGCATAAATAAGACCGAATTTACTTACATCAACTGGTTTAGAAAGAATATCACTAGACATATCCGCAATTAACGGTACATTTCCTGTTTCAGGGAATTCCTTCCATTGTGTACCGTAAATCGTATTGTTTGAAGTAATATGCACATATGCATCCTCTTCATTGAATTGAATATCTGCTAAAGCTGGGATATTACGGTATTGATTTTCTTTTGTACTCGCAGCTTCTACAGGCGTACCGAATAATTTAGCCTCTTTGATTGCTTTTTCAGACCATGAGCCTGATAATACATAACTTGCTTTTTGATCTGCCTGTAGGAAGTTCATTGGAATCATAGTAAATTGAAGACTAGCTCCACCTTGTAGGAAAAGGACTTCATAGTTTTCTGGGATAGCATAAAGCTTTTTCAATAAAGCAATTGCTTCATTATGTACTTCATCGAAAATGGCACTGCGGTGGCTCATTTCCATAATTGACATGCCTGAGTCACGGAAGTTTACTAATTGTTGTTGAGCATTTTCTAATACTTCTAGTGGTAGTGCAGAAGGACCTGCGTTAAAATTGTATGCACGTTGTGTCAAAGTGGTACACTCCTTGTTTGGTTTTATAAGGTTAAACCTTATTCATAGGTTATTTAGTTCCTACTAATTGGTTGTTGAGTCTATCATGCTTTTACGGTCAGTTCAAAATCATTTAAGGATTTTGAACTGACTATTAAAGCGGGATAAAAGCACTTTACTGGATTATAACTCAATTTTTAAGAGAAAAAATAAAATTCTCACTATTCGAGCAGAATAATGACAGGCTCGCAACAAAATGTACACAATTGAGTTAAAATTCATAATAGCCTTGTGGTTTAAATACGAACAAATCGAAATATTGAAATGGATATACGAGTTAATATTTCGTGATTTACATATTCCATAATCAGTTAAATTATTAAATGTTCGTGTTTGTTTATGTGGAATGGCTACTACCCAAATATGTACTTTCCTGCACATTCTTCTACGGAAGGACACTTTCCGCGGCTGTAGTCTGGGCTCATTAAGGCATTGACTAATGGTAATATGTTTCTGAACAAAAAACTTTGAACGAAAACATAAAGATATTAAAATGGACGAAAATCTTCCACATAAACTAAAAACTTTCGGTATAATGAACTGTGAATACGGATTTAAGGGGTGTTTAAATGTTTACAATAGAAGAGGCGTGTTTAGTTGTCGTCGATGTACAAGGGAAGTTAGCGACAATTGTTGATGAAAGTGAAGCGGTGATTGAAAATGTAGCCAAGCTGGTACAAGCTATGGATGCATTGGAGATACCAGTTTTATGGCTTGAACAAAATCCTAGTCGTTTAGGTGGGACAGCGTTAGATATTGCTCAATATATTCATGGTCAACAACCCATTGCTAAAATGACTTTTAGTGCGTGCCAGGAACAAGATTTTGTAGATGCATTGAAGGCAAGTGGTCGTTCGCAATTTATCGTGACGGGGATCGAAACACATATTTGTGTTTACCAAACAGCCCGACAGCTAAAAGAACAAGGGTTTGAGGTTGAAGTTGTTGCCGATGCAGTGTCCTCTCGTACAAAGGCCAATAAAGAGATTGGGCTTGAGAAGATGAAGGCACTTGGAATTTTACCAACAAGCGTGGAAATGATTTTATACGAGTTACTACAACGTGCAGATCATCCACATTTTAAAACGGTGTTACAGCTCGTTAAATAGATTTGTAAATGAGGAGATTGGTTTATACCTTTTGATTTAGTTTGTAATAATTTTACAAAAAGAATATGAAATATCGAAATTTATAATTTATATATTAAAATAGGAAGATGTTTGAGTAGGTCGAAAGATCTAACTCAAACATCTTTTTTTGTCTTGTCTAGATATTTCGTGACTATTGGCGCAAAAATGTTCAGTTTTTGTTTAGGACGATATGCTATTATAAAAAGCAAGAAGGCATAAGTTTTAAACTAATTGTTAGGAGGAGGATTTTATAATAAAAAAATTTATTTTTATATTTTGTTTTGTGCTCATTTTAGCTAGTTGTGAAAAAAAAGATGTAGATTTACAAAAAAACGAACCTCTTTTACCAACAGAAAAATTTGTTATTAAAGAATTTATGGATGATGGAGGTCTGTTGAGAACAGATTTAACAGAACAAAAGAATATATTTTTATCAGAATCAATAGGTTTATGGTTAACATACTTACTAGAAAAGGGTGACCAGGCACGCTTTAAGAATCAAGTGGATGTAATGAAATCTGATTTTCTAAAAAATAACTTTATTGTATGGCGGTTAGAGAAGAAAAAACAAGCTTCTGTTAATGCACTTATTGATGACTTACGAATTATTCGGGTACTTTTTGAAGCAGGTGAAAAATGGAAGATACCTCATTATATACAGTTGGGCAATGAACTAGGGAAGAATCTTGTAAGGTATGGAATGAATGATGGATTATTTGTAGATTTTGTGGATGTTCAAACAAATGAAAAAGCAAAGACATTAACAATAAGTTATATTATGCCTTCGGCTTTTAATCAAATGCAGAAACATGGGCTTTTATCACAAAAACAGGTAAATCAGCAGCTTGCGATTCTTAAGAATGCTCCTCTTGCTGAAGCAGGATTTTACCCAAAAAACTATGATATTTCGTCCGGAAGTTATGTGTTCGATAAGGAGCTACACATGATTGATCAATTGTATACTGCCTATCATATGGCCTCTGTGAAAGAGGACACGACACTTTTTAAAATATGGTTACTTGATCTTTTTAATAGAGATGGCAAACTATATGGACGTTATAATGCACAAACGAATCAGCCATCTGTTAATTATGAATCACCTGCAGTTTATGCAATGGCTGTTCGATATTTACTTGTGTTAGACGAAAAACCTTTGGCGAATCAATTTCTTGAGAAAATGACATCTCTAAAAAATGTCTCAACGGCAGGTTATATAGATACACATACACAGGCAACACATATTTTTGATAATTTACTACCGCTATTGGCAGAAAGAGAGGTAGAAAATGCGAACAACTATGAATTGGAATAGTGCAATATTTTTTTATGGAACAGTATTGCTTTTGCTTTTACAAATTCCTTCTTATTATTTATTACACAGAGATGTTGAAAGTTTATTATTATATATTTTTTTAATAATACTAGTAATACTAACTCTATGGCGCGGAACAGTGTTAGGGCTTATCAGTAGTTTGTTATTTATTTTCATTAGCGGGTCAACGTTACTTTATATTGGCATGTCAAAAAATATTGTTTTTTTTAGTGCATCGTTTTCCATGCAGTTGTTTTTCGTTTATGGTGTTGTTCAATTATTGCTTATTTTAAGTGCAGGGAAAGTGCATGATTTATTGTTCGAACAGGCAAACTATTTGAAACAATTACAACAGGATATTAAAAGTTATGTAGCAATTGATGTCGAAACAGGCTTTGATAATGAAACTCGTATGCGTATTAGTGTCAATGAAGAAATGCGAAGATCCGATCGACATAAACATACTTTTGTTTTTATTGTATTAAGGCTTGAGAATTATGAACAATTTAAAAAACTTTATGGAACAAAAGAAGCTCAGCATTTATGGAAGCAACTTGCCCAAAAAATACAACAAACAGTAAGACAAACAGATAAAAAATTTCGATTTCGTGAAAATCAAATTGGGTTGCTACTAATAGATACAACGGATGAGTATATAGAGGTCATTTTTGACAAATTGGACCAAGCATTAAAAAATCATCAGCTTTTAAATGAAAAGTGGATAACCCTTAGTTATAAAACTAGTTATTTTACGTATAGTCCGCTGTTAGAGCAATCTTTCGATGAATTATTAACAGAGCTAGAAAGGGAGATGAAAACAAGTGCACTCCAAATATAGTTTTCTGTTAGTGGTCAGTTTATTTTGTTTATATAATTTGACGAATAATGTGACAGTGTCAGCAGCAGAAAAGGATGTTGCATTAATTTACGCTACAAGTAATCAACAGCTTAATCAAGATGTGCAGACGTTGTACGAGATGCTTAAAGGGTATACAAAAGTAGATGTTATGCCTATAGAAGCAGTGCATGAAAAAACATTACATTCGTATAATCGAATTGTCGTAATTAGCTCTCATTCAGTACTGATTTCAAAAGAAGCACTTTTAGAATTAAATCAATTCCAAGGACCAGCTGTGGTAATTGGTGAAAATGTACTTCAACTGGAGCACTTTGCTCAGTGGCAAGAGGGTGACATTATTAAGCTTCGAGCTATAGGTGAACATGTTTTGGAAAATCCTATTGAATGGAAAAGTATACAACCATCTTCTAATTCAGAAACGGTAGAAGTGGCATCAACCTTAAACAAGGAATATCCATTTATAGTTAAGGCACAAAGGAAAAATTGGTCATATATTGGAAATTTTATCTATACAAATTCGATGCAATATGAATGGCCTTCTATCATCAATAGGCTTTTACAATTGCCTGAACCTATAAAACATCAGACGTTTATTGTATTAACTGATATCAATATGGAGACCGATGTGGCAAAACTAAAGTCAGTAGTGACACAATTTACTGAAAAAGGAATACCTATTAGTCTTGAAGTGACACCGATAGATATAGCTGAAGATGGGGAGACGATTTATTATCTACACAACAATAAAAAATTATTTAACTATTTGCAAAAATTACAGAAAGAAGGATTCCCTTTCATACTATCCTCGACTTCTATACAAGCTGAGAAAAGTTTAGATTATTTAGCGTTTCGGGGAATCTATCCTATTTTGAATAATGGAAATAGTACCATATTTACAGGTATTGTACAGCAAGGTAATAATCAAATCTATCAATCACAAAATGAAAATCAAACAATGTATCCGTTGACAGTAGAGAATATTGCTGATACAAAAAAAATTAATCCACTTTTCCCAGTAGAACAAAAAATAAAACTTTTATTAAAAGCTCCAGGTTCAATTATTGGCATTCCGTATCCTGCTTATCTTGACGCGTCATATGTGCAGGAGCTTGTTGGTTTTTTAAAAGGTCTGCCACAATTAGATTTTTTGGATTTTAGAAAAACTAAACAAGAAGTAAAAACGAATCACATTTCAATTACTCAAACTGAATATGGTGAACAAAATATTAAATTATCGTTCTCTAACACCGATCGTTTAAAAATATTATTCGAAGAACGGCCTTTTGAATTGGTACTGTGGATGATTGTTTTGACTGTTTCAATGTTTGTTATGTTATTTTTTATTAATACTTTTCGTTTACGTATAACATTACGTAAGCGGTTATTTGAGGAGAGGAAAACCAATGGCTGATATCTTATTTTATATTGCGTTATTCCTCATTTGGATTATGTTGCTATATCATATGTTTTTAATGCAAGGCGGCTATAGACATTTTCGATCGTTTGAAAAACCAATTGATGAGTGGTCTAAAAAAATGGCGAATGTGCCCACGGTCAGTGTTTTTATTCCTGCACATAACGAAGCAGTTGTCATTGAACAAACGTTACGAGCTATGTCTCGATTGTATTATCCAAAAGATAAATTAGAGATAATCGTTATCAATGATAATTCGTCTGATGAGACAGGTGAAATCGCTTCTAGATTTGCTGAAAAGTATCCATTTATTCGTGTCATAGAAACGGTAGAGCCGAATAAAGGAAAAGGGAAATCCTCTGCATTAAACTCTGCATTAGCAGACTCTACAAGTGAAATTGTCGTTGTTTACGATGCTGATAATACACCAGAGAGGATGGCAGTTTGGTATTTAGTAATGGGGTTAGTCAATGACCCTAAGGCTGCTGCAACAGTGGGGAAATTTCGAGTAATTAATGCAGCTGAAACATGGCTGACACGTTTTATTAATATTGAAACAATTTGTTTCCAATGGATGGCTCAAGGTGGTCGTTGGAAATGGTTTAAAGTTGCTACGATACCAGGTACGAATTTTGCTATTCGTCGTAGTATATTAGAACAATTAGGTGGATGGGATGTAAAGGCGTTAGCCGAAGATACTGAGTTAACCATTCGAGTCTATAATTTAGGCTACCATATTCGTTTTTTTCCAAAGGCAATTACTTGGGAGCAAGAGCCGGAAACTTTAAAAGTATGGTGGAAACAACGAACAAGATGGGCTAGAGGTAATCAATATGTAGTGTTAAAGTTTTTAAGCCAATTTTTCACATTGAAAAGAAAGAGTATTATTTTTGATTTATTTTATTTCTTTTTTACGTACTTCTTGTTCTTCTTTGGAGTGATTTTATCCAATGTTTTATTTATTATCAATTTATTTTATGACATTGGTTTAACTGTTGGTGATATTGCGATTGTGCTATGGATTCTAGCCTTCTTACTCTTTTTAGGAGAAGTCATGATTACATTAAGTATTGAAAAAACTGAAATGAATCGAAAAAATTTCTTTTATGTCATCCTAATGTATTTTAGTTATTCACAAATGTGGATTGTATTGGTCGTATGGTCATTAATGCTAGAAATAAAGCGTATGTTTACTGGTCAAGAAATTCAATGGTATAAAACAGAACGATTTGCGAAGAAATCAGAACAAGGAGCAGAAAAATGAGACCCATACTGTTTATATTCATGATCTTAATGAGTCTTCCCTTTTTTTTAAGTTATGCGTCAGCGGATACCATTATCGTTGATGATAAGTCGCTTGTCATAGAAGGAAATGAATCGCAGCAAAGGCCACTTTTATCAGAGGCTATCGAATTACAGGGACCATCTTCATCAAGGGATTTCTATTACAATTTAACAAAAGATATAGAGTCAGATAAGCACTCGGTTACATTTCAAATCCAACATTCAGAATTATTAATTGAACCGTCCTCTTTTACTGTGAAAATTGATGATACAGCAATCAAAACTGTAACATTAACACCAGATTTATTAAAACAATCAGTGACAGTTACGCTTCCTAAAGAAGCATTGCTTAAGGGAACTCATAAAATTACAGCCAGTTTTTATGGTATTTTAAAAGAAGGGATATGTGTCCCCCCTGGAAATTCAGGAAACTGGCTTCGGATTGATATATTATCATCTATTTCTACCTTTGATGGGAATGTACAAGATTGGACATTAACTAGTTATCCTTCTGCATTCTTAAGTTATGATAATAAAGTAACTACACTTATTTTACCGGAAAAAGCATCAGAAGCAACATTGAATAGCAGCTATAAACTAGCAGCTTATTTATCAGAGCAAGGGGAAAATGATGTACAAATAAAGAGAGAAAATACTATTGATAAAATAACAGGACCGGTAATAGTAGTAGGTGCAAAGGAAGAATTTAGGAGTATTTTTGCGAGAGATATACTAAAAAATGTTAAAGAAAACGAAGAAGATACATTGACAGTTGGAGTTCATAAGCTGCTTAATACAGATAGAAGTGTACCAGTTTTAATTGTTACAGCGAAAACACCAATTGCTATACAAGAACGGATATCACTTTTAACAGATGTGAGATTATTCGAGCAATTGACTGGAAATACAATAACTGTGGATGAGCTACCAAAAGTTGAGAAACTTTCGACTACAACTATTCCTTTAACACAACTTGGCTTTGAAAATAAGATACTATCCAGTCAGGTTACAATGACTCCACATTACTATGTTTCACTGCCACAATTAGAGGCAAATAAAGAAGCGGTGATGCGTTTAGTCTTAAAAAAATCAGCAACATTACCTAAAGATGTTGATAAAAATGATCGGAAGTTAGAATTAAATATATATGTAAATAAAGTGCCACATTCAATAGATTTGCGCAAATTAGACAAAACTTCTTCAGATATGTATGAGGCTATAATACCAATTGAAACGAATATTTTAAATAAGCAATCTATTACAGATATTCAATTTGAAGTGACAGGTTTTCAATTAGAAGATCCATGTGAAACGACAAATGAGCGTTATTGGTTATATATTGATGGGGATAGTTCCCTAACAATTGCAAAAGATACAACCGAACCATCATTTACATTAAGAGATTTTCCAAATGCTTTTCACGATAATTCCTTAATTATAATACCTGATGGGGATGTTTTAAGCGATACTAGGATGCTAATGCTTTACAAAGCATTAATGGGGAATGGGCAATTGGCAAATACTACTCTAAAGAAAAATAAAGACGTTACAAAGAGTGATTTACAGAAGCATGCGGTTATTTTTATGGGGCAAATTGATGAATTTACTATGCTTTCAAAAAATGCTGATAAAATCCCACATACATCTGATGAGTTGATTCAACAAGGATTTTTACCTGAAGCAATCTCTCAATATACATTTATCACCAAAAACTTCTGGCAAGCTAATGAGCCACTATTGTTTATTCAATCCATAGAAAATAATGTGCTTAAAAATAATTTCTTTACGCATTTAAAAGAGGCCAATGAGGAGTCATCTTCTGCTATTGAAACAAAGGAAGGGCAATTTTTGACGGCTGTTAATAATACATTAAATAATGATGAAGGAAAGGCTGAGAAAAAGGAAAGTGTTTCTTTTATCCTAATTATTGAATTTATATTGCTTATCGCTGTAATTGCAGTCATTTTATATTTTATCCTTCGTAAAAAGAAGAAAGATCAATAAAAGAAGATTAAAAAAAGCAAAGTCGCATGTTGCGACTTTGCTTTTTAAGCAGGCATGTCAGTTGGTGTTGGTTTTGCGTAGCCTTCTTTATATGTGTCATCAATTTTTTGACGAATTTCTTTGAGGTCCATACCGTCTTTATGCATTTTTGCAGACTGTACAGCAATTTCTAGGCAAACGAGACAACGGGTACCGTGATCATCCCAGACAATTGTTCCATCCTCTCGCTTTTCTTCAATAAAGCAGTTTAAATTACTTTTATGTCCAACCGATTCGCCACATCCACAATAGCAGGGCATCCACTCTAAAATTTCTGTAGATTGTCCAGCGATTTGATATACTAAGCGAATATTTTCTGATTGATTATTTAAAAATGATGGTAAAACATCAGCAGATGCAGTCTCCTCCTGAATATCTCCGGAAGCATGTGCATGTTCTTCATGTGAAGCTTCTTTTTGTGCTTCATTCTGATTTTTTTCAACAACTTGTTTATCTACACCGCAAGCACTTAACACTAATAACAACAGAGCAAAAATAGATAGCAGTTTTTTCAAGAAAAGCGCCTCCTACATGTTTACAATACTTCCATTATAACATTGTTCGTTGAAACATTTACAAGGAGGCAAGTGAAAATCAATGAAATATATCTGATCCGCGTGTTTTGTTCATGAAATGTTCCATTTTCTCACTCAGTAATTTTTTCAAGAAGAAACCAAATAAAATGAAAAGGAGCCAGAAGAAAGATAAAAAGGCTAGATCAACCCATACCTTTGACCAAATAATACCACCAACTGCCTCACGCATCATTTCAATGGCATAAGTGAAAGGAAGAAATGGATTTATCATTTGGAAAAATCCGGGTAGCAATTCTACCGGGTATGTGCCACCAGAACCTGCAATTTGTAGCACTAACATGACAATGGCTAAGGCCTTTCCAACATTTCCGAATACGGATACTAACGTATAGACAATCGTTACGAATACTAAGCTAATAAATAGCCCAAATGGAATAAAGAAGTAAGGAGCACTAATGGACCCATCTAAAATAACAATATCTCCTATTGTAATAATGAGCGTTTGAATAAATGAAAAAGTTGCAAATGTTAATAAACGCCCAAAGTATACTTGGCGAATACTGTATTGATCATTATTGTGAATATTTACAGATAAAAGAGAAATTAATAATAAACAACCAACCCAGATGGAAAGTACAGTGTAAAACGGTGTCATAGCTGTTCCATAATTGGCAATTGGAAACATTCTATGTTCCTCAAGCTTAATAGGCTCCTCAAAGAAATCTCGCTCAGCATTGACGTCGTTTTTCAATAATTGAACGATTTCAGAAATATCAGCTTCACTTTCTAATGTTCTGAGCTTGTCTGCAAGGGTCTTGATTTTTGTACTTAAAGTCGGGAAATTCGTTTGTACTGTACCAATTGTCTTATTTGCTGTTGCTAACATATTTTTAGCATTTTTTAAACGATCTGTTGCTTGAGGTAGAATACTTTTTACATTCGTCAGCATAGATGATGCATTGGTTAAAGTATTTTTAGCAGAAGATAAGGTCGAATGAATTTGTGGCTCTAGATCATCGTTATAATGAGTAAGGAATTGATGAAGATTGGTAGAGACATTTTGCGCAACGCTTTGTACATCAGCAAGGTCATTTTTTATCGTTTCGACATCAATATTATTTAGCTGCTGCACTTTACTTGAGATGTCCGTTAGTAATGTATTCAGCTGTTTTAATGCTGTTAGAGAGCTTAAAGAATAATCAGTAAAACTAGGATTTGTCTGTAAATCTCCACGTATAGCTCCAAGCTGTTCAATTATTTTATTGTTAGTTAGTAAAGTCTTCACATCTTCAGAATTGCTTTGCTGTAGTGCCGTCAGGACGTTTTGAATCTTGTCTTCAAGCTGCTTACGAGTCGAAGCGTCGGCTTGTGTTAATTTTTGAAGTGCTTCAAGTGTTTGGATGCTAGTATTTACTTTCTCACGAGATGCATCTAGCTGGTTTTTAATTGTATCTTTTATTTGTGCAATGGTAGCTGAATCCACATTAGTATTTTGAAGCTTCCCGATAATATCTGTAAATCGTTGTGCAATATTTTGTACTGCTTCTAAATCTTTTTTGATGATAGGGGATAGTTGAGTGAACAATGTATCAGCTTCGTTGATCAATTTTAAACCTTGATGGATTGTTGTTAGACCATCATTCGTTAATTTCTCAACTTCAGGAACTTGGGTAATTGTGTGGTTCAGTAATGTCTCAGCTTCTTTTCCACCTTTAGCAGTTTGCGCTAAATATGTTTCGATATCTGGGAGATGCTGTTCAATTGTAAAAATATAATTTTCAAACTTTCTAAAGTCGGGAATTTCTCGCTCCATCTCAACACCGATCGTATTAAACATAGAGAAAAGTGTTCCGTTGACAGTTGAGACAAACTCATTAGATACTTGTTGCGTCAAGCCACTTGCACCTTTACTTGTGATTTTGGGTGCGATTGGATTGATTTTTTCATTTACATAATAATCGATATGCGCTTTTGTAGGCACATTTGACAGTATGGAGGTCAGTTTTTGTGAAAAATCACTAGGGACAACAATAACCGCAAAATAATTCCCGTTTTTTAAACTATTTATGGCTTGTTCATGAGAAGTAAATTCCCAAGTAAAGTTTTGATTGGTACTTAAATTGTCTACTACCTCGTTACCAACATTAATATCCTCTCCCCTAACAGTCGCTCCTGTGTCTTCATTGACAACAGCAATTTTCATGTTGGCAGTATGGGCATAGGGATCCATAGAGGCGTAGATATTAAGCCACGCATAAAGAGAAGGTAAAAAAATGAGCCCACCAATAATGACAGCAACTACCCAGTTTGTTAAGATATTATGGATATCACCTTTATAAATTTGAAAAACATTTCGGATAGTGTGTTTCATATTAACCACCCCACATTCATATTGAGCATTCTATATGTATGTTTCCAAACTTGGGCCAAATTATGTTTGAATTATGGAAAAACTCGTTTTCAAAGACTAATTAGTTTACTAGGATTTAAAAACCATTTATAATCAATCGCGAATACACTAAAAATAGGGTTTTTTAGTGTGGAAAGGGAGGAATACATTCTCGTGAAAAAACTACTAATTATTGGCTCAGTAATTGTTTTGTTATTTGCAGCAATTATTGTGCTAACGAATGTATCGAACAAAAGTAAGTTAGCAAGTGCAAATAATCCTTACGGTGACAAAGAACTGAAACAAGAAACAATTGATCAATTGGATGATGAAAATTACCAAAATATTATGTTACCAGACGAGCTTGAAAAAAAATTAAAAGCTGGTGAAGATGTAAATGCTTATTTCTTCAGTCCAATTTGTGTGCACTGTAAAGCTTTTACACCTGAGTTAATGCCGATTGCTAAGGAGCTTGGTATTGAAATTGCACAATTAAATGTATATGAGTACGATGAATTATGGAGTAAATACAATTTTAAATCGACACCAACTTTTATTCGCTTTGAAGGTGGTAAAGAAGTTAATCGTTTTGTAGGTGCATTACCAGAAAAAGATTTACGTACATTTTTAAATAAAGAAGTATTAAAAAAATAAGCAAAGCAGAGACTGTATCAAAAGTTATTTTTGAGCAGTCTTTTTTATTTCATCAAAGTTTTCTGTAGCGAAAGCAAAGCGCCAGCTACAATTACGTCAAGGCGAAATTGTTTTTTGTGGTGTATACTAAATATACTGAAGAGCTATACATTGGAGGAATATTGAATGACAATGGATGATTATTTTTATAATGGTGAGCTAATGAAGTGCTATGAGTTGGCTAAACAAGTTACAGATGAAAATGAGAAAGCGTTAGCTGTTAAATATATTAAATTATTAGAAGAGTATGATTTTGCGAGCTATCCAAAGCCTACGTTGTCTGTGGAAAACCAACATGCAGAACGAGCAGATGAAAGCTATCCTGAATCGGATGCCGTCGTCGAAATTCGCGCGATAAAAGATGAAGCAGAGTTTTCAAATCGTATGAAAGAACTAGAGGGGATAGCGACAACGGGTACTCCGAATGAAAGGGCCAAATCATTTTTTACGCAGGGTGAACTGTTTTTGTTTGCACATCATTACAACGAGAGTGTTCATTGTTTTAAACAAGCAGTAAAAGAAAACCCTAACAAGGCGTTATATTGGGGGATCACAGGTCAGACGATGCACCGCTTTGGATGGATGCCATTCGATGCACTTGGCTACTTAGAGCAAGCTATTAACTTAGATCCAAATAATGCACGTTGGAAATGGAATAAAGCACTTGTTCTTATTCAATTAGCGAAGGATTTGCAGATGGCACCGTTTATGGCAAATGCTGCGATTACATTGGAGGAGTCACTAGCTGTTTGTGGCAAGCATCAGCGGTCATTGAAAGATGCTATCCAAAATACTATTGATAATATGGATAGCTATGTATTTTCATAGTAGATAGAAGATGTCTCAAAAACTGAGGCATCTTTTTATCTTCATTCAGCAAATGTTTTTTAACGGCAGTAATTCATCTGTACCGAAAGCGAAGCGTCAGGTACAAAATTCCCGCCTCAACAGTCAGCGAAAGCACAGAAAGTAGGTGTGAGATGAACTGCCCGTCAAAGCCCGATTGGTGAAGACTACTAATCAGTGGGAGTGAAGAAGACCCTCCATTTATTAAAGTTTTACTTTATATTATCATTTAGTCCTAATTCCCACTCTTATTTTGGTTGAAAAGTCGTTACTTAGCGGTAACTTTGTAGTATAATTATCCTAATTATTATGGAGCAGTAGATAGAGAGAATTATTTAGTGATTAACGAGAGGAGTTATTATGTGGAAGTTTAATGAGGATTTTTCTTTTGTGAAGCAGGGCATTCAATTCATCCTATTATCAATGATTTTATTAATCGTAATTGGTTTGGGTAGTGATAAATTTTATGGGATATTTGGAGAGAACAACTATGTAACGATTCATTTAATGATGGAAATGCTTATTACTGTAGTGACAATGTCTATTTCAATTCAGACGTGGTTAATTACGCCCTATATTTTATCTAATAAAGTTCTCTATGCAGGGGCTTTATTTTTAGCCATTAGCTTATTAGAAATGGCTCACGCACTCTCTTATAAAGGAATGCCATTTTTCATTACTGAGAGTACGCCGTATGCATCAACATGGTTTTACATACTTAGTCGATTACTATTATCGATTGGTTTTCTCTTCATTTTTTTTATAAAGGAGAAGGAAATCAAATCATTTTATCGTTGGTTTATTTATAGCTTGCCGTTTGTAATAATTATTGGTTGTTTTGTCGTCATCTATGCCCCAATGTCTATATTGCCACCTCTTATGATAGAAGGTGAAGGTCCTACTATTTTAAAAAATACTTTGCAATATTTAGCTGTAGCGATACATTTGGTAATTATGGTTCTATTGCTTAAAAATTTTGAAAAAGCACCCAAAATTATATTTTTATTGTTTGGCAGTGCGATTTATTTAATTATAAGCGATTATCTTTTTACAATTTATCGAGATGTCTATGATATTAAAAATTTTATTGGACATATTTTTCAGTTAGGTGCATTTTATCTTTTATTCAGAGCAATTTATTTTTCTTCTATTGAAAAACCTTTTCAGCAGTTAGTTGATACACAAGATCATTTAGAAAAATCTCGTGAAAAGATGCATTATATGGCTTATCATAATGAGATTACGAATTTACCCAATGAACGTTTTTTAATGGAATCATTAAAGAGAGATTTATACATTTCTAAATCACAAAAGGCAATTCTTGCTATCGGTATCGAAAGAATTTCTGCTATTAAAGCGTCTTTAGGTAGTATATATGCAGACCAAATGATAGGTCTAATCGCGCAAAGATTGAAAAATGTTTTACCGGAGAACTATCTACTATGCATTCTGAGAGAAGATTACTTTGTCGTTTATATTGATGAGGTAAGCAATACCCATCAATTGACCCAGCTAAGTCAGCAGCTTCAATTTGTCATGGAAGAATCATTCCAAATACAACATTTTTCTTTAAATAGTCAATTAAATATTGGTATTGCTTTATTTCCAACAGATTCTTCTAGGGAAGAGGAACTCATTAGATTTGCACTTTATGCTATGCATGAAGCACAGAAAACGCCAACACGTATACGGTTGTATGAGTCTTCGATATCTAAAGAAACGACTGAACGACTTTTGTTAGAAAATGATTTACATAATGCTTTAGCTAATCAAGAGCTTTTTTTAGAATATCAACCGCAACTTGATTTACATACGGGTCAAATTAAGTCGGTAGAAGCTTTAGTTAGATGGCAGCATCCAAAGAAGGGTTCGATTTCACCGGGAGTCTTTATTCCAATTGCAGAGGAATCGGGATTAATTATTCCTATAGGACAATGGGTAACTAAACTGTTACAACAAATTTAGACAAACCTATACAAACCTGTATAGAAGCATAGATTTATAACAGAATACCCTTCGTATCAAGCGATTGGTGCGAACTCCACGTTAATTGCTTTTAACTCCTAAAGCCTTGTGACCAAAGCGGAGCTGGAAACGGCAGACGTAACGGTGCGAAAGCAGAAAAAACAACAAGGATGGCATAAGCTGAAAAAAATTACTCAGTGTCCGTAAAGGATCATCGTGACAACGGAAAACGGTGGCGCTAAGTGCTTTGGCAATGGATGTTTAGCAGCGAACTCCTAAATCTCTCATGAGACAAGGAAGACGTTCAACGACTATCTCCTTGAGGGAGAGTAAAACCGCAAGCGAATGGCGGAAGAAAAATGTGGCTCTTATTAAAAGATAAGATGAAGATATAGTCTGCGCTTATGTGAAAGCATAAGAGGTCTACTCGTGAGAGAAAGACTACATGAAGAGTTGCGCCTTCGTGTGAACAAGAAAAATATATACAACTATAAAAATGTTAACAACCTCTCTAAATATCATAGTGATAGAGAGGTGGTACGCATGGAATGAATGTCCATTGGGAAATTTGCTAAACGTGTTGGTGTAAATGTTGTAACGCTGAGAAGAATGGAAACAAAGGGCGAGTTTATGCCCGTCCATGTATCTTCTGGCGGTACGAGATATTACTCTGTTGAACAATTAAATATCTGCTCTTGTGGATTAAAATTGGATAGAGATTTGAACGCAAGCATTAACTTAGCAAATTACTCAATCTAAGGAATTTAACTGACACTAAACCTTAGATGTGTACGCAACGATACTGCGGAATTTAAGCCTTTGGAGAGTCATACTAAATGGCAGTAGCTTTTTGCGAAACCAGACTCAGAGAAGAAGGAAGACACAAATACGAAAATCGGAAGATATAAGTTGTGTCACAGTAGAGATGTCTACATTTTTTATGAAATGTATATGTTTTTCGTATCGGTACTAGAAACAGCCTGTAAACAAGTAAAGAGTTGGGAAGCAGCTGGATTGCCACCAATTAAAGTAGCGGTCAATCTGTCATTAGGCCAACTTTTTCAGCAAAATTTAGTTGAAATAATACACAATGTTCTTGAGAAAACACAATTAGAGCCAAAATATTTGCAGCTAGAAATAACAGAAAGTATGACGATCAATATCGATCATATGACGACGATCTTACACAAATTGAAGGCACTTGGGGTTACGATCGCGGTAGATGATTTTGGGACGGGCTATTCATCATTATCTTATTTAAAGGATTTCCCGATAGATTGCTTAAAAATTGATCGGTCTTTCGTTCAGAAAATACAATCGAACTCTACAGATAAGGCATTAGTTGACATGATTCTCTCAATGGCAAAGCATCTACAATTAAAGGTAGTCGCAGAAGGAATAGAAGAGATAGAACAGCTATCATATCTAGTAGCAAGCCAATGTGATACTATACAGGGTTTCTTATTTAGTAAACCAATATCTCCAAGAACATTACAGGAAAACTACCAAATGCTTCACAATGATGCAAAGTATATTTTAGATTCAATTACTGCGTCTAAAGTATAAGGTGAGCCTACACTGCATACCTAAACGCTACCCGTTTCTTTCTATTCTACAATCATGGTATGATAGTGAGGAAATGATTTGTAGATATAAAGGACGGGTTTTTTCATGGCACAAGAAGCGGCAAATAAATTTATTGAAAATGTATGTAATCATTTAGTGCGCAATATGAATATCACGAAAGTTGAAGGGCACTTTAAAGAGGCGATAGAGATGCAGCGTAAATCAGCACAATCTCAAATTGATTTTTGGGATATGTTAATGATGAATATGCTGTATTTTACTGAAAATGAGCAAGTTTGGGAAAAAGAATTTTTGAAGATGCTCGAAAAGAAAGAGTGGTTAAAGACCACTGTACTTGAAGAAGAGCTATTGATGCATCAAATGCGTATTCGTCAGCAGGTCGCGGAACAAATGGATGCTGCTAAAGAATTGTTTCATAAGCAGTATGTGACAGACAATGTGACGGAGGAAGATATTGTTTACGATTATGCGTATAGCTCTGCTGGACATTCCATGCGCGTAGATTTATTAACAGTACTTGTCTCAACACCAGAGCAATCAAAAGTGCTATTTAACGCAGATCCTCAAGAAACGATTCGCATAATTAACGGCTATATTGCTTATCACACTGATGGTCTTATTAATAAGACAAAATTAATATAGATTGGCTCATTAATAAAAATTGGGATGACATTATGTCATGGATATAAGTTGATTGTAGTGGAGACTGGGCGACTCCTTGGGGATTAGCGGCTCATCGGACGCCCCGAGGAAAGCGCCCAGTCGGAACGGAAATCAACCCATAATATGGCGAAGGGCCTATAGTTTATTAATAATGATAGCTATTATCTTATGCAGTATAATAAGGTGACACTAAGTTGACCTGAAAGGAATTTTACAATGAATACACCATTTACATTTAAACATACACAACCAACGAATATGGACCCAAATAAAAAATACCCAGCGATTTTTTTATTACATGGAATGGGTAGCAATGAAGACGATTTACCACAATTAGTGCAGGACTTTAAAGAGCAATGCCATGTTTTTAGCTTACGTGGTCCTATTACGCAAAAGCCCGGCTATTCTTTTTTCACAATCCAGGAGGTTGGTAAACCAGACCGCGAAATTTTTGATAAAGTATTAGTTGCTCTACAACGATTTGTTTTAGAGGCTATTGATGAATATCAAATTGATCCACATAAAGTGTACGTACTTGGATTCAGTCAAGGGGCAGTTTTGGCACAGTCACTTGCTTTTGCAATGGGGAATTTAATTACAGGAATTGTAGCATTAAGCGGCTACACGCCAAAATTCGTAACAGAGGAATTTGCTATTCGTCCAGTCAATCATTTACATGCATTTATTTCACATGGTGATTATGATTATGTCATCCCGTCACAATGGGGCGTTGAAAGTAAAGAAAAATTTGAGCAATTTGGTGCTACTGTGACATTTAAACAATATCCAGATGGTCATGGTGTGACACCAGAAAATTTACGTGATCTAACTGCATTTTTAGCACAGGAATTACAAGATAATAATATTCAATGAAAAACAGGATGGTCAAGGAAATCCTTTAAAATGAGTTGATTCGTTCAAGGCATTTCTCCAATGGGGGTATGTTGAGTCGTTCCTACGCTTATGTTGTTGCTGACACTTTCGCACAGTCGGAACGGAAATCAACCCCTCACTTTGCCGAAGAGCTATACTTTATTTAAAATTACCCTTAATTCCATTGATATAATTAGTTTTTCAACAAAATGAAAACCGAGACATTTAGGATGTCTCGGTTTCGTTTTATTTTTAGTGTATCAATCAAGAGTTATTTTGATAAACTTCGATCTTTGTCAGTCACGGCAGTTACTGCATCGTGAATCGTTGTTTCAAAATGATTGCTTTGTAATGAGGATACACCTTGGATAGTTGTCCCACCTGGAGAGCATACTTGATCTACAAGTGCCCAAGGATGTTCTTGTGATTGTAAAATCATTTTTGCACTGCCGAGTACTGCATTTGCCGCAATATCAAGCGCCATGTTTTTTGGCATGCCTTCACGTACAGCAGCACGTGCTAAAGCGTCAATATACATATAGGTGAATGCTGGTGAAGCACCACCAATCGTTGTAAATATAGAAAATAAGTGTTCAGGCACCTCGACAATCGTGCCAACTGTTTCAAATAGTGAATTGACAAGCTGAAGCTGCACATCTGATACTAGTTCACTCGCTGTAAAGCAGCTTGTAGAGGCACCGATAAGCGCATTAATATTTGGCATTACACGAATAATAGGGGTAACTTCAGATAGGTAACCTTGTAAATATGTTATATTTTTACCTGCAGCGATCGAAACAATAACATGGTTATCTTGTAAATGATTTTTCACCTCTGGTAAAACATCTGGTAACATTTGGGGTTTGACGCCGAGGATAATGACGTCACATTTTGACATAATATCTTCAATAGAGCTTGCGGCTTGAATACCGTAAGAGGCTGTTAATTTTGTTGTTTTTGCTTTGGTACGATTATAGCCATAAATCAAAGTAGGATCAAAATTTCCGCTTTTACACATTCCTTTAATAATAGCTGTTGTCATATTTCCAAGGCCGATAAATCCGTATTTCACGTGTTAGACACTCCTTCATATAGTTAAAACATACACCTTAGTATAGAGTAGATTGTTTTACTTGAATAGTAATATGCAAAGAATCAAGCCAATAAGGTTCAAATTCATGTCAGTCGGTGGTATCATAGAAGATGTTGTGAATGAACGTGTATCTCTATTTTAACTTTTTTAGCGGGTGTCCAAACACCCGCTGAAATAGAGGAACTCAGTCTAAGAACGCCACGTCCTGTGTCAACGACTGAGTGACCAACATCACGTTGGCCCAAAGCCTCCGGCGGATGTCACGGAATCGGAATGGAGTTCTTAGGGGATGTTAGCCTAAAACCATCGCATCCATGCGATAACGGCTAACTGACCTGCATCGGTAAAAACGCCACGTCTGTGGCATTACCGAAATGACCGACATCGTGTCGGCCCTTGTGCAGGCCTAAGCACAAAGCTGATTCCGGACGCAATTATGCCGAGGCATAATTGATTTAGGTAGAATATAAAGAGTAAAGAAATCATGTACTTTATGTGAACATTGAGACAGACTCTATCTAAAAGAGGTAGAATAATAATTTGATATGTCTATTGCAAAATTTGTCACTTTTTAATGATAAAGCGTGTAGAAATTAAGAGAGAAAAGGAATTAAGATGAATGGAACAAAATCTAAAAACGGAGCAGAAACTACAATCTTCCGAGCAGTCATTGGAGAAGTCCTCACGCTCTTCTATTTTAGCCCAGACAGTAAAAACAGGAATCATTAAATCCAATTTAATTCCTATGTGGGCTGGTTTAACGTTAGGTATGTACAAAAATAAAATGACTTTTGTAGAGAATATACCTGAAATTGTTTTCGCAACGATTGGCTCTGCACTTGTTATTGGTGCTGCTGGAGCATTTAATAATGTGTATGATCGCGACATTGATGCTGTAATGCCTCGTACGCAAAGTCGACCAACTGTAACAGGTGAAATGTCAGCTAAATCAGCGTTAATTTTAGCTTTTGCCATGCTTATTATCGGGGCATCTGTGTTGGCACTTGCTTCACCACTAGCTGCAGCATTTGGTCTCTTAGGGGTGTTTTTATATGTAGTACCCTATACTATGTGGACAAAACGACATACGATTTATAACACGGAAGTTGGGAGTATAGGAGGGGCGATTCCAGCGTACATTGGCTGGGGGGCTGTTTCTTCTGATATTACACATCCTGCGATACTTGGCCTATTTTTAGTTATGGTCATTTGGCAGATGCCGCATTTCTATGCCATTGCTATTCGTAAGCACGCTGATTACGAAGCGGCCAACGTTCCAATGCTTCCAGTTGTAAAAGGGATGCGACGTACTTATTATCAAACGAACTTTTATTTAATCTTATTAATATTATCAAGCTTTTTATTTGGCACTTTAAGTGTTGGTATTATGCTTGTTGCTCTATTGCTAAGCATTGCATGGCTTGTGATGAGTATTTACGGTTATCATAGTAATAAAGATCAAATAAAGTGGGCAACCAAAATGTTTGTTTTCTCACTTATCCATATGACAATTTTATTTACAACGGTTATTGTGTACTCTTTAGTAGGTGTTATTTTTAAATTGTATTAAAGCTTTTATCTTCATCAGCACGAAAAGCCAACAGGTTATTCTACACTTGTTGGCTTTTCCTTTTCCACCGAGATTATTTGACGACTTGGCCATTCTAATGCGTGTAACTGACCTCCAAAAACAGCTCCACCATCAATACCAATAATATTATTTTCACCAAAATAGACACTGTAATCTGTTGGATTTTGGTGAAGTCTGTAGGTAGGTGTATGACCAAAGATTACAGTTTTCTCGTCTTGATAGCCTACATGAAATTCTTCACGAATCCATAAAAATTGTATGGGATCTGTCTCTGCTAAAGCTACTCCAGGAACAACACCGCCATGTACAAAAATGGCATCCTCTAATTCGATGTAAATATCAAAGGTTTCGATAAGTTGTAAATGTTCTTCGAGCTTTGGTAAGGTTTGAATAAAGCAAGGTAATGTCTCGTTTTCAATGGCATCCTTAAAATCGTCTAATTGATAACCGTAGCTTGCGAGTGTTGCATCGCCACCGCAAAGTCCCACCCAATGATTCCACGGCTTAGGATGGCCAGAACGACAGGCTTTTAGCATAATGGCTTCATGATTTCCTAATAGAACACGTGCACCTTTTGCCTGTAATTCCGCCACTAAGTTTAAAACGCCACAAGATGCAGGTCCTCGGTCAATATAGTCGCCAAGTAAAAATAACCGATCGTGCATAGTATCATAATTAGCTTTCAATAATAATTCTTCAAACAGTTCTAATTCCCCATGTATATCACTAATTGCTAGTATTCGATCCATAAAAAAGCATCCTTTCCAGTATTAGAGAAGTTATTATTAAGTATAGAGAATAGTTTTACAAATTTCGACTAATGTAACTTTTAACCAAAAGGTTGATTGTAAAGATATTACTTAATACGCTCGTTTTCTAGTTTCCTTTTATCATATGACGAAGTGATTCCATTATCTTATTCATTTGTCTATAGTGTTGGAATAGCGAGGGGGAGTATTGGTTACAGTCAGTTCAATACGTTTGTGAAAGATATAGGGCTGTCAATTTCAAGTGCATTTATTTTGTATCAACAGCGCCAGAAGAGGTGAGGGGAAGCCATTAAAGAAAGTGATACAATAAATGCAAGAGGAAAATACAAATGAAGAAAAAGAGCAATGGAGAAGGTTAGTAGCGCAAGTACAGCAACATATACACTTGGTCTGCAACCTTTATACTCCTCGCGCATAACGTAGGTGTATTTGGGATGTATGCGCGAGTATAGTATTTAATTATTCTTGAAGCTTTTCCCATGCTTGCTTGGCTATTGACTCGTCGAATGTTGATAGTAGTCGATAGTTGTCTGTATTTAAAATTCGAAAATGCTGACTAATGACGTTTTGTTGTAGGTAAAAACCATTGTACTCGCTAAGATTTTTCCACCATATGTATCCCCCCATTGTTTTCTCCTTAGGTTGTAAGGTTCCGTTATTGGCGATTAAATCGACAACTTCAAGTGGATCTCCGCCAAGCTCATGCTGTAAAATCGTGCTATCTCGGCATAATGCACAAACCGCAATCGTTGTAGTCCAGCCAGTTTGAATACGGCCTTTTTCAATTTGAACAAGTGTTTTTTTAGAAAGTCCTAGTAAATCACTCATCTGATCTTGTGTTAAATCTTTTTCGGTACGGATTAATTTCAGTTTTTCTGAAATAAGTGTGATTAATTGTTCACGATTCAAATCCAAAACACCCTTTCTTTCAGATAGTGTTAAATACTATTATACATGAAAGTGGTCAGTGGTGTTTTCTGTTTGCTAGTAATTGTAGTTAAATCGCGGCTCATCACCAAAAGTTGTGGATGATATTTGTTAAAACGTATGCCATTTATCTACATTCAGTAGAAGACTCCCACCTTTGAAGGTGTTGAGATGAATGCGGATGAGGCTCCCTTTCAGTGGGTGTCCAAACACCTACTGAAATAGAATAACTCAGTTTAAGAACGCCACGTCCTGTGGCAATTTATCTGTGCGAAAGCGAAGCGTCAGCAACACGGTTTTATCTGTGCGAAAGCGAAGCGTCAGCAACAACAACACACGGCGGGGTGACCAAAATCGTTCTGTTATTGCTGCCGCTACGTTGGCACTACGCTTTCGGACAGATAACGTTTTGCTTTCGCGCAAAAAACACCCTTTGCCCCGATGCTCCCAGGAAAGCGCTCAGTCGGAACGGAAATCAACCGCACGTTATGGTGAGAGCCTAAATCACAGCTGTTTAGGGGATTTTTGGTGTGTTTTTTCTGATGAATCAGGAGTGTTTTGATTCGTTTTGCAACATAAAAAAACAGACTGCCCAGCAATCTATGTATTGGACAGTCTGTAAAATAGTTAAATCTCGTATTTTTTTGTGTCGGAAATAACGCGGAAATGAATTCCTTTAATTTGAGCGCTTACTTTATGACGTAGTGTATCAATATCTACTAATTCCTCATTATCATTGACACATTCTGCAATCTCTTGTAATAGTTTCGTAAATGCCTCTTTGAAGAGTGCACGCATATTATCAAAATCAAGGCTACGGAAGTTTCCGTCAATATCAAATGCCTCCACAGAATTTAATTGCTTTGAAGCACCAGCAAAGCGATCATCGTACACTGTGTAGTTTTCATCTGTTACTACGATAATATATAATACTTCCCCTGTAATTGTTTTTAATTCAATGTTCGTTTTGTGTTTTTTGACGTCGGTAATGATGTGAATACCGTCCGAATGATATAGTTTAAACAATTTCATTTGTGATGCCCCCTGAAAATAGAATCATATACATAATTTCATTATATATTGATATACCTAATAATGGAATAAGGCGAAAGTATTTGAAAAACTAGAAAAATGCTAGTTGAATGAATATTGTTAAGCTAAAACTGCGAAAATTGTACTGGTTGTATTATGCTTCTGCTATAGCAGGTATAGTTTTGCGAAGAGGGCGAACCTCGATGTAATGAATCTGATGGCCTTGCTGCTCATAGATGCTAAATATATAGGGCGCTAGCTCAATGTTTTTTGTTGCTTTAATACCATTATTCACTGTAAGGAACCAACCGCCTAGTGTTTCGACTTCCTCTACATCAAGTGTTATATTTAATAGATTTTCAACATCTTCAATGAGCATTTTTGCATTTAAAATATAATGATCGTCACTTACTTTTCGGATTTCTGCAATTTCATCATCGTCGAATTCATCGCGAATCTCACCTACAATTTCTTCTAAAATATCCTCGACTGTTACAAGCCCTGATGTCCCGCCATATTCATCCATTAAAATGGCCATATGAATGCGCTCTTTTTGCATACGCACAAGTAATTCTTGAATTGGAATCGTTTCAATTACTCGAATGACAGGATTTATAAAATCTTCAAGGATTAAAGAATCGTCTGTGAGTTGCTCAAGTAAACCATGTGTAAACAATTCCTTGGCGTTGATGAAGCCTAAAATATTATCACGATCACCATTATAAACAGGGTAACGAGTATATTTTTCAGCCGCGATAAAATGAATCATTTTTGTAAAAGATTCATTTTTTTCAATTCCAATAATTTCTGTTCGAGGAACCATAATTTCTCGAGCAATACGTTCATCGAATTCAAAGACATTATTCACAAACTTTAGCTCTGTTTTATTGATTTCACCACTTTTGAAGCTTTCTGATAGCAGTAATCGTAATTCTTCCTCTGTATGTGATAACTCATGCTCAGAAGCAGGTTTCATACCGAATATGCCAACTAATACTCGAGCTGAGCCGTTCAAGAACCAAATAAATGGATACATCACTTTATAGAACAACATAATAGGTTTGGCAAAACGAAGTGTAATTACTTCAGCCTTTTGAATCGCAGCGGTTTTGGGTGCTAACTCACCAACAACAACGTGTAAAAATGTTGCAATGGCAAAAGCGCTACCAATTGTGAAAAACGTCATATATTTATCTGAAATGCCGATGAAATCAAAAAGTGGGAGTAGCATAAATTCAAAGGTTTTTTCACCAACCATCCCGATTCCAAGTGCTGTAACAGTAATACCAAGCTGACAAGCAGATAGGTATTCGTCTAAATGATTGACAACATGCTTTGCAGAAATGGCTCTTTTATTGCCCTCCACAACCAATTGGTCGAGTCTTGAGGAACGTACTTTTACAATGGCAAATTCTGTTGCCACGAAAAAGCCAGTTAAAGCTAATAAAATGATAAAAATTGATAAGTTGAGTATGGTCTCCAAATAGTCGTTCTGAATGAACAGAACGTCACCTCCTAATTATGAATAAGTAAAAGTAAAGATTGCATGAGTGCAACACTTTCGGGTGAAACATTTTTTTTTATCTTTTCAATCTTTTTATGGTCTTGTTTGTTCATTTGTTCAAGTAGGGAAGTTACATCCTGCTCTAAGTCTTGCATTTTTACACGTAGCATTTGTACATCGATTTCTTCATACGGAGTGATGTTTAGTTCATGCTGTATTTCTATGAGTGAAAGCCCCTCCTGTTTACGTCGCTCAATAAACTGAAGTCGTTCAATCATTGTAAGGGCATAGTAGCGATAATTGGATGCAGAACGTTCTGCTTCTAATAGGCCAATGTTTGTATAATAATCGATTGTTCTTTTTGTAATGCCTGTTTTTTCTGCAAGCTCGCCAATTTTTAATCTCTCTGTCCCAATGCAAACACCTCCGAACCATCACGTGATACTTTGATTATAACGTCCTGGTTTTATAGTATTCAAGTAATAGATCGCAATATTTCAAAAATGTAAGATTTCTTTTGATGGTTGGGCTAATATGCTGAATGAACATAAAAATAGCTTTTCTAACAACTTAATGTTAGAAAAGCTATATGTTTTTGAAAAACTCAATGAAATTGTCATGTTAAACAAAATACGGCTCCGGCAGTACGAGGGTTGATTTCCGTTCCAGGCTCTCGCTTTCCTGTGGGCGAGCGCCGAGCCGCTTCCTCTGCTTTGTTGCCCCCTCATTTTGCAGAAGAGCCATACTATCTATAAATTTTTTATAATAGAAAAGCTACAAAGTTTATTTCTGGAGATATGTATCATATAGGTGATGAAGTGCATCTTCACCAGTCATTTCTAAAATTATTTCGTTATTAAAAATAAGTGTTACATTTGTGAGAGCGCCATCAATTTTATCATTCTTAATAGTGCATGTAACCTTTACTACACCTGTTTCTGCTAGTTGTTTTTTCAGCGTATCATCCCACGGTTGCTCAGAAAATAGTGGTGCTTGCCAAGTCCCTCTCACATGAAGCTCACTTTTTTCAGCGTCATAATCCCAGCGTACGTCACGTAAAATAGTTTTAAATAGGTCATTAACTGTAAAGGATGTATCTTTATAGTCAATGGCAATTGCTCGTATAGCATGTACATCACGACCAACTGCACTGGCTGCAGTGTCTGCTGCTGAATTTATGCCTGAAACCGCTTCTTTAATTTCAGATAATCGATCACCACAGCCAGCTAGCAGCGCGCAAAGACATGTTATACAAGTTAGTTTTGTCATCCATCTCACAAGTAGTCCCTCCAGTATTGCAAGTTGATACTACTATATTAACGAAAAGAAAACTATGAAAAAAGGGCATGAGAGCGGTAGATTGTGACGGTTTTGCAACGATGCTACCTCCACTAGATTGTTCGAGAAATTGGAAGTTTAAATGTCTGAAAATTTAGTGAATTTATCTTCATTCAGCAAATGTTTTTGTAGCGAAAGCGAAGCGTCAGGTACAAAAAACTCTCACCTCAGAGGTTGGTTAGATGAATGATGGTGTGGGTTCTTTTCCTTGAATGTCCAAGCACCAGCTGAATGAAGATAAAGCCTCCGGCGGATGTCACGGATTTTCAAAGGAATGAATTGTGCGAGCACAATTCAAAATCCGGACGCAATTACGCCAAGGCGAAATTGATAAAAGAAAGGGAGCGGTTTGTGATGAAGATTAATGATGAATTACTTGAGCGATTAGGAAGTTATTTCGTGTACCATGCTATTTATGAAAATTATGGCATTACCTTTGAAAATTTTGTGGAGCGTTGGTTACGGGGGATACTTGAAATATAAAAGAAGAAGAGTCGTGTTCATGTATTGAACACGACTCTTTTGTTTACTTAAAATAGTTAGTGATAAATTGGTTAGCTTCTTGCCAGTTATAAACTCGTACGACATTGTCCGGAACAGCAAGGCGGTTATACGGAGTGTCAAATAATACGACCGGTATTTTTAATTCCTCCGCAAGTATAACTGCATTATCATGCTTATCCTCAAAGAATGCCTCAACACCATGTTTTTTTGCTACAGAAACCTTATCGTGACTACCAATGAGCTCGATATGATCGTACGGGATAGACTGCGAATTAAACCAATTTACCGTAACATCTGATACATTCTCACCACGTGCAGAGATGTAATAAAGTTCGTAGTTTTCTTTCCACGTATTTAAAATATCTTTCGCATCTTTAGCTGCTTCAGATACTTCATACATAAATGGCTCATTTTCTTTAAACCATGTATTAAATGCTACACGATCAACAGGGTGGGGAAATGCTGATAAAAAATCATATTCGCACACATCGTCGAGTGTAATATTTACATTGTATTGTTTATTGATATGTGGGATGAGTGTACTAGGACATGTCACTGTCCCATCGATATCAATCCCAAAGCGTGGCTTTTTCATGCTAGCACCTCCTTAGGCGTTCGCTTTTTCTGCTTCTTCAGCCGCACGTTTTTCTGCCATTTCAGCTGCTAATTTATCGATTTCCTTTTTCAGCTCTTCAACCATTGTTTCTTCAGGTACTTTACGAACTGTTTTACCCTTCATGAATAGTAAACCTTCACCACGAGCGCCAGCAATACCGATATCGGCTTCGCGTGCTTCACCAGGACCGTTTACCGCACAACCAAGAACAGCTACTTTTAACGGTACATTAAGTTTAGAAATATATTCTTCTACTTCATTGGCAATTGAAATTAAATCAATTTCGATACGACCACATGTTGGACAAGAAATAAGGGTTGCCATATTAGAAGCAAGACCAAATGATTTTAATAGCTCACGTGCTACTTTTATTTCTTCAACAGGGTCTGCAGATAGTGAAATACGTAATGTATTACCAATACCTTTCGATAGAATTGCACCAAGGCCAGCTGCTGATTTTACTGTACCAGCAAATAATGTACCTGATTCAGTAATTCCTAAGTGTAAAGGATAATCAAAGGCTTTAGCCGCTTTTTCATAGGCTTCAATCGCTAGATTTACGTCTGACGCCTTCATGGATACGATAATATCGTGGAAGTCCAAGTCTTCCAAAATTTTAATATGGTGAAGGGCAGATTCTACCATACCGTCTGCAGTAGGGTAACCGTATTTTTCTAAAATATGACGCTCTAATGAACCAGCGTTTACCCCAATACGGATTGGAATACCTTTAGCCTTTGCTGCGTTAACAACAGCCTCTACTTTTTCCTTGCGCCCAATATTACCTGGGTTAATACGAACTTTATCAATACCATTTTCAATTGCTTTTAATGCTAATTTATAGTCAAAGTGAATATCAGCTACTAATGGAATATGGATACGTTTTTTAATTTCTGCAATCGCATCAGCTGCACGCTCATCTGGAACTGCGACACGAACAATTTGACAGCCTGCTTCCTCAAGACGAAGAATTTCCGCTACTGTTGCTTCGACATCATGTGTTTTTGTTGTACACATACTTTGAATGAATAATTCATTACTACCACCTATTGTTAAGTTACCGACACGCACGGGACGTGTATTTGTACGGTGACAAATTTCACTCATTAACTTTCTCTCCTTTTCGGGCCATACTTTCGACCGTCACTGACATTTATTTTAGCAGTGTAAGAAAATAAGGACAAGGAAGAAACGCTAACTTTTCATTTTCCACATTTGTTTTCAAATTCAAATGACAGCGGAAGCTTAATATTTTCACCAGGAACAAGAGCTTGTAATTGTAAGTGTGGGTTCAATTCATAAAAAAGTTGTAAACGTTCTGGAAAGGTCATGGGTACTTTTGCAGGATGAAGTGCAAATAAACTGTGAATGGTATCGCCTTGAATAGTCTGTACAGTGATATAATTTGGCTCTCGCTCTTTCTCACACAGGGCGTTTTCTGTATTTTTCGGATAAAAAGCAGCAAGATGTAATGATCCTTCTGTTAAATCTACTTTTATAACAAAAGCAAAAATAATAATGATCGCTGTTAACACAAAAGCACGCAAAAAATCCCCTCCTTTTCTACACTATATTTAGAAGAGAGGGGAATCATGCACATTATTTTGTAATTGGTTGTTTTGGATACTTTGTGATGGCTACGATAAGTAGAGTCACTGTTAAAAGTACAGAAAAAACAGAGATAATTGTACTGTTAATCGGTAGATAATCTGATAGCATACTTATTAGAATTGCCCAAGTCATAGCAAATGTTGTAGTACGCCAAATGTGACGGTATTCTCCGCGACGCTTCATGACGTTTAAGATCAGTAGTCCAGCCAGGGCATAGAGAGCAATTTGTGCAAAAATAAGCATTGTGGTAAAAACAAAAAGCATGATGAATGTCACGGGATACAAAAGCCATTTAACGCCTTCTATGTATTCAGTTATTCCATTTAAACTATTCATATCAAATGTATCAACAGACATACCAGCTGTAAAACGACCAAAAGAGAAAACTGTAACAACAGTAATTAGCAGAAAGGTATATTGAATAACTTTTCCGATAGGTAATAAACGATAGGCAGCAAGTTTTTTTGGATGAATTAAGCTATCGATCAATAGTTGTGAGTGTTTCATAAACATATCTCCTCCAATCGTTATTTTACCATGTTCAACTTTGACAAGATATGAATTAAGAAATAATAACTGAGAATACGATAATGAAATGTTAATATTGTGTAAAGAAGTTAAAGGTTATCTTTACTTTTTCCATACTATCATTTAAAGATTAGGAATAGAGTAGTAGAGACGTAGGAATTGGAGCGAATACAATTGACAATAGATTGGCAAAGCATACTGTTTCAATTTTTAGGCGGTTTAGGAGTCTTTATATTTTCCATTAAATTTATGGGGGATGGGCTCCAAAAATCGGCAGATGATCGACTGCGTGAATGGTTGAATCGTTTTACAACAAATCCTTTAATGGGTGTGTTAGTGGGCATAGTTGTGACGATTTGTATCCAGTCGAGCTCTGCAACGACTGTGATTACGGTTGGGCTAGTGAGTGCAGGGTTTTTAACATTACGACAAGCAATCGGTGTCATCATGGGAGCCAATATTGGAACAACAATAACCGCATTTATTATTGGTATAAATATCGGCATTTATTTTTATCCGTTATTAGCGATTGGTGCAGGGTTGTTATTTTTCTTTAAGAAAGCGACCTATCAGTATATCGGACAAATAGTATTTGGCTTCGGGGGATTATTTTTAGGATTAGAGTTAATGAGTGCAAGCATGCAGTCACTTCATCAATTAGCTGATTTTGAATCATTAACGCTTCATTTAAGCAATCAGCCCGTTGTAGGAATTTTTCTAGGGGCGGTTTTTACATTGCTTGTTCAAAGCTCAACAGCGACTGTTGGTGTGCTACAGGGCTTATACGCTGAGCATTTAATTGGCTTGGATGGCGCTTTACCTATTTTATTTGGTGAAAATATAGGCACGACTATTACAGCAGTATTAGCTTCACTCGGTGCTTCTATATATGCTAAACGTGCGGCAGCGGCACATGTGCTATTTAATATTATAGGTACAATCATTTTCATGGTGTTCTTTACACCATTTATGCATTACGTTCAGTGGGTTAGCGGGCTATTCCATTTAGAAGCGAAAATGCAAATAGCGATAGCGCATGGCTCATTTAACATTATTAATATGATGATTCAGCTACCATTTATCGGAGGATTGACTGTACTTGTCACGAAGCTAGTGCCTGGTCGTGATGGAAATATTGATGTGACAACGAAACATTTAGATCCGTCATTCATCGATACCTCACCAGCGATTGCACTTGGGCAAGCGAAGGAAGAAGTGTTACGTATGGGGGAGCACGCGCTTCATGGTTTAGAAGAAACATTTTTATATATGAAAACAGGTGAGGCTACTCATATTCCTACAGTTTTACAATTAGAAGTAGCGCTCAATCATTTAGACAAGGAAATCACGAATTACTTAGTGATGGTGTCTAAGCAGCCACTTTCTCGTGCAGACTCAGTAAGACACCATACACTTCTAACAAATGTACGAGACATTGAACGTATTGGTGATCATTTTGAAAATATTTTAGAGCTTTTACAATATAAAGATCATCATGAAGTAAGTTTAAGTAAGTCAGCGCGACAAGATTTAATAGGCATGTTTAGCTTGGCGATTGAAGCTGTACGAAAGAGTATAGCTGCTCTGGATACGGCTAGTTTGAGCTTGGCACAGGAAGTAACGGAGCTTGAAAGCTTGATAGATGATATGGAAGATAAGCTACGACAAAAGCATATTGCGCGCTTGAATACAAATGAATGTAATGGAGCGGCAGGAATCGTCTATACAGATATCGTTAGCAACTTAGAACGTATAGGAGACCATGCTGTAAATATAGCTGACTCTATATTAGGAATTAGGAATTAAGGAAATGAAACCTTCAGCTTTGTAAATCCGTATGAAAGGCACTGCGCGATTTAGGCGGGTTAATGAGGATTTTTGAGGATTTCTTTTTTGAGAATGAGCTATCTATGCATTTTTAGCTAGGAGGAAACAGTTCAGCTTCCGCCTGTAGAGGAGATCAGGAATTCTAACCTAACCTGATGCACGACAAAAGGAGAGGATTTTTATGGAAGTTGTTGGCTGGGTCTTGGTGATTGCCTGCTTTATCATTTCATTTGTTGGATTGTTATACCCGATCATTCCAGGTGTGCTTTTTTTACTTGGTGGTTTTTTAGTATATGGATTATTTTTTTCGTTTGCAGAGTTAAGTTGGTTGTTCTGGGCGAGTGAAATTATATTTGTTGTCATATTATTTGTTGCTGATACTGTAGCAAATGCCTTTGGTATTAAAAAATTCGGTGGCTCAAATGCTGGTATGTGGGGCAGTACCATTGGTTTATTAATTGGCCCGTTCGTCATTCCGGTTCTAGGAATATTAGTAGGCCCATTTTTAGGAGCGATAATTGCAGAGTTAATTGTAGAACGTCGTACATTTGGAGAGGCTGTGAAAAGCGGTATTGGATCTCTCGTTGGCTTCTTAGCATCAACACTTGCAAAAGCAGTAATCCAAATTATCATGATTATCGTGTTCTTTATAGCGATATAATTTTCTCCCTATAGTTTAGCTATTAAAAAAACAGGGTAGTATAGTAATCGTATTGGCTTTTCAGTCAAAAGGCTGAAATCTTTCATTTGAAGTATTTTTCGTTGAATGGTTTGACCAATTTTGATAATCTAAGAATGTACTAATTATTTCTTTACTTTAGGAGGAACTTAACTATGGCTTATGAATTACCACAATTAACTTACGCTTATGACGCATTAGAACCACATATCGATGCAAAAACAATGGAAATTCACCATTCAAAACACCACAATACTTATGTAACAAACTTAAACGCAGCAGTAGAAGGCACTGAATTTGCTGAAAAAGACATTAACGATCTTATCGCAAACATTGATGCTCTTCCAGCTGACAAACAAACTGCTGTACGTAACAACGGTGGCGGACATGCTAACCATACATTATTCTGGGAAGTAATCGCTCCAGGCGGTTCAAACACTCCAGTTGGTGAAGTTGCAAAAGCAATCGATGCTAAATTCGGTTCTTTCGATGCATTCAAAGAAGAATTTGCAAAAGCTGCTACAACTCGCTTCGGTTCAGGTTGGGCTTGGTTAATTGTTGATGGTGACTCAGTTGCCGTTACATCTACTCCAAACCAAGACTCTCCAGTTATGGAAGGTAAAACGCCAGTTCTAGGTTTAGACGTTTGGGAGCATGCTTACTACTTAAACTACCAAAACCGTCGTCCAGATTACATCGGTGCATTCTGGAACGTAGTAAACTGGGATGTAGTGGAAGCTAAATTCCAAGCTACAAAATAATCTCTGTTTATTAGAAGGCTATGTCAAAGGTGATGAATCACCGAGGCATAGCCTTTTTTACTGTCTTTTATAGGGTCTATAATGTTTGAGGTATCCTTTGCAATTTAAGGTGGAGGTGAATGTCCCAACACGCCTATTGGCTGAAAGGGAGGAACGATCGCCGGAAAATTTGGGGAAGCTTCACATTGTGCCTCACCTCTCAATATTTAATGTGAAAATTATTTTTCTAGCAATCGGTAAAAAACAGAAACTTTTTAACTTAAAGTGCCGTCAAATAAAATGATGTTTTCAAGCATAAATTCGCAAGTGCATGCTTTCCTGTCGTACCTTCGAATGGTATACTAAATATCGTGTGTATTTAAATTGTAATTAGATGAGGAGGGGAATACATATGCGCAAAGCACCGGGGAAAAATCGCGCGACGAGTGTTAAAGCAAAACATAACTCTAATTTAACATTTCGTATGAATGTCCTTTTCTTTGCTATATTTATCGTATTTTCGATGCTGATTTTTAGACTTGGCTATATGCAAATCGTAAAAGGGGAAGATTATGTACGCGATTTAGAGCGTAAAGAGGAAGTAGCTGTCAATACAAGTGTGCCAAGGGGCCGTATGTATGATCGATACGGGCGTATTTTAGTGGATAACCAACCAGAAAATGCTATTACGTATACGAAAATGTCGACGACAACAACGGATGAAATGGTGGAAATAGCAGAAAAGCTGGCACAATTAATTGAGCAGCCTACAAACCGCGTCACTTTGCGTGATAAACAGGATTTTTGGATTATTAAAAATCATGACGCTGCCTATGCAAAGGTAACAAAGACAGAAGAAAAGAAAATTAGAGCACAAGAAAATGTAACGGAAAGTCAAATCAATGCACAGATAGGTAAACTTGTTCGTGAACGAATTACAAACGAAGAATTATTGCAATTGACAGACAAGGACATGGAAGTGTTAGCAATCTTTCGAGAGATGGTATCAGGATACAATCTATCACCCCAAATTATTAAGAGTGAAAATGTATCAGCTGAAGAATTCGCACTTGTCTCTGAGCGTTTAACTGAATTACCTGGCGTTAACACAACAACGGACTGGAAGCGTTTGAAATTATCATCACTCGCTATTTTAGGACGCACAACAGTACCAGCTAAAGGGATTCCGAAAGAAAAGCTGAATTATTATTTAGCTCGTGATTATTCACGAAATGATCGTGTTGGTGAAAGTTATATTGAAGCGCAATATGAAGATTTACTGCAAGGACAAAAATCAGTGGTTAAAAATATTACGAATAAAAAAGGGCAGGTAGTTGATACCGTTACGACCTATAAAGGTGAGCCAGGGAAAGATTTAAAACTTACAATTGATAGCGAGCTACAATTAGAGACTGAAAAAATTGTCGAGCGAGAATTGCTTCAATTAAAATCACGAGGGGGTTCGTATTTACTTGATCGTGCCTTTTTAGTCATGATGGACCCAAATACAGGCGATATTTTATCAATGGTTGGTAAAAAGATTGAGAAAAATCCTGAAACAGGGAAATATGAAGTCGTCGATTATTCGTATGGTACCTTTACAACAGCTTATGAAGCAGGTTCTTCAGTTAAGGCAGCAACTCTTCTTACTGGTTATAATCAAGGAGTTGTTTCAATGGGTACCTATATGGGAGATGAACCTATTGAATTAGCTGGGACACCTACAAAAGCGTCAATTTTTAACCGAAGTGGATATATTTCGATGAATGATTTAACAGCTCTAGAGCGTTCGTCAAATGTTTATATGTTTAAAATTGCTATGCTTATTAATGGAACACCGTATAGCTATAAGATGCCACTTCGCTTAAAGGACGATACATTCTCGAAAATGCGTAATAATTTTGCGCAATTTGGCTTAGGTGTAAAAACAGGTATTGACTTGCCAAATGAATTTAGTGGCGTACAGGGTCCATCTGGTCCAACGATGGGTGGTAAAACACTCGACTTAGCAATTGGACAATATGATACGTATACGCCTTTACAATTGGCACAGTATATCTCGACAATCGCAAATGGCGGTTATCGTATTCAGCCACATGTTGTAAAAGAGGTACGTGAGCCATCAAATGATGGGCAACAGTTAGGTCAATTAGTGAATGAAATAGGGCCAACAATTTTAAATCGTATCGATAATTCTGTAGAAGAAATTGATCATGTAAAAAAAGGGTTACGTCTAGTTTATACAGGTACGCAAGGTACAGCTCGAGCTCAGTTTGCAAATACTCCATATACAGCGGCAGGGAAAACAGGAACAGCTGAGGTAGTGTATTTCGGACCGTTAAAAGAGTATTATGGTACGCAAACACTTACATTTACACATGTTGGTTTTGCTCCTTATGAAAATCCTGAAATTGCCTATGCTGTTGTCATTCCCTGGGCGACAACAGGGCGTGAACATTTGTCAAATAATAACGTTATTGCTCGCGATGCTTTAGACAAATATTTCGAGTTGAAGGCAAAATATAACGCTGAAAAAGTGACAGATAGTAATGTGAAACAACCAATTTCACCAGCTATTACAAAAGACAAAATTGGTGAAGATGAGCAAGAATAAGAGAAACCGCTAGCGCATTTCAATGCCTAGCGGTTTTTTTCAGTTTTAGAGTGTTATTAAATACGCGCGAAAAAACCACGGTATGAAAGATCATAATTTTCATAGCGTGGTTTATTTATTCTCCAATAGAAGGCTTATTGTACAGATAATTGTTGAATAGCTATTTCAAATTGTTGTTTCGGTTTTATTCCATAAAGCTCTATATTATTACAGAAATAAGACTCTACCATAAAATTAACGGCTTCCTGTAGGGTATATTCCCGATGTTCCATAACAAGCGTTAAATAAGTTTTAAAGTAATTGGCATTTTGTACTTTTGCATGTTTAATCACAAAGTCAAACTCCTCTTAGATTATTTCCTGACACAATTGCTTATTATAGCATCTTTCCATTAGGAAGCAAGTTTATCTTCACTCGGAAGAAGGATCCCACCACTGAAGGTGGTGAGATGAATGCGAATGTGATCCTTTTTCACACCTACTGAAAGAGAGGAACTTAGTCTAAATACGCGCAACAAATGTTTTCTGTGCGAAAGCGAAGCGACAGCAACAAATGTTTTCTGTGCGAAAGCGAAGCGGCAGCTAAAAGTAAGCCAAGGCGAAATTGGTGATTGTAAATTCATCTTTACAATCATTTACAAAGCATTACATTCCTTTACGTCTCTTTTACGAACAGTTTATACGACTTCAACATTTAGTCATTATAGTAAAGATTGTAAGACAAATAACAATAAAAAATGTTAGTGACGGAGGCAAATGAGATGAAAAAGTGGAAGTACTTAACGATGACAGCGGTAATGGGGTCAGCATTAATGCTTGGGGCATGTGGTAGCGACTCTGCACAAAAAGGTAACAATGCAGAAACAAACGCACCATCGAACTCAGGACAAGATGCTGCTGACAAAAAACTGCAAGGGGCTGTAGCTGGAGATGGTTCATCAACAGTCGCACCAATTATTGAAGCAGTTGTTGAAGAGTATGCAGGGACTCAACCGAATGTCAAAGTATCGGTAGGTGTTTCAGGTACTGGTGGTGGCTTTGAAAAATTCATCGCAGGTGAGACAGACTTTTCTAATGCATCTCGTCATATAAAAGATGAAGAGAAAGCAAAACTAGAGAAAGCAGGAGTTGCTTTTACAGAGCTTCCTTTAGCATATGATGGCATATCCGTTGTCGTGAATCCTGAAAATGATTGGGCGAAGGATTTAACTGTTGAGCAATTAAAGAAAATCTGGGTTGAAGATGGTAAAACTAAAAAATGGTCTGATATAGATCCATCTTGGCCAGATGAAAAGATTGTGTATTACTCACCAGGTACTGACTCAGGAACGTACGATTACTTTGATGAAACGATTTTAGACGGTGCTGATCTAGCGAAATCAGCAACATTATCAGAGGATGATAACATGCTAGTTCAAGGTGTGGCGGGTGACAAAAACGCAATCGGCTTCTTTGGCTACGCTTACTACTTAGAAAATAAAGATAAATTAAATATTGTGAAGGTTAACGGCATTGAGCCAACAAATAAAACAATTGAATCTGGTGAATACGCACCACTTTCAAGACCACTATTTGTATACGTGAAAAATAGTGCTATGAAAGATAATGAAGCGGCATATGATTTCATCAAATATACACTTGAGCAGGGGGGAGACATGGCAGATGCTGTTGGTTATGTCAGTCTACCAGAAGATAAATATAGTGAAGCTTTAAAGACTTTAGAAGGCTTAAAATAAGTAGACATGCATAGAGGGAAAGAGATGTATGCTCTTTCCCTCTCTTATTTGAAAGGAGCACCCAATGGTTTCTCAAAAAGAAAACAAGACATCATCTGTGCAGCAATTAATTGCAAATTCACGCAATCATAAAACAAAGAAAATAGTGGAAAAAGCAATGCCAACTCTATTATTTTCTGCGGCACTTATCTCTATATTGACGACATTTGGCATTGTTTTCACCCTTATTTTTGAAACGTTTGAATTTTTTAAACGTGTTTCGATTACGGATTTCCTATTTGGTACACAGTGGCTACCGTTTTCAGGAAAGGAACCGTTATTTGGGATTTTACCTTTAATCGCTGGAACATTGAAAGTCACACTTATTGCAGTAATCGTAGCTGTACCATTTGGTATTGCTTCTGCAATATATTTAAGTGAATATGCAAGCGAAAAAATAAGACGTACAGTTAAGCCTATTTTAGAGGTGTTAGCAGGTGTACCAACAATCGTTTATGGCTTCTTTGCATTAACATTTGTAACACCGATGTTACAGCAAATTATTCCAGGACTTAAACTTTTTAATGCACTTAGTCCAGGGATTGTTGTTGGGATTATGATTTTACCAATGATTACGTCACTTTCTGAGGATGCGATGTCATCTGTCCCAAATAGTATGCGTGAAGGGGCTTTAGCACTTGGAGCAACAAAGTTCGAAGTAGCCATAAGAGTAGTATTACCAGCTGCATTATCAGGCATTATCTCTTCAGTTGTTCTCGCCATTTCCCGGGCAATAGGTGAAACGATGATCGTATCACTTGCAGGCGGATCTACACCTAAATTCGATTTAGATGTGACAGACTCGATTCAAACGATGACTGCGTATATTGTACAAGTTGCAACAGGCGATGCTGGCTATGGTACGACAATTTATTATTCGATTTATTCAGTAGGATTCACATTATTTATCTTTACTTTAGTGATGAATTTAATTGCTCACTATATTTCGAAACGTTTCAGGGAGGTTTACTAGCATGCGCTATATGGATGACACGGCCGTCATGAAAAGAATGACAAAGCGTATTACATTCAATAAAGTTTGGAAGTCATTATTCTTCTTAGCAACGACCTTTGCATTAGTGACACTTGCTATTTTACTTTATCGTATAGTAACACAAGGTGCCGACTATTTAACAATCGATTTTTTAACAAATTTTGCTTCACGTTTTGCAGATAAAGCGGGCATTAAGGCAGCCTTAATAGGTTCACTTTGGCTGATGGCAGTTGTTGCTCCAGTGTCGATTATTCTAGGTGTAGGGACTGCAATCTATTTAGAGGAATATGCAAAGAAAAATAGACTAAATGACTTTATTCGTATGAATATTTCTAACTTAGCTGGAGTCCCTTCCATTGTATTTGGTTTACTTGGGTTAACAATTTTTGTTCGAATGTTGGGATTAGGGAAGAGTGTTTTAGCAGCCGGTTTAACAATGAGTTTGTTAATTTTACCAGTGATCATTGTTGCGGCGCAGGAGGCTATTCGTGCTGTACCGAATGAACAACGCGAAGCTTCTTACGGTATGGGCGCGACAAAATGGCAAACGATATTGCATGTTGTGCTACCAGCAGCTATTCCAGGGATTTTAACAGGAAGTATATTAGCGCTGTCTCGTGCGATTGGAGAAACAGCACCACTTGTTGTTATAGGTATTCCTGTTATCTTGCAGTTTTTACCAAATGGTTTATTAAGTCAATTCACAGCTTTACCAATGCAAATTTACGATTGGGCAAAACGTCCGCAAGAGGCATTTCAATATGTAGCGGCAGCCGGTATTTTAGTACTTATGGCAATGCTTTTACTGATGAACTCTATTGCCATCTTTATTCGAAATAAATTCCAAAAACGTTATTAATGAGGTGACCTTATGGTACTAGGTGTTAAAGAGGAAAAATCTGTTGTCAAACCAATTCATACGGCTACAAAGCCTTCTGCTGATGTTGCCAAAAAAGTAGTCTATGATACACGCAATTTAAATTTATGGTACGGCGATCATCATGGTTTAAAAGATATCAATTTAAGCATCTATGAAAATGAAGTAACAGCTATAATTGGCCCTTCAGGATGTGGGAAATCCACTTATTTAAAAACGCTAAATCGAATGGTAGAGCTTGTACCGAGTGTTCGAACATCAGGGGAAATAGTATATCGTGAGCGCAATATTTTAGATAAAAGCTATACTGTCGAGGAATTACGCACTCGAGTAGGTATGGTATTCCAGAAGCCAAATCCATTCCCCAAGTCTATCTACGATAATATTGCATATGGTCCACGTATCCATGGCATCAAAAATAAGAAGATTCTTGATGAGATTGTCGAAAAATCTTTACGTGGTGCAGCCATTTGGGATGAAGTTAAGGATCGCTTAAATCAAAATGCATATGGTTTATCAGGTGGTCAGCAACAGCGAGTTTGTATTGCACGTTGTTTAGCGATAGAACCAGATGTTATTTTAATGGATGAGCCAACATCCGCACTTGATCCGATTTCTACATTAAAAGTCGAGGAACTTGTACAAGAGCTGAAAAAAGATTATTCAATTATTATCGTGACACATAATATGCAACAAGCGGCGCGAATTTCCGATCGAACAGCATTCTTCCTAAGTGGAGAGGTTGTTGAATACGATAAAACAGACGTTATCTTCCAAACGCCAGCAGATCAACGTACTGAAGATTATATTTCAGGTCGTTTCGGCTAAGGAGGAGCAGTAGATGGTAGTACGTGAACGTTTTGAACAGGAATTAAAAGAAGTCCAAGAACAATTTATTGAGATTGCTAATAGTAGTATTAACGCACTTAAATTAGCATTCGAAGCATTATTAAATCAGGATTTAGAAACATCGTTAAAAATTCTTGAGGACGATTTAATCATCAATCGTCTTGAAGAAGAAATCAATGATCATGTTATTTTAATGATTGCGAAGCAACAGCCTGTAGCTACTGATTTACGTCGTCTTATGGTGCTTGTCAAAGCGGCATCTGATATGGAGAGAGTAGGGGACTATGCGGTTAATATTGCAAAAGAGACGATTCGTATTGGCAAAGAGCCACTTGTCTTTCCTACAACAAACTTGCAAACGATGTGTAATAAGACAGTAGAAATGCTAGAAAGTATTATTAAAGCTTTTACAGAGGAAGATACTGCTCATGCCAAGGAAATTGCTGAGCTAGATGATTACGTCGATGATTTATATGGAGCGACAGTAACGCTATTGCTACGTGCTGGAGCTGAAAATCCAGCGCATATTTCTCAAATCACCCACTTAACATTTGTTTGCCGATATTTAGAGCGCTCAGCTGACCATGCAACAAATATTGCTGAACACTTATTTTACTTAGTCAAAGGTAAACATTATGAATTAAATAATTAGGAAGAGAAGAGCCAATTATAGGCTCTTTTTAGTTTGTCGACATAAGAACAAGTGTATCAATAAACAAAAGGTTGATTTTCACTCCGAGTTGGCGCTCTCCGCGGGCTTGGCTTTAACTACTTTCAGCAGGTGTTTGGACACCCGCTGAAAGTAGTTAAAGCCTCCGGCGGATGTCACGGAATCGGAAAGGAGTTCTTTGTGCAGGCACAAAGCCGATTCAGGACGCAATTATGCCGAGGCATAATTGATCAATCTCCTCGTCGCTACGTTCCTGCGGAGCTTTCAGTGCAAGCTCATCCCGCAGGAGTCGCCACTCTCCGAGAAAATCAACAGTTCCTATCGAAAGTATGAGTAAACATATTGAACCAAAATGGTATTATAACGATGATTAAAGTACTAAAAAGGTCCAGCCTAAATTAGAATGGCATATGTTTGATTATTTTGCATTTAAAGAAAGTCCCGCCCAAAAAAGCGAGCCGATTTCAATGCTCTTACAAAATACTGAATATTTTGGTCCCGTAATTAAATCTCTATAAACTATATTCAATTAGGAGTAACGTTTGTTTTGCAGTCTGAGAAGAGCCAATTATAGGCTCTTTTTTTCATGGTGGTGGAATACAAACAGTTAAAGAAATTTTTGTAAATATGGTGGTCGATATAAATAAGGGTGATTCCATGCTACTAACTTTCCTGTGGGCAAGTGTCGAGCCGCTTTGTTAACACTCCGTTTTTGCACAAGTAATCAATGCTTTTGACGCTTCATTTTCGCACATAAAAACATCTTGTTACTGACATTCCGCTTTCGCACATAAAAACATTGCTGAAGTTTTGTTTTATCACTATAAATTAGTGTCATGCTAGAAGATACATACTAAGTGAAATAGTTGATTGGAGTGGAGGCTGGGCGACTCCTCGGGGATCAGCGATAGAGGAACGAAGGCTAAGAGCATCACATCCTGTGATAATGCCTTCGTGACCAACATCGGTGCTGTTGCTGTCGCTTCGTTGCACTACGCTTTCGCGCAGAATGAAACCCTTTTGCTGCCGCTACGTTAGCACTACGCTTTCGCGCAAAAAAATATCTGTTGGCCCGAGACCCTGCAGCGAAGCGGATGTTTTCTGTGCGAAAGAGAAGCGTCAGCAACGAATGTTTTATCTGTGCGAAAGCACGGCAACATTATTAATAAAAATAGCGTCAAAATACTACAAGCGTTATTGTATTGTCAAAAAATTATTTTGGTTATACTATAGACATTATCTAAAAAAATGTGCTGAGGAAGTGCTGCTTCGTGAAAGACGCTGTAGAATCACTCATAAAGAAATTTGATCTGGAAATCACGCCAGAACAACGTGACTTTTTATGTTTTCTATATGAAAACTTACATCTTGAGGAATTAAGTGATAAGGAACAATGTTTTTTTATTGACTATTTTTGCAAGAGTGAAACATTACGAAATATGGCAGCATTTGCACTTGAATTGGCAGATATCATGCATGAAATTTATAAAAATATACCAGCTATTGAGCAGACAGAACGATTGACCAATGCAAAAGAGCGGCGCTACTACGATGGGCGAAAGTGGCAAATAGCTAGGCGTCAAAAGCTAAATCGTCAAACAATAAAAAAAGGAAATATCCTGTATGTTCCGTTTGATGAATATAAAAAAGAAGTAGGTCCAATTATTATCTGTCTTGAACAAACAACTGGGATGGCGGCATATTCTGAGCTTTGCAAAAGTATCATTTTACCGTTATTTATGAACGCGCACCGTGAACGTCGCGATTTATATATCGTTCCATATGACTGTCAAATTCATGTACATTATCGATTCGAAAACGGCCATTTAAATTTATCCGATTTTAAGGGTTTTATTGAATATAAGGCAAAGGGAGAAGCTGCCGTTCTGCCTGTGCTCCATTTTGTAAAGGGCTTGCTCCAAGAAAATCAGCATTGTACAGAAGCGGATATTATCATTTTTACAGAAGGTACTCCGATTGATGGCCAGCATCTAGTTGGAAAGCAAGCAAAGGCTGTACTTGAGGAAATGAAGCGTAAGTATCGTGCAGAATTTTCGGTTATCGCTATGCATGAACATAATTTTAATGAGCAGCAATTTTGGTTTGCCAATAAAGCTTTTTTTGCGGATGACGCTATTCAATAAAAAGGAGCTGATGTATTGTCGGCTTCTTTTTTGTGAATATACATAATAGTTAGAGGAGAATGATATGGATTCATTGAAGTGGTTATTACCAAATATGTCAGCACCGACATGGATGGACGTTATTATTGCCATCGCTCTTTTTGTCGTTGGTTGGCTTTTTCAGCATTTTATTATAAAAAAAATGATTAATCGCACGGTTACATTTTTGAGAAATCGTCAGCGTAACTTTCAGGCAACCGTGCTCGCACAATTTAATAAAGCGATTCGCTATGCATTCATGTTTGCAGTGATTGTACTCAGCTTAACCATATTATTAAAAGAAAATTTATTTACAAATGCAGTGACAAAGAATTTTGTTTTGTCCATTATTGTTTTTTTTGCCTTTAAAGGTGTATATGATGTTTTACATTTTTATACAAAACAGCCTTTGCAGCTGAATAGTGAAGAAGAACCAAACGTCCTTTTACCGTTTTTTCTTCGTATAGGAAAAGTGCTGATCATGATATTAGCAATGTTTACGATTGCTTCATTCTGGGATTTTAACATAAATGGCTTTTTAACGGGGATTGGTTTAACGGGTGTGGCAATTGCCTTTGGTATTCGGGATACACTAGGGCATGTTTTTGGTGGGATGTCAGTCGCATTAGATAACCCGTTTCAAATTGGCGATTGGATCGCAACAGAGGACCAAAAAATTGAAGGGACCATTGAGGATATTAATCTTCGAAGTACATTGATTCAAACGGGTGATAAAGGGCTTGTTTATGTGCCTAACTCTTATTTGGCAAATCGACCAATTTATAATTTGTCAAGAAGGGAAAAACGAAAATGTGAGCAATTTTTATTTGTAGCTGCTGAAAATGAAGAAGAAATATTACGCGGTGCTTTAAGTGCCATTCAAAAGGAAATTTATTTGCATGCTCAAACAGAAAAAGAAATGATTCATGTATTTATAGATGAGTTTTATCCAACTTCCTATCGAGTCCTTGTACGTTTCTATGTGGCAACAAATGATACGGCAGTGATGCTAAATGTGCGACAGGATATTTTGTTTGCTATTCGTCAAATCTTTCAAGAACTAAATATTAAAGTAGCTAATCTGGCTGAAGATGAATGGATAAGTAATAAAAAATAATTTGAATTGTTAGTTTTCTTGTTTTACAATGAATATATGTAATCAGCTTTGATGAAGAGTAGTAGCCATTATTATTTGTTATAGAGAGCTAGTGGCTGGTGAAAACTAGTACAAAAACATGGTGAATGGACTTCGGAGCTCTAATTCTGAATAAAGTATGGATTAGCGTCTGCCCACGTTATAGGGCATAGAGTGGGTCTTTTAACTTCTGTCAGCGGATGTCACGTAATCGGAAAGAAATTCACATAGGATGTTAGCCTAAAATCATCGCATCCATGCGATAACGGCTAACTGACCTGCATTGGTAAAAACACCACGTCCTGTGGCATTACCGAAATGACCGACATCATGTCGGCCCTCATGCAGGCCTAAGCACAAAGCCGATTGTAGAAGCAATTATGCCGGAGCATAATTGATAAAAGACCAATGAAGGTGGCACCACGGCTTTTCCGTCCTTTTGTGATGGAAAGGCCTTTTTATATGTTTTGGCAGGAAATGTTTATAAAAATCCGGACGCAATATTTGTATAAACGAAAGCGAGATGCTAACGAAGCGACAGCGTCAAAAAATGCCATTGCATAATTAATAGATTTTGGTGTAGAAGAGCAGAGCATAGAGAAGGAGAGAAAGAGTATGACAGTTGAGCTTAGAAAGTTTGCCATGAAGGTAATACAGGGTGATATGATGACACCAATTTCCGTTTATCAATCACTGGATGGGGAGCATAAGATGCTTTTCGAATCGTCAGCCAAGCATGAAGAAAGTGGGCGTTACTCGTTTATTGCGGTCAACCCAATTGCAGAATTGATTGGAGATAGGAATGGTTATTCTTTTATCAAAGATGGAGAAACTGAAAAATCAAGTGACAATGTATTAATAAAATTACAGCAAGTTATGCCATTTCATAAGGCACAATACCCCTTCGCCTTTTTTGGAGGAGCAATCGGGTTCTTTGGTTACGAAACAGCGTTTTATACAGAGAAAATAGGTGAATACTTGCAGGACGATTTAGAAATGCCGGATGTCCATATCTTTTTCTATGATACATTTATTGTTTTTGATCATTTAAAGCAAGAGATTACATTAGCGGCGATTGATTTATTTAATGAAGGACGTTCTCTTGAAGCGATGGAATTGGCTATTTCTACGATGAAGAAGCAGCTTCATGCCGGAACAACATTTGACGCCATGACGTTTGGAGAGCTAGATTTCAGACCAATGATTGCCAAAGATAATTTTGTAGCAATGGTTGATCGCGCCAAGCATCATATTCGGAAGGGTGACATTTTCCAAATTGTCTTATCACAACGCTTTACTTCATCCTATACAGGTAATCCTTTTGCTTTATATCGTCAGTTACGTACTTCTAACCCTTCACCATATATGTTCTATATGGATTTTGGTTCGTACACCATTTTAGGAACATCTCCTGAAAGTCTTGTCAAGGTGAAGGATCGAAAGGTCACGACAAATCCAATAGCAGGAACGAAGCCTAGAGGTAAAACCGTGGAGCAGGATAACGCAATGGCGGAAGAACTACTAAATGATGAAAAAGAAATCGCTGAACATCGTATGCTCGTGGATTTAGGCCGTAATGATCTTGGCCGTATTGCTAAAGTGGGTACAGTGAAGCTTATAAAATATATGACTATTGAGCGTTATAAACATGTAATGCATATTGTATCGGAGGTTATCGGCGAATTACAGGATGATGTACATGTTTTGGATGTTCTCCGAGCTTGCCTGCCTGCCGGAACTGTTTCCGGTGCCCCGAAAATTCGTGCTATGCAGCTAATCAATGAGCTAGAGCTTGTGAAGCGGGGTGTCTATGCAGGGGCAGTAGGCTATATTTCTACTACAGGGGATATGGATTTAGCTCTAGCCATTCGGACAATGATCGTGAAGGATCATTGTGCCCATGTTCAGGCAGGAGCCGGTATTGTTTACGATTCTGTGCCTTTGTCTGAGTACGAGGAAACACTAAATAAAGCCCGCGCGTTATTGGAGGTAAAACAATGATTTTATTGATCGATAACTATGATTCATTCACATATAATTTATTTCAGCAAATAAGTATGCTTCGGAAAGATGTAAAAGTAGTACGTAATGACGAAATGACAATCGAAGAAATTATGAAAATGCAACCAGAAGCCATTATTTTATCGCCCGGTCCAGGTACGCCAATTGATGCCGGAATAACAGTGGATGTTGTCAAAGAGCTTTATACGAAATTTCCGATTTTAGGAATTTGTCTTGGGCACCAATCGATAGGGCAGGCTTTTGGGGGTAGCATCGTTCAAGCTAAACATATAATGCATGGAAAAATATCTACGATTCAATACGAAAAAACAGGCTTATTTGCCCAGTTAGACGGTAAAATTGAAGTAATGCGTTATCATTCTCTCGTCATAGAGCCAAGCACGTTACATGAGGATTTTAATATATTAGCAAAGTCCAGTGATGATGGGGAAATTATGGCGATTCAACATAAGGAATACCCGCTTTTTGGGCTACAATTTCATCCAGAATCCATCGGGACACAAGAGGGTAACATAATGATGCAAACTTTCATAGAACAAATTTCATAAACGAAACAAAATAGGCTGCCATCAAAAATCAGTAGTTGTGATTTTTGGTGACAGCCATTTTTACAAATAGGAGGGGAATGTTATTGCTTTTTCCCTGTAATCAATTTTGCAATTTCCTCTAAAGACATCGAAGAATTGACTTCGTACGAACCAATTTGTAAGCTTCGAGCGTATTTAGGGTTAGCAAGTAAAAGTTCCATTTCAACACTATTTTCGATGACGCCACCATCTTCAAGCTTTTGCGCCACAGTATATGGTTCCATACCGCTATAAATTTGAAGTGTCATAGTAGTAACGTTTCCTTGGGATGCCGATTCATGTTTGTCTTTAGGCGTTGTTTTAGGTGCATCTGTCTTCTGCGTGTTTTCCTTCGGTACTTGCTTAACTTGTTCCTTTAACAATGCAATTTCTTTATTTGCCTGCTCGAGCTTTTTTTGCAGCTCCTCTACATGTTCGGTGTTTTTTGAAGCTTTAGTTGGAAGACCGATATTGAGATCGAAACGAACTGCTAAAGCTAGTAAAGCTCCAACAAGAAAAAGTGCAATGCCAAATGCGCGGATAGCGGACTTATTCATAGATTACCGACCTCCGTTTGCAATCACTTGGCGGACTTGCTCTTCCGTTAAATTGGACCGAATACTTATATCGGCTACAGAAAGACCCTGCTTATTTAGTTCAAGTACCTGACTAATAATAATTTGATGGATAGGTTTCGTTTGTGTAGCTGGTTGTCCTGTCTTCGACGTCTGAGCAGCCTGTTGAACAGTTTGCATGACCTGTTGGATTTTCGGATTTGGTATCGTGTTATTTTGTGCTGACGGTGATTTAACCTGAAACTCTGGCTCTAATAACAGCTCCTCCTCAACAATTTTCAGACGACGTTTTAAATTATTTGTTTCTTGAAAAATAGAGATGGATAGCTCCTCTACATCTTGTTCGACTTTTTTCGCGTTATTTTTGAAAAAGAACGACGCAATAATTAGAAGAATTCCCACAATCATAAGTATGATGGATAAATCCACTAGTTTCACCTCATTAAGTATGTAATTATAAGGTATTTTACCATATGCAAACTTAATATGAAATGACGGTAGATTTTTTTTCAGTTTATGTTATAATAGGTTAGTCGTATAAATCATGCTCAAAATTTAAATTCTTGATATAGAGTGGGAGGGTTAATAATGCGCGTAAACATTACTTTAGCTTGCACAGATTGCGGCGAACGTAACTACATTTCTAAAAAGAACAAGCGTAACAATCCAGAGCGTCTTGAACTTAAAAAATATTGCTCTCGCGAGAAGAAATACACTCTTCACCGTGAAACTAAGTAATCGCTCATTAAGCCAAAACCACTTGTGGTTTTGGCTTTCTACATTTTATCTTCATTCAGCAAATGTTTTCTGTAGCGAAAGCAAAGCGTCAGCTACAGAAGACTGCCACCTCTGAAGGTGGAGAGATGAATGAGGATGAGGTTTCTTTCAATGAGTAACCAAACGCCAAATGAAATAGAGGAACTCAGTCTAAGAACGCCACGTCCTGTGGCAACGACTGAGTGACCAACATCGTTTTGGCCTAAAGCCTCCGGCGGATGTCACGGATTTTGAAAGGAATGAATATAAGGATGTTAGCCTAAAACCTTCGCATCCTGCGAAAACGGCTAACTGACCTGCATCGGTAAAAACGCCACGTCCTGTGGCATTACCGAAATGACCGACATCGTGTCGGCCCTCGTGCAGGCCTGAGCACAATTCAAAATCCGGACGCATTGTTTATCTGCGCGAAAGCGAAGCGTCAGCGGCAATTACGCCAGGCGAAATTGATTAGGGGATAGCTTAACATGGATAAAACAACTTTACGGAACGAGGTAAAGGAAGCGCTTGCCGAAATGAGCAAAGTAGCTTACCACGATCAATCATTTGCTGTATTAAAAAAAGTGCTACAGGAACCATATATAATAGAAGCAACTACAATCGGCGTTACTATTTCCAATAAGCCAGAAATCGACACAATTCAATTAATAGAAGAACTGTGGCAACTTGGTAAAAAAGTGGCTGTACCTAAATGTAATGCAAAAACAAGAGAAATGTCATTTTACGCCATTGAAACGTTTGACCAGCTTGAAACTGTTTATATGCATTTGCGTGAGCCAATTCCAGAAAAGTGTGAGTTTGTTGACGCAAATGAAATGGATGTCATCCTTGTTCCAGGAGTTGTCTTTGATCAGTTCGGCTATCGAATTGGCTACGGCGGTGGTTATTACGATCGCTATGTATTACACTATAAGAAGGGTAAACTCATGTCTCTGTTATTTAACGAGCAGCTATATGAACATGTCCCTAGAGAAGCGCACGATTGCCCAGTAGATATCATTGTGACACCGACAAAACGTCTTGACTGTGTAACACAACGAGGAGCGAACTAAAATGGACAAAATGTTAGATATTTATCAATTACTAAAAACATATGGCACATATATTTACACACGTGATCCGATTGGTGATTTGATGTTAATGGAGGATGAAATTCGCGAGTTGTATAAAGCGAATGTACTAGATATTAAAGATTACCAAATGGCATTGTTACTAATTCGACAAGAAACAACAAAACTTCGCATGAAAGAAAATAGCCAGTAATGTTTTAAAAATAATTCATATGGGGTATTGTAAAAATAATGTAACATGTATGTAATATTATTAAAAGCAGTGGTTTTCCACTGTTTTTATGATTTGTGAAACTTTTTACAAGTAAAAACGTATATATTATTGTCCAGCACGAACAAGGAGAACAATTTTCCGAAAATATATCTATTGATTATCTGTAAAAAAAGGATTAAGATATATTTTGTTTCAGTAACAAATTGTTAAAATTATTATTTTTTTGTAAGAAAGTAAGGAGGATGTTAGGAATGAAATCAATAAAGTGGCCTAAACATTCATTTATGATACTAGCAATTGTAGCAACTTGGATAAAAACGGTCATTGTTTATCACACAAGCTTTGAGATGAAAATTGAAAATGCAATGCAACAATTTATTTTGTTTATTAATCCTTTAAGCTTCGTGCTATTTGCATATGGTATATCATTATTCTTTAAATCGCCAAAAGTTAAAAGTCGTTATATAATTACGATTAGTGTTGTTTTATCAATTGTCTTATATGGAAATGTGGCGTTCTATCGTTTCTACAACGACTTTATTACGCTACCGGTATTATTCCAAACAAGTAACTTTGGTGATTTAGGAACTTCAGTAGCAGCGATTGTAAGCCCTTGGGATTTATTATATTTTGTCGACGTACTTATTCTAATTTTAGCGAATAAATATTTACCTAAAATGAAAAATGAAGTTAAAGTCAACGTGGAGTTCCGTCGCGCGTACTTCGTATTAGCGATTGCTATGTCGTTCTTAAACTTAGGATTATCTGAAACAGAGCGTCCACAATTGTTAACACGTAGCTTTGACCGTGAATTACTTGTGAAAAACATTGGTACGTATAACTACCATTTGTATGATATTTATATTCAGTCAAAATCTTCTGCTCAACGTGCATTAGCGGATGGCAGTGAATTAGTAGAAGTGAACAACTATATTCGTTCTAATCAAGCAGCAATCAACCCTCAAATGTTTGGTAAATACAAGGATCGTAATTTGATTCTTGTTTCGATGGAGTCTTTACAAAACTTTGTGATTAATAATCAAATGGATGGTCATGAAATTACACCATTCTTAAACTCTTTAACAAAAGATAAAGATACGTATTATTTCAGTAACTTCTATCACCAAACTGGATTAGGGAAAACTTCTGACTCAGAGTTTATTACAGAAAACTCATTGTTCGGTTTAGGTCGAGGTGCGGTATTCTTCACGCACGGTGGAAATACGTATAACTCAATGGCTGAGCGCCTTGGAGATAATGGCTACTTTACAAATGTCATGCACCCGAATAATAAATCATTCTGGAATCGTGACATGATGTATCAATCATTACACATTAATAAATTCTATGACATAGACTCATATAAGATTGGCGAAGGGCAAGCTGTTAACTGGGGTATGAAAGATGTCCCATTCCTAGAGCAATCCGCAGCCTTAATGAAAGATATGCCACAGCCATTCTATTCTCGACTAATTACTTTAACGAACCACTATCCATTCACATTGGACCCAGAAGATGTAATGATTCCTGAATATACGTCAAACTCAGGTACATTAAATCGTTATTTCCAAACAGTTCGTTATATGGACGAAGCTCTTAAAGACTTCTTCCAAGGTTTAAAAGATCAAGGTGTATATGATAACTCTATTATTGTAATGTATGGTGACCATTACGGTATTTCAGAAAACCATAACAAAGCGATGGCTCAATATTTAGGAAAAGAAAGCATTACACCATTTGATAATGCACTGTTACAAGAAGTACCATTATACATCCATATCCCTGGATCAGGTGACGGTAAAGAAATGACAGAGGTTTCTGGACAAATGGATTTACGTCCAACAATTTTACACCTTCTTGGTGTTGAAACTTCAAAAGATATGCAACTTGGTGCAGACCTATTCTCACCAGAGCATGAAGATTTCATTGTGTTCCGTGACGGTCGTTTTGTAACAGATAAATATGTATATGCTGGTGAAGCTTGCTATGACAAAGCAACTGGTGAAGAAATTGATGGTGAGCCATGTCAGCCATACGCTGATCGGGCTACGAAAGAACTAGAAAATTCTGATACCATCATTAACGGTGATTTACTCCGCTTCTATGACCAAAAGACAGGGAATTTGAAGCAAGGGGCAGTTAAGTAAACAAAAAGAGAGATCTCATGTTTAATGAGATCTCTTTTTTGTTGTACAATCAATTATGCCTCGGCATAATTGTAGCTGTCGCTCCGCTTTCGTTACATAAAACACTTGCTGAAAGAAGTTAAACGTTTACTAGCCTGTTTAGCAGAAGTGACGAGCTATTTACCACATATTACAAAAGAGTATAGAAGAGCTTCTTTTAAACTTTAATAGGGGCGTATAGGAAGCCAAATAAACAGCTTAGAGTAAGTGTTAGACTGCTCGAAAGGTCAAAAAGAACAGTTCAAATAGGAAATAAATATATAAAAGAGAGAAAAAAGAGCAGTCTCGTGATGGAGACAGCTCTTTTTTCTCTGAATTTTAGTGTAATGTTGGAGGGTATCCGCTATGAATTACAGTCATAATTACGAACCAACCGAATACTACCGCACTTAATAAGTTGAAAACAACGCTTAAAAGGTTCTTCTCTTTAAGTGCTTGGAATGTACCAACTACAGCTAAAATTGCTACTAGACCAAAAATAACCATTAATAAGTTCATTAAAAATTGACACTCCTTTCGACATCAGAAAATGAATGTCGTCAACAATATTCCTCCTTAATTGTAAACGTTCTACCTGTTTTTGTCGAGAACTAAAATAGCTTAAACTATGAACATTTATCGTCAAATGGTGGTAAAGGCTGTATAATTGTAATTGAGGTGATAGCAATGATGAACGTACGAAGTTATTCACTTGGACCTGTCCAAACGAATTGTTATATCGTATCGAATAAAAATAAGGAATGCATAATTTTTGATCCAGGAGAAGAAGCGGATCGAATTATCAAGGCAATACGTAGTAACGGCCTAAAACCATTGGCCATTTTCTTAACACATGCGCATTTCGATCATATCGGTGCCGTAGATGCTGTCCGCGAAGCTTTTAATGTACCATTATGGATTCATGAAAAAGAAGTAAGCTGGTTAGGAGATCCAACAAAAAATGGCTCTAGTAAATATGCAGCATTACCAGATTATATAGTCGGCACACCGGCTGAAGAAAATATAATTAAAAAAGAACAATTATTTGAAATAAGCGATTTTGGTTTTAAAGCTATTTTTACGCCAGGACATTCACCGGGTAGTATTTCATATATATTTGAAAATGATGGCTTCGCTATTGTTGGAGATACACTCTTTGAGCAAGGTGTAGGTCGTACAGATTTACTAGGAGGCTCAACAAAAATATTACTTGCATCTATTCATGATAAGCTATTGTCATTACCTGAAGATACTATTATCTACCCTGGTCATGGTAATTATACAACAGTCGGTGCAGAAATGGAGACAAATCCTTTCTTGAATGGTTTTTAAGGTGCTCTTCATCATAGCGTGTGGGTTGATTTCCGTTCCGGCTGGCGCTTTGTAGCTGCCGCTTTGCTTTCGCTACAGAAAACATTTGTTGCTGTCGCTTCGCTTTCGCACAGATAAAACATTTGTTGCTGCCGCTTTGCTTTCGCACAGAGCAAAGCTTCCTGGGGCGTCCAATGAGCCGCTTGGGCCAACATGTTGTTGGTCACGAAGGCGTTATCACAGAACGTGATGGTTTTTAGCCTTCGTCCCTCTATTGCTTGATCCCCAAGGAGTCGCCCAGCCTCCACTCCAATCAACTTACAGAGCTTCGTGTTGGATTAAAACCTAAATTAACTTCATAAAATACAAAAATCCCCCTTGCAATTTGTTGGATAGATAAAATAAACCAAAATCTAACCATGTAATTGCAAAGGGGGATTTTACTATGCCTTGATAAATGATGTGAATAAATTTACATAAAAAAAGCATGTCTCACATTTGGTGAGACACGCGTTTTTTGTATTAATGACCGACACCAGGTACGTGAATGAATGTTGTATAGTACGTGAAGCCAGCAAAGAATACAGTTAAATATGCTCCGAAAATGTACATGTACATACGTTCTGAAAGGTTCAAGAAGCCTAATAATAAGAATAAACCTGTATTACCTACGAATAATAGCGATACTTCGTTCATACCACCAAGGTAGAACATGACTGCAAAAATACCTGTCCAGAATGCCATAACTTTATACATATTATCCATGAAGATTTCCCCTCCTTTTGCCCACGACACAATAATCTCTTACTCATTATAAATGATATGAAAGGTATCTGTAAACTGGAACTTCTTCTTCTTTGTGACAAACAATTGGATTTTAAAAGTTAGTTATCGATTTCTGTCACGTTTATTTCATATTTACATAAATCGCAATTATGTATCATGCTATCAATTTGTACAAAATCATTGCTCGAAAATAACGCATCTACCTGACCTTTTAAATAAGATTCATGTAAAGAACAAACAATTTCTGAATGAGTAGAAAGCTGCTCCTGGAATGGACAATTAAAAATGGAGAACGTCACTCTTTTAACGTGCTCTGTTTGTTGTACTTGCGGGATATAGCCAATTAATGCTGCATTGTCAGTTAATAGCTGAAGCTTTCGTTCGAATGAAAGGGTATTATTTAATTGTAACTCAGCATTGACATAATTCTTCATTTGCTGATAACCGTCTTGGTAACTTATGTCTTGGCATCTTTCCAGTGCAGATGGTCCGAACTCTTGAATTAATTGGATTGACCATTTTAATAGTCGATCCTCATCACGTCTCGGGAACGTTAATGAAACACCTTTATCTGAGGCCTTATAAACACGACCAGGTCTGCCACCTTTCCCAGTTTTAGCAAAATCAGCTGTGATGATATTGATTTCTGATAGCTTTGTTAAGTGTAGACGTGCAACGTTTGGATGTATGCCGAATTTATCAGCGATGTTTTGAACCGTTACAGTTTTCTTCTCTTGCAGGATGTACTCATAAATAGAGTATCTAGTTTCATCGGCTAATGTACTAGTAATTTTTAATGGATGGATCATTTGCTTCACCTCTATGTAATTTTTGAATGTTATTTCTTTTACCAAGTGTTAGGAAAAAAACCATGTTGTTTCTATTATATTGTATTATTGAAAAAGATACAGTTCCTTTAGGCATAAATATTAACTTTTTCATAAGATACTGTTCATTATTAGTGGAAATTTGCACGTTAATCACATTTTTATAGCAATAAACATGTTTGATAGGAAAATTTATAGCAAATTTTTATTTTAAGAAAAGGGCTTTTCTCGTGACTGCTTCCTTTCTTTACTAGGAAATAACGAATAGAGCAGATATATTCGAATGAACTAGAAGAGGGATTTTAATATACAGAATTTTGAAATAAATAAGCAGCTTTTACTATTTTTCTAAGTCTTGCATAGGATATTGTAATATATTTGAATTAAGGGGGAGATGAGTATAGATAAGAATATTAAAGATGAAAATAATGATCATATTCCAGAAGCTGCAAGATGTACGCTAGCTTTTGTACTCGCTACTTTATTAATTTGGGGAATTTTTGCTTTTAAAGCCGGAAAATATCGGGTTTGGTTTTCAGTGATAGTTGATAATTGAAATAGTTTTTATTTAGAGTCTACAAGGTCCTTTAATTAGGTGCCTTGTATTTTTTGTGTAAAAATCCGGTAATTCAACATTCTTATACTCTCCATATCCATCATTGTCGATAGAGATAAATCGTCATGTCATTTTATTTGAGGTCACTGTACAGACTAATCGATTAAGTGTATTAATTATTGCAATGAATGAAACGAGCGAGCGGTAAGCAGGTTTTACATGTATTGGAATGTTAATAATCATAATCATTTGATTGAGTTATATCTATTGATAAAACTAACAATTGCACTACTACTTTACTCCTTGATCTTAAAAATAGTTAGCTCAACTCCTCTCGTAAAATAAAATAGTTGCAATGTATTTTGCAATGTGTAAAATGTGTATAAAGTATATATATATTGTGTTGTATTGAGAGGTTTAACTTCTTTTAGCGGTAGTCTAAACACACCCGCTGAAATAGAGGAACTCAGTCTAAGAACGCCACGTCCTGTGGCATACCGAAATGACCGACATCGTGTCGGCCCTCGTGTTGTTGCCGCTGACGCTTTGCTTTCGCGCAGATAAAACCCTTTTGCTGACGCTTCGCTTTCGCACAGACAAAACCTTTTGCTGTCGCTACGTTAGTACTGCGCTTTCGCACAAAAAACATTTGTTGCTGCCGCTACGTTAGCACTGCGCTTTCGCACAGAAAACATTTGCTGGCCTAAGTACAAAGCCGATTCCGGACGCAATTATGCCGAGGCATAATTGATTATTATTTTCTCAATCAACAAATGAAGAAGAGGGATTAACATGCAAATCATTATTTCGAATAGTTCAAAGGAACCAATCTATGAACAAATTACAAATCAAATTAAGTCATTGATTTTAACAGGTGACCTCTTGGAAGGGACAGCATTACCCTCTATGCGCCAATTAGCAAAGGATTTACAGATTAGTGTGATCACAACCAAACGTGCTTATGAAGAATTAGAGAAGGCGGGCTTTATTTATTCCATTGTAGGTAAGGGCTCTTTTATTGCGGAGCAAAATTTAGAGGTAATCAAAGAGAAAAAACTAAAAGTCATTGAAGAGCAGTTGAGTGCAGTCATCAAAAATAGCAGAGAAATAGGAATGTCACTTAATGAATTGCAAGAATTATTGAGTATTTTAAATGAGGAGTGAAGCAATGGAAAATGTCATTGAAATAAGTAATATAAGCAAAAAATTTAAAGGTTTTTCTATTGAAAATCTTGACTTACAGGTGAAGAAAGGGTACATAACAGGATTTGTCGGGGCAAATGGTGCCGGAAAATTGACAACAATAAAAATGATAATGAATTTATTGAAGCCAGATACTGGGGAAGTTAAAGTTTTTGGGTTGGACTACAAAACACATGAAAAAGTAATTAAAGAAGTGAATATAAGGTAGTAATTATAGAGAGAAAATTACTGACTTAGTTTATATTCCTGAATGAACCGTTAGGGGAAATTAGCATGTTATCCACATTTGTATAGCAAAAAACATGTTTGATAGGAAATTTTATAGCAAATTTTTAATTTAAGAAAAGGGCTTTTCTTGCGACAGGTTCCTATCTATACTAGGAAATAACGAATAGAGCGGTCATATTCGAATGAACTAGAAGAGGGATGGTAATATACAAAATTTTCAAACAATTATTGAGCGGAAATGTGAGTAACTTTTACTAAAGGCCTATTATTTCGGTGCATCAGATTGATTATTAGTTCCAAAAAGTGTACGATATCTTATTTATTTTTGAAAATATGATAAGTTACTCAAAGCAGATGAATTACCAAATGATCTTACGAACCGAAAATTATAAATTAACTTTGAAAAGGAGAATCACAAAAATGAAAAAAATAATATCTGGTTTATTAGTCTTGCTTTTACTAGTTAATATAGCAATTCCAACTAATTCTTTAGCTGCTTCTAATTATTCCAAAAATGAAAATTTGGTAATTAACGGAGAAATTGTTGAAGCAGAAGATTTGGAAGTACAACCAAAATTCATCTGGTTTGCTGTACCGGCAATAGCTATTTCTGACATAGTCTGGGCAACAATAGGTGCAACTGCTGCTACAGGTAGTGTATTTCTTTTATGGATGAATCAGCCGACTCTAACTAACGAAATTGATACAGCTTATCGAGCGATACCTAAAAAGATTTTAGATAGTGATGGTTCTATTGATATGGGTAAGTTTTCTCAAAAAGTAGGTGGGAAAACCGCATATAAAGATCCTAAGACAGGCTGGGAAATAGATAAAGATACTGCGGGTCATGGCGGTAGAAAATGGAAACTTAAAGATGATAAAGGTAATAGAGTTGCTTCCCTGGATGAAAAAGGGAGGATTATATCTAAATAAAAATACCTAATATATGTTATTATCTTAAAAGGGGTGTTTATTTAGGTGAGTGAAATGTTTTTTAATCAAAATAGAAAGATTAAAAAAATGTTTGATTCTTTTAATCTTTCTATTAATTTTGATATTACAGGATTTCTCGAAAAAGAAGAAGAGATTTACACTAAGTACCCAGAAAATTTTCTGATAATAGATCGTTTTCCAATGATTATTGATAAATCGATGGAATGGTTTGCTCCTCTTGACTTTTGTTTTAGTCAAAATGATCAAACACCAAAAGAATTTTTTGAAGTCGAAAAAAAATTTATAGACACTTTAACTATCTTATCATGTTATAGCTCTTTGTGGGTACAAAGTTCTTATTACTTTTCACTAAGAGAGGTACCAGATTTCTTCACAAATGAAGAAAAAGATTATCTTCTAGAAACGAAAGACCATCCTTTTATTCAAATTATATCTCCAAAAGAATTAAGTAATTACTTAAAATTAAGTCTAAGAGGGTACGAGCAAACTATAATTTATTTACCAGAATTAAAGATTATTGCATGGGTAAATGAATTAATTGTTTCTGTATTTGTTCAAGATAAGAAATATAGAAAACTCATTGAGACGATCAGTTCAACTGAGGGTCTATATTTAAGAGAAAAATAGGGCTAAGGACTTTTGAAGTCCTAGTATTATCCCCTTTAAGTAGACAGTGTAAAAAAGACTATAATTATAGTCAATTACATGTCCTATTTGGAGGGGATTTTTCTATTAGCATAACAAATAAAATATCATTAACGTCGTATAATTTTTAATTGAATTTTCTGTTTTTTTGTTCCTTGCGTTTTAGAATAAAATGAAAGACATATAAATAGAAATAGTGAATATCCATTTGTCACTATAACCTTTAACTGGAGCAACTGACAGTTCAAAATCCTAATGGTACCGTATTTCCTTCTATTTTCCGAAGCCAAATACGTGCCGGTTTCCATAGTACTGCTTTTAAGTACCTAATTGGGGAAACTTATATTGAATCGATTTTAGAATAAGGTAAAATGAATGCTACTCTTACCAATTGTAAAAAGGCACTAGAACATCATCCCTACATAAAAAGTAGTTTCTCCATATATTTAAAATGAGTCAATTGTATTTCCTCCTTACGTATAATTAAATTTGATATAAACATACTTAAACTGTAAGAACCTTCAACCGCTTGTATTTCGCAAATGAAAATTGAGCCACTTCGCAATTGAACAGGCAATCCATTTCAGTGGACAAGTTAAATGTCATAGCACATTTTTCGGTGGGCTTTACATGGAGCCTCTGCGGGCATAATTCGCACTTTAAAGGCGTAGTATCAGTAATTTAACGCCCGTACAAGGGTATCATGCCCGCCACTCCAAATAAAGCCGAGGTGTTCTTCTGGAAAAGACAGGTAGTGTAAAGTGGCTCACTGGCTCAGTTAACAATTGGCTCAAAATTGGGTTGCGATATACAACCGCTATATATTGCTCATTGACTAAACTAGATTTTCACATAACTCCGAGCATTTATAGCGGTTAATTTACTCCTACCATTCCAACAAGTAATAAATCGATACTGAACTCTTTAAAAGTTGTCCTCTACTATACAATTGAGGAAATTAAAGCAGATTTTGAGGAAGTAATAAATACAAATAAACACCCCAGTACGGATAGCAGAATAGATAACTAATTACATTTGTCTGTTTTTTAAATGATAATTCCAAAGGAGGTTATACAATGAAGAAAATATTTTAAATAGGGGTATTGTCGATATTAACACTAACTGCATGTAGTGAGGAGGAAGCTTCATATAATGAAGAAGCTCCAGCTAGTGAGCAAAAAGAAGCTAAAGAAAAAACTGTAAATGCTTATACTGAAGACGTTTCTGAGAAGAATCCTATCGATGAAGCATCTAAGGAGCTTCATACAAAATATAGACAGTATGATGAATAAACACAAAAAGCCCAGGTACTCTACATTGCTATTCCACATACATAATATTCTCTTCTATTGGTTGAGGGTCGAAATCTGATATAATACATTTGTATGAAGTTCAATAATGTCTAAACTAGACTAACAATATTCATCATTCATCTTATTAGATAAATCTTGTAGTGGGAGGAAAATCAGAGTATAAAGAACGCTGGTCTTTCTTTTTGCATAACGTAGGCATCCCCCCTCTTCTTTTTCCGTCAAGTGAATTTCATATAAATACGTAATGAGGTAAGGGTAATTCAATTTGAAAACTAAAAAAAGTTTTTATAAGAAAAAAAAACGATGGATGATTCCAGTTTATATTATTGTCATTCCTATATTGCTTATATTTATAATTGGTCAGTTTACACCTGTACTTAATACCTTTATAATCAAGCAGCTTTTTGAAGCTGATTCTTTTGCATCCCCTAAGGATATTGAAACAATAAAAAGGCAAGTCCATGTTGAAAAAGATATTATTTACGATAAACATGGAGTTGAGAATAGTCTTTTAGATATTTATTATCCGAAAAATATTAAGGGAGAACTCCCTGTTATCATGTGGATACATGGCGGTGCATTTGTATCAGGTAGTAAGGAACAAACGCAAGAATATGGAATGGCATTAGCCAATGAAGGATATGTTGTAGCAAATATAAACTATGCTATTGCACCGGGACAAAAATATCCGGGGCCAATCATACAAACTAACCAAGCTCTTAAATATATACAGGACAATGTTTCGAAATATGGCGGCAATATGAATCATTTATTTATTGGCGGTGATTCAGCAGGGGCTCAAATTGCCAGTCAAACTATTGCGATAATAACTAATGAAGCTCTAGCAAAATCAATGGATATTCAACCTACTGTTGATAAAAAACAGTTAAAAGGTGCTCTTTTATTCTGTGGAGTTTATAACATGGATAAAATAGGTGCTCAGTCATCTCCAATAATAAAAAAAGGTATCCAGTCAGTATTTTGGGCATATACAGGAAAAAAAGATTTCAAGTCCTTCTCTAGACTAGATGAGATGTCTACAGTTAAACATGTAACACCTAATTACCCACCTACCTTTTTGACAGTTGGAGATGCAGATCCACTAGCCCCGCAATCAACAGAGCTTATAGATGTTCTCAAAATGAATGGTGTAGAAGTAGAAAGTGTTTTATTTGACGGAACAAATACTGACCTAGGTCATGAGTATCAATTTGATTTTACTACTACACACGCTGAACAAACACTAGGGAAAACGATTGCCTTCTTGAAAAAACATAGTGGGAAATAGACCAATAAACATAGTATTTCTATCCCCGAATAAAAGTTCACTTACCAATTATTTCTTATTTTTAATAATTTGAATCAATATCCTAACCTAAAACCGATTTCCATATAGGTAATCGGTTTTTTCTTTTTAGAAAATAACTTTTCCTTAAAACCTTATTTTTTAAATCATCTACTGAACTTTCCCTTAAAATTTTTAAAAAGACCCTTTTATTTATAATTCTCTTCATTTTTGCCAAACTAAATAAAATATGTATTGATATTTAAGGTGGAGAGAAATGAATAGGATAATTAAGGGCTTTTTTATATTAACCGTAACACTCCCTCTTCTATCTGGATGTTGGGATGAGATAGAACCCCAAAGAATGTACTATGTTAATGGGGTCGGGGTGGATTTTAAAGACAATCAATATGAAGTTTATCTACAATTAATTAACTTTAAAGACATAGCAAAATCTGAAACACCTTATGCTCGTGAAGCACCTGCAGAGATTGGATATGCTAAAGGGGAAACTATGGAAGAAGCTATTTATGAATTATATCGCTCCATTGATCAAGAAGTATTTTGGGGACATATGACCTATCTGATATTTACAGAAGAGGCTTTAAAACACGAGGAAGTTATTTCAGTTTTCGATACTTTTTCGCGATTTAGAGAAACAAGATATCAGATAAATGTTCACTTTACCCAAGACTCTCTAGAAGAAATTCTTTTGATAACACCTATTTTAAATAAACCATTAATTGATTCTAAATTAAGTCATCCATTAAACATCCGGAAATTAGAAGTATTTACAGAACCCGTTAGCTTAAGGAATCTTGTTATTGGTTTAAATGAACCTAGTCATGAAGTTAGTTTACCTTTGGTTTCAATTGATGAAAATTGGGAGACAACAAAAGAGCACCCTTCAAAAGAGACTACAATTAAGGGGATAGGAATACTTTCAAAAGATGGATTTAGGGGGGTAATTAAAGGTGATACCGCAAGAGGTGTTAACTGGATGCAGAATAAAAAGAATAGAGGAGACTTAACCTTTAAATTAGACAGTAATAAAAGTTTAACAGTAGATATTGAAAAAAAATATTTTGATGTTAAACCAATTATTAAAGGCAATCAAGTACAGTTTAAGGTTGATATTAAAGTCGATGTTATACTTAATGGTTTCAAAAGTAAGGCAACAGAAAATGAAATACGTAAGGAAGTTATTAAGAAAGTTAAAGAGGAAATAAAGGCAACCTACGAAGCAGGATTGAAGTTAGACGTTGATATTTATCGTTTATCCGAATACCTTTATCGAAACAACGTAAAAGCATGGAAAGCATTGGAGAATAACGGGAAAATCCCCTTGACTAAAGAATCAATTAAAAAAATAAATGTTCAAGTTGATAAAATAAAATCAGGTAGAAAAACATTTGAAACAACAATTAAAGAATAAATACAAAATGACCAGGCTCACAAAAAAATGTGATTACCTAGTCATTTGTATATAAGACTATCACTTATTTATAGTTGATAACCCTTTTTGGTTAAATTTTCGTACTTATCCAATACATCTGAGATAAACGTTCAACTGTTATGGTTAAAAAGTTGCTTATTTCTAATTTAATCCCATCTCCCGTTAGATAGGACAGACCCTCTTCCTCTTCATACGGATGATATGCCAAAATGTTTCCATCAACCTTTTGAATGGGGGAACTTTCGATCTTCCTCTTCTGGTGGTGTTGACCACAAAATATGCAATTCAATGTCCGAATTTTCATCCTGTAAGTTTCTTGAAATCGATCCTGCCAGGATTATAGCTTCAATTTTCGGGTTTTGCAAATAGACTTCTGCCATATCTTTTGGGGGCAGGTTTTAGTATGGTTTTGGAGACAGTCGGAATAGGATTAATAGGTTTCATTAAAGACGTAATTTAGTTTGAACATTGACTTTTTAGTATATTCTTTCAATTAATACCTTTGGTGTACCCAACGCCTACAAAGGAATCTTTTTAAAAAGACATTTAACAATAACTTTGAAATCACAAGGTTATTTTGATGGAAAATCCCTCTATTTACGTTTTGCATCTTACACCGAAAGCTGTTGACATTGCCACTTGACGTATAAATTACATTTATTGATTTTTCAGTTAACACTTTCTTTTTATTCTTTACTTGTTCAAAATTCATGAAATTTTTTTGTGAGTTACTTTTTAAATGTCCTTTATGTAAAAAGACAATAAAGTTATTTAAAAACCTAAAAAACATGTATAACCCCGTTCTAATTTTAGGACGGGGTTAAAATATAGTAGTTTAATTTTCAATATAAGATACTTCACTAATAACAATAAAGTCGTTTTAAATCTAAGGTTTATTCAAAAATAGTGCTTGATTGTTGAAAATCAAGCGCTATTCTATTTAAGGTTCTTGAAGCTAGGCAGTCCTTTTTGAGTTATAGTCACCCATTTGCTTAACAAATCTTGATAAAGCTTAAAGAATACCACCAGGAGAGCAGTGAATTTTCTACATCAATTTTGAAATAAACATTGTTGCAATGCCAAAGTAAATAAGTAAGGATAGTATATCATTTAGTGTTGTAATTAATGGACCCGAGGCCACTGCCGGATCGATGTTGAATTTATATAATATTAGTGGGATAATGGTCCCGGCTAAAGTCCCAATAATTAGAGTCACAACTAATGAACTACCAACAACTAAACCTAAAATCGGATTTCCTTGCCAAATATAGGCTATAATCGAGATTAAGATTCCACAGGTAATGCCTATAATCAGTCCAACTTTAAGTTCCCTAATAATAAGTTTAAAAACTACTCTTTTATTTGTATCTGTAGTGATTAGACCTCTTACAACAACAGCTAACGATTGAGTGCCTGTATTTCCAGTCATCCCAGCAATCATAGGCATAAAGAAGGCAAGAGCGACAACTTTGGATAATGTTTCTTCGAAACCGCTAATAATGGTTCCTGAAACTAATCCGATAAATAAAAGTAAGATAAGCCAGGGAAGTCGGCGATACGCAGCTACGTGTGCCTTCGTGTCAAAATCAATGGCTTTACCAGATGCCGAAAGTTTTTCAATATCTTCGTTTGCCTCCTTTATAACAACGTCAATAATATCGTCAACTGTTACAATTCCTACTAATTCATTATTTTTTTCTACAACAGGAATTGATAAAAAATCATAACGTTCTATTGCACGAGCAACTTCTTCCTGATCCGTTTCAGCAGAAACGGAGATTACTCTGCTATACATAATATCCTGAATTTTTTCAAATTCATTACTTATGATTAAATCCCGATAGGATACAACACCTACTAATTTTTTATCATTATCAATTACATATAAATAGTTAATCGTTTCTGAGAACTCTGCAAAAATTTTGAGTTTATCAATTGATTCTCGAATAGTAAAGTGTTGAGGAATCCACACAAAACGGTTTGTCATTATTCGTCCTGCAGTTTCAGGGGGGTAGTTCATGATATTTTGAACAATTTTTGATTCTTCTTGTTTCATACCTGAAAGAAGTTCTTCAATTTTATCAGGAGATAGGTTTTCTAATAATGAAGCTAAATCATCATTATCCATTAAATTCATTACCTGTCCTGATTTTTCAATCCCTAATTTATTAAGAACTTTTAATTGGAGTACCTTTTCAAGCTCTTGAATGAGTTCAGCGATTTGTACAGAAGTAAGAAACAATAAGAAACGTGTATGATGTTTTTCTGGTAACCCCTCAAAAATCCGTGCAATATCATAAGGTTGGAGTTCCTTTAATGTTGCTTGAAATTCTTTCTGTTTCCCTTCTTTTAATGACTTGAAAATTTGAAGAGTTATTTGGTTTTCTGTCATGTTTTTAATCATTTTAACCACTCCTTAATTGAGAAACAAAAACAAAATTCCTCTCAACGATAAAGCAATAGTTAAGAAAGATAATTTAAAATTCCTCATAAATATTCTTTGTATTTAGTTCATTTTTATAACATTTCGAGTTTGGTTCTGAATAGTCATCCATTTTCCTCACCTCACAGAAAAATAAAACACCTTCATAACGAATGAAGGTGTTTACACGGTACTATAAACGTACATTGATTGCACTACAAATAAATGTAGCAAATGTGCTCCTCCATTCGTAGAGCTTTAGCACTGTGTGGCATAGGACAAAGCCAGCTACATTAAAAACCACCTTATGTCGATGGTTTCTGTTGACCCATTGGCGTCTTTCGACATTTTTGGGCAGTAGCATATCTCCTACACAGGAGCCTCACCTAACGAGGATGTTTTGTTTGAAATTTCACTCTATAAGAATATCTTTGAAAAGTCAATGTTTTTATAAATGATTTAATATTTTGACACATTAGTATCTCTGTCTTAAGTAGCTATTGAATTTGATTCATTTTTTTATGACTTTGTCTCCTATTTAAATATATACCGTCTGCTAAACACGAAAAGATTCTGTATATCACAGGATTTTTTTAGCTATCAGATGTTAGAATTGCTGATTTCTGTAACTCTGATTAAATGAAAAATAAATCAATAAGTTCCTTTGTTGGCTTACATTACACAAAAGGAACTCTTAAATCACTTACTTATTCAAACTCTTTAGAAAGTTTCAAATGAATTAAAGTGAAAATTTCTTTTTGTACTTTATTCAGATCATGTGACAAAGGAATTGTATTAACGCAAATTATAGGAGCGGATATATCCTTTAACCCTGAAATATTCGTGATAATTAAGTCATAATTTTTGGAAACCTCTCTGAAAGTACTTAGATTTAATTCCTCAATTATAAATGGCTTAATTAAATGTCCAAATTGATATACCATTATATTTTGTATGAACTCAGTGTGTTCTATGTCTGCATCACAAAATATTCCTACATGAAGTATCGGAACTTTACTTTTTAATGCACTCAATAAGTGTCCCCAATTTATAATCAATATGTATAACGTTTCCGTAAAAAAATTCGAAGTCCATTTAAATTCCTTATGAAATTGAAATTTCGTTAGCTCCTCTTTTAAAAACAATACAAAGTATGAAAATTCATGAGAAAAACGTTCTGAAAATAAACGTCTTTTATCATTTAAAATAAAACTTCGACCATAATTCATGGTTTGCAAATTATATAATTCCAAAATTATCTTTTCTTTTTCTTTATTTTGAATGGGTATATTTAATTTGGTTGCGAGACAATGCAAAAAAGAGTCGATTTTAGGGACAATTATCCATGCTTTATTTATTTTTTGTTGAATCATTCTTTCTAATGTTTCGTAGTTGAAGGCATATTGATTATTAAGTAAAGCAGAAAAGAGCTGTTGAACAGTTTCTTTGTTAAATTCAAGATTAAAAGTGTCTTTAAACCATTCACAAAACAATGTGTTATCAAAAATGCTTAGATCTAAATGATTTGGAAAATGTTCTGGAACAATTTTCTTGTGATGATTCTTTAATCGAATCACATTTACCATTGTCCAATTTTTAATTCTAATTAAGTCTGGGAAATTAGGTTGAATATGATTTGCTTGCATTACATGGAGGAATAATTTATCCAATACTTTGATTTGTGTGTCTTCAAATGGGGTATAAGTTACACCATACTTCTCATAAAAAAAATGAACCATAATAGATCTAATATTTTGTTCGTTCCCAATTATTTTACAAGGGTTTGTTACGATTTGTATTTCATACTTATTTAAAAAAGTATTCAATTTAGCAATAATCCGTCTCATAGTGGAAGAGCTTAGAAATAACTCATTTGCTATGGTTTCAATGTCGTATTTCTCTTCAAAAAATATGCGTTCGAGGAACAAAAATTCTGGACTTAAAGATAATACCTTTTGATAAATAAAATCTGCAGAATAATGATTTGGATAGGTAAGCATAACACCATTTTGAGATGTTTGAATTTGAAAGGGTTTAAATTCTGTATTTATTAACTTAATGTCATCACGTAGAACTCTTTCAGAGCAATTGAGTGTTTGAGCTATCACACTCAAAGTAATCCATCCATCCCTTTCATATAATTTCTCTAAAAATTGTAGTTGTCTGAGTAAGTTTTTATTCAAAAGTAAGCGCACTATTGTATTCCTTCCTTAGTTAACAAAATTCATTTGGTACATTTCAAATTATTCCGATTGTGAGGTATTTTTTGAAATGAAATATTGGTTTGGGTTTGATAACATTTTTTTATATTTAAATAGTTAAAGGAGATGAATATCTTGATGAATATCTTGATAAAAGATCTTTTAAGGTTACAGGATACATATACAAAGGAACATAGTGAAAGGGTGGCTGTATATGCCACGATTTTAGCTAAAGAAACAAAACGATATGATCAAGATGCCCTTAACAAACTTTTTAATTCATGTTTACTACATGATATAGGTAAAATAGGGATTCCAAATGAAATATTAAATAAAACAACCTATCCTCTCACTCAAAAAGAATATGATGTGATAAAGACGCACCCTCAAATAGGCGTAGATTTATTAAAAATGTTTCCTTCCATCGATGTCGACTTTTCTATTATTCGTTCACACCATGAAAAGTGGAATGGTAGTGGGTATCCTGATGGTTTAAAAAGAAGCGAGATACCTTTAAGTGCAAGAATTGTCTCTATTGCAGATGCATTTGATTCAATGACTTCTACGAGGTCGTATCGAAAAGCAATAGATCCAAAAGAAGCATATAATCGAATTATTGAAAGGAAGGGAAATCAATTCGATCCCGAATTAGTAAAAACCTTCCGAAAAATATATTCTTCGTGGGTTAAAATCATGAATTTTTATATA
>NZ_JBHJTF010000016.1:0-95037 GCF_042267565.1 Lysinibacillus sp. NPDC056232 | reverse complement strand
TTCATTCCGCTCCGACATCTTTTTTCTCATTATAAACAAAAGTACCCTATAGGATAGACTTTTTTCAAAGTGTCTATCTTATAGGGTACAGTTTAGAAATGGGTGGCCTTTTTTATATGTTATTTCATTTGCTACTAGGCGACCCATTTAGGGCTACTGAGTTCATCGGACGTCCTTAGGATAGCGCCTAGTCGGAATAGAAATCAACTACACATGATGATGATGAGCTAAATATTATAGGTGGAAATAATTACTTGATTTGAGATATTATTAATCTGACGAAAGGGGAATTCTATTTTGAAAAAGACAATTAGTTTGTTCATTGCACTTCTTATATTCTACAGTTTATTTTTTGGGGGTAAAAGTGAAGTTAAAGCTACTTTTGTAGGGGTGATTGAAGAGATGATAAACGATCGGAAAGCAGTAGTTTATGTAACTGAATCTGAAAATAATGCGGTTTACGGAATTGTTTATGTAAATCTAGCGAAGAATCCCGACGAAACTTTTAAGGTTGGTGATAAAGTAAAAGTCGGTTATGACGGAACAGTGCAAGGTACAGCACCAATGGCGGTTACTACACTTACTGTTGAATTAGTTGAGTAATATAATAGTACTATGTAACGTTACTGATTCCGGACGCAATTATGCCGAGGCATAATTGATTTTCTGTTAAATAGTTCTTGAATTTGTATTCTAATTCCTATATATTAAAAGAGACTGAAAGGTATCTTTTTGGAGGTTTATATGAAAAAAGGTGAATTAACAAGGCGCAATATTATTCGAAAATCTGCTACGCTTTTTAACAAAAAAGGTTACATGACAACAACAATGAGTGACATTATTCAGGAAACAAATATTCAAAAGGGGGGGATATATCGACACTTTAAGGATAAAGAGCAGCTGATGGTCGAGTCTTTTCATTTTTCTACCGAAATAATGCAACATCATTTAAAGACGAGTGTTTCACAACACGAAAATGCACCGGACAAACTAATCGCATTTGTGGAGGCCTTTTTACAATTAGGTGAAGGAAAACCGATCGTAGGTGGGTGTCCTATTTTTAACGCAGCTATAGAAATGGATGATTTAGAAGAGAGTGCGTTACTGCCATCGATTAATGAAGCAATGGATATGATGATAAAGTGGATGATGAAAATTATAGAGGATGGAATGAAGCATCAGGAGTTGAAGCAGTCAGTACAGCCATACGACACTGCGATATATATTGTGTCAACACTTGAAGGTGGACTCGTATTAGATCGATTAAAGAATGATGGGCAATTAACAAAGATCATAAGAAATAATTTGAGGCAATATATTTCAATGATTGCTACCGAGCGGCCATAAAGCCGTCTTTTTTAAAATCAAAAAGAGACCAAATGGTATCTTTCGTGGAGGGGATTATTATGAAATATTTATTATTCGTTGCTTTCATAGCAATTATTTTATTTCTAAGGAGATATATCATTCTTCATATTTTTACACCGAAAATGAAAGAGGATATAAAATACCCGAATGCGACTTATGAAAACATTGAAATAGAACTGGGTACTGGGACAATTCGAGGGTGGCTTATTAAAAGCGAGAGGGCAAGAGGTTGCTTTCTGCTGATTCACGGATGGAGCTCTAATAAATCAGACATGTTACGTTATGTGGATCCCTTATTAGCTAGCGATTATGACGTAATAATTGTGGATGTTTTTGGTCATGGGCAAAGTGATTCAATACAAAAACAAGTGAGTATTGCATCGTTTGTCCAAAGTATAACATCAACGATTGATTATGTGTTGGAGAGGCCAGATATTAATAGTAATGCAATCTATGTTTTAGGGCATTCGATGGGGGGGATCGCTGCAAGTATTGTGAATTCCACAGATTTGAGGTTACAAGCACTTATTACTGATTCAATGCCTACATCATTAAAAAGTATTAGCAAATCAATGGCTGAAAAAGTAACAATACCTTACATTCCTTTTGGCTGGCTATTTGTCAGTTGGTTTTTATTACGTGGAGGTGTTTTTATAAAAGCTAGGAGAGAATGGTGTCTAGAAAAAATATTAAAAAACCAACAGTCCCCAGCTCTTGCCATACATTCAATTGAGGATAAAAAAGTGTCGATTTCAAATGTGGATGTTCTAATAAATAATAGCAACTTTAAACAGGTAATTAAAGTTGTAACAAAAGGTCACCATAATTGTGTGAAAGATAAATTTTTTTGGGTTAACGTTTTTCATTTTATAGAAAGCAATGAGGGGGAAGTAGTAGATGAAGTATATTGATACACTTGTGATTGGTGCAGGTCCAGGAGGATATGTGGCGGCTATTCGCGCTACTCAAATGAAGCAAAACGTAACAATTGTAGAGAGAGAGTATTTAGGAGGAGTTTGCTCAAATGTCGGTTGTATCCCATCAAAAGTGCTGATTTCAGTAGGTCACCGTTTTGAACAAGCAAAGCATTCAGATGATATGGGTGTTGTTGCACAAGAAGTAAAACTTGACTGGACAAAAGTGCAAGAATTCAAAAAAGGCGTAGTTTCTAAATTAGTAGGCGGTGTTGAAGGTCTATTAAAAGGCAACAAAATCGACATTGTGAAAGGTGAAGCATACTTCATAGACGCAAACACTGTACGTGTAATCGATGGTGACAACGCACAAACTTACACATTCAAAAATGCCATCCTTGCAACAGGTTCTCGACCGGTTGAAATTCCAACATTCAAATTCACTAAACGCGTAATCAACTCGACTGATGCACTTTCTTTACCAGAAGTACCGGAAAAATTAGTTGTCATTGGTGGGGGTTACATCGGTACTGAGTTAGGTTCTGCTTACGCTAACTTAGGCTCTCAAGTAACAATCATTGAAGGCAGCAAAGACATTCTAGCTGGATTTGAAAAGCAAATGACACAAGTTGTGAAAAAAGGCTTAAAGAAAAAAGGCGTAGAAGTTGTTGTTGGCGCATCAGCAAAAGGTGTGGAAGAAAATGAAAACGGCGTAGTTGTAACGTATGAAGCTGGCGGAGAAGAAAAAACAGTTGAAGCTAACTATGTATTAGTAACTGTAGGCCGTCTTCCAAATACAGATGAAATGGGACTTGAAGCAGTAGGCATCGAATTCGCAGAACGAGGTTTACTAAAAGTAGACAAACAATGCCGTACTTCAGTATCAAACATTTATGCAATTGGTGATATCGTATCTGGTCCACAGCTTGCACATAAAGCATCTTACGAAGGTAAAGTAGCTGCAGAAGCAATCGCTGGCGAAAAATCAATCGTAGATTACTTAGCAATCCCAGCTGTATGTTTCACTGATCCAGAACTTGCAACTGTTGGTTACAATGAAGAGCAAGCAAAAGCAGAAGGGATCGAGGTGAAAGTAGCAAAATTCCCATTCGCAACAAACGGTCGTGCGCTTGCTTTAAACCAAACAGAAGGCTTCGTGAAGCTTGTTGCGCGTAAAGAAGATGGCATATTAATCGGTACTCAAATTGTTGGTGCTGGTGCATCTGATATGATTGCTGAATTAAGTCTTGCAATCGAAGCGGGTATGACTGCAGAAGATATAGCATTAACAATCCATGCTCACCCAACTTTAGGTGAGATTACAATGGATGCTGCTGAGGTAATTATGGGGAGGCCAATTCATATTGTGAAAGCATAGTAGATATATTTCGAATACCGATATGATGAAACTATCTTATAGGTTTTTTATTTACTATAATTCATCGAATAAAGCACCTGCCTGAGCCTTTTATTTGTGGGTAGGTGTTTCCTATAGACAGCAAGTAAGAAGCAAATATGTGATAGAAGCCATAAAAGGTGATAACAGGTAAGCGATGTTGATACACGAAATCATTCTAGTGTTTGCTCTTTTGTTCTTCAATTATTGACTTTTCAGAGGGATACAAAGCCATGTAAAAGTGTATATGAGCGTCCCTATAAATATGTGATAGCATAACAAAAGGACTTGTGTGTATTCATACACACAAGTCCTAGAATATTGGATAGATCAAACTTCATTTATTGTTTCGTCGGATTAAATACTTAACATTCACACACTATTAATTCATTTTTGCAAAAGCTACAAGTGTTCCTTTGTCACAAGATTGGAAACCATTCTTTTCATAAAAATGCCGTACATCGGGGGCTTCTTCTGTTAAAAGAACCTTTTGGTGAACATCTTTATATTTTTCTAAAATATGATTCATCATATCAGCCACAATGCCTGCCGCTACCGCTACGCTTTCGCGCAAAAAACATCTGTAGGCCTAAACACAAAGCCGATTCAGGACGCACTTATGCCGAGGAATAATTGATTTTATCTTCTATCTACACTGAAATTGTAACATAGACAGGGTGGCGGTTTGTTAGAGAAATGGAAAAAACTGCGAATGGGATTGATTTTCACCCAAAAACAGCAACGAGGATACACGTAAAAAGTTGTATGAGCTGCGCGCTATGGACGCAAAAACAACCATTGTGTTTTATAACGCTGAAAGATAGACCAGTGCAATTTATACGAATTAGCTGGAATGTCGAAAAATTTGTAGGAATGATGATTGTTCTTTTGTTTGTAAGGCGAAGAGGGCGCATATTGGTGAGCATATAGGCATTTGCGTAGACTGTTAATCCATAAATAGCATAACCTATATCGAAATCGAAAGGAGGAAAAAATATGCGATACGATTACGGGCATGATAGTTATGGGGGACAACATGGTGGCAGACATCCGTATTACCCGGTTTCTCCAACCCATTATTATCCGACTCAACATTATCCAACCCATCATTACTACCCAATGCATTACTACCCAACACATCCAACCCATCATCGCCATCCGCACCATCACCACCCACAACACCACTATCCGAACCCACGTTATTACTAAAAAAGAAACGATAAGATCTTTATAAGAGTCGTCGTTCCTGATTTATTTAAATAGTTGTTTTACCAGGTACAAATGGAGTACCTTGTTTTTCGAGTGTGTGAAAAGATGAATTCACATGTAACTATTGTTTATATTTATGAAAGGGTCATTGGAAGAAAGTGATCCTTAACGTTATGAAGGTATAGGGATAACTTAGTATTCCTAGCATTAAAGGGTGGTATTGGGTATTATTAATAATAAATAAAGCTAGTGCCAACAATACTTATGAATAAACTGTAAAGAGAGAATAATTGTTGGTACTAGTTAATGGCAATGATAAGATTTTATTTTGGTGTTTAATGGGGAAGTATGGAAAGATCGGACATTGAGCAAGGTATTGATATAAATAGATTGGCAATGTTAAAAAGGTCACTCTGCGAAAGTGACCTTGAATGAAGTGGTATAAGACTGAAAACATCCCTGTTTATTATTTTCTAATAGCTCAAACTTTTAAAGATTAATACATGAATGTAGCGCCGACTATAATTAAAAGAATGAACAGAACAACAATTAGAACAAATGCTGAACCGTTATTGCCACCTCCATAGCTATAACCTCCGTAGCAACAATTGTTGTTGTAATTGTTGTTGTAATTGCCACTGAACCATCCCATGATGCATTCCTCCTTTCTACATCTATAATATGTATCGTTACAGAAAGTGGAGAGGTATTTATCCAACAAAGCATCTTAGAATTATAAATTTTGGAAAATAATACTTTGAGAAAAAAAGGGCCACCGTTTGGAAGTGACCCTCAGTAACAATTCAAGGCGGTGTAAGCTAAAAAATTAGCTTATTATATTATTATGATGAGATACTACTTTTGTATAGTGGATTGCCTTAGGAATTAATTTATAAATTTAAATGTAAAAAATCCACCATGCAAACAGGGATTTCTATAAGACCAAGATAGCTTAATTGCCGTCTTGGTCTATTTTGTGTGGCGAAAGTGGAAGTTTTACATAACAAATTCAACCAACTTAATAGGTGATTCTAATTCAAAGTATAAAAAATTTTCCTTGGCACATCATAGAAAAGTATTATAGATGTTTTGTTAAATCAAATAAAGCATTTAGAGAGGTGAAAAGTTTAAAAAATGGATATCATCCTAGCATTATTACCAGCTCTCTTTTGGGGAAGTATTGTATTATTTAACGTCAAACTCGGTGGTGGACCCTATAGTCAAGTACTGGGAACAACATTTGGTGCACTTATTTTCTCTATAGGTATTTACTTTTTTGTAAAGCCCGAGTTATCTCCTATAGTGTTTGGCGTCGGAATTGTATCGGGTCTTTTTTGGGCATTAGGTCAGGTAAACCAATTGAAAAGTATTGATTTAATAGGGGTTTCCAAAACAATGCCCATTTCGACAGGGCTACAATTGGTATCAACGACTTTATTTGGCGTAATCGTGTTTCATGAATGGTCGACAACAATGTCGGTTATATTAGGTGTTCTTGCACTTATTAGTATCATCATTGGTATTGTTCTCACGTCACTACCTAATCCAGAAGAGAAACAAGAAGAACATGGAAGCAATTTGAAAAAAGGAATTTTAATTTTACTTGTTTCAACTTTTGGTTATTTAGTATATGTGGTGATAATACGCTTATTTAATGTAAGTGGATGGTCTGCTTTATTGCCACAAGCAATCGGGATGGTAATAGGTGGGGTTTTATTAACGTTTAAACATAAACCATTTAATAAATATGCGATTCGTAATATTATCCCTGGTTTAATCTGGGCTGCCGGAAACATGTTTTTATTTATTTCTCAGCCACGTGTAGGAGTCGCAACAAGTTTTTCTCTTTCCCAAATGGGGATAGTCATCGCTACTTTAGGCGGAATTTTTATATTAGGTGAGAAAAAAACAAAACGGCAATTCATAGCAATTATTATCGGGATTGTTTTTATAGTCGCTGCTGGAATTATGTTAGGGATTGCGAAAAGATAAAAAGGAGGGCCTTGTATGTATCCAGATTTAGAAGGAAAAGTTGTTGTGATTACAGGTGCTGCAACGGGATTAGGTAAAGCGATGGGCATTCGCTTCGCGGCAGAAAAAGCGAAAGTAGTTATTAATTATCGTTCAAATGAAGCGGATGTAAATACTGTAGTGGAAGAGGTTAAAAAAGCCGGTGGGGAGGCTATTGCTGTACAAGGTGATGTTACAGTAGAAGCGGATGTCATCAATCTCGTTCAAACAGCTATAAAAGAGTTTGGGACCCTCGATGTAATGATTAATAATGCGGGTATAGAAAATCCAGTAGCTTCTCATGAAATGCCGTTAAGCGATTGGAATAGAGTCATCAATACAAATTTAACAGGTGCGTTTTTAGGAAGTCGAGAAGCGATTAAATACTTCGTGGAGAACGATATTAAAGGCACTGTTATTAATATGTCCAGTGTTCATGAGAAAATTCCTTGGCCTTTATTCGTGCATTATGCCGCTAGTAAAGGGGGCATTAAGTTAATGACAGAAACATTAGCCTTAGAATATGCTCCAAAGGGGATTCGTGTCAATAACATTGGACCCGGAGCGATCAATACGCCTATAAATGCTGAGAAATTTGCAGATCCAGCCAAACGTGCAGATGTGGAAAGTATGGTTCCGATGGGGTACATCGGAAAGCCGGAAGAAATTGCCGCAGTCGCAGTATGGCTTGCTTCATCACAGGCTAGTTATGTAACCGGGATCACGCTATTTGCGGATGGTGGGATGACTTTATATCCTGAATTCCAAGCTGGTCGTGGATGAGTAATGGTGTGCTAAAAAGGTATCAAGAGTTTTTTGGTGCCTTTTTTATGTGCCGATAAGCGGATTAGTTGAGATTTGCAATTAAGTTGAATATTTTTTCTTACAGATTTTCCGAACGAGAAAGCCCATGCAGGGTGTAGCCCGTCTTTAGACATGGGATGAAAGTGAGGTCAGACAAGAGGTAGTTTTGCTACTTTTGCTAATTGTCTGAAAGGGTGTTATATTTCATGTATAGACAAGTAAAAGTCTTTAAAACACGCTCATTCATTGAAAATTGGATATTGTATAAGGTTCGGTAGCCTAATTCATGCTATCGGTAAAACAATATGTGTCGTCATGAAAAAGACGCTAAAACACATCGAACGAAACCAACTATACGCTATGGTAACAGTAGCGTAGCCCTATCTGCTATATGCACTGGATAGGGAGGGGTAATGGGATACCCCAATCTTGAGAGCTGTTCAAAACAGAAATGGACTGCGAACGCTTAGTTACTCAAGAATCCCACTGACATTAGTCAGCTTGTCCCTTTAGGGGTGGGAGTCTCAAAAGCCATAGCATGCAATAATCAACACAAAATCTTGTTTGTTGGTGTAGGAACAGGAGCAAATTTAGAGTTAATTAATCGCAATGATTTAAATATAACGGCTATTAATTGTTCAACTGATATGCTCGGAAAAGCAAGAAGGTAGAATAAAGTTTTTGATAAATGCGCGAGCTGGAGAGCACGGGAAAGGCTTTGCAGTAGTCGCCGATGAAGTGCGGAAGATAGCAGAGCAATCGCAGCAATCAGCAGAGCAGATTCCCTAAAATCAAAAAAACTGTCCTTACCCAAGGCGAAATTGATTTCTTACTTCGACTACTTGTAAATCCGAAACTCATGTTCTATTCTAAAGAAGAATAACAAGTTAAGAGCGTTTGAAGTAGGAGGAAAGAACATGAAAATAAACTTTTCACAAAAGGATTTACAAACTTTACCTAAAATAGATGAAGTACTAATAAATGAAATAAAGGAATTAAATCTTTTTGATAATGATTTAATAACAATACCTGAAGAAATATTTGAGATGACTAGTATGGAGGTATTAAACATCTCAGTAAATAAAATTTGCGAAATGTCACCAAAAATTATGAACTTAACGGAACTTAGAATGCTAGATGCAGGGCATAATGACATTGACTGTATTCCCGCTGAAATCGGTCACCTTTTGAATATGGAAGATTATTTGTATTTTCATAATAATAAATTGCAATCAATTCCACATGAAATCGGTAATCTGAAAAAAGTGAGATATTTAAATTTAAGTGATAACAGTTTAAAAAAATTGCCCGAGGAAATTGGGAATTTAACCAAACTAGTAGAACTACGTGTAATGAATAATCAATTAACTGAGTTACCAAAAAGAATAAGTAGTTTAACTAATCTAAGAGAATTACATTTGAAAAATAATCAAATTACATCTCTTCCAGAGAAATTTGGAGAATTAGCTTTATTACGAGTTTTAGATTTAGAAGAAAATCAGATTGAAAATATACCGCATTCTTTACATAAATGTCAAAAACTAAGAAGATTGAATTTGAGACATAATCAATTAAAAACATTGTCAGAAGATATTGGTAACTTACAAAATTTATTAGAACTAGATTTAAGAAGTAATCAACTTTTAGAATTACCTACATCCTTAATGGAAATTAAAGGTTTAGAACGTCTAGACTTAAGATGGAATCATCAATTGAGTATCCCTAGTTGGATAGAAGAATTGGAGGAAAGAGGATGTATTGTTTATTTGTAGACCTGGAAAATGAATTATGGAAATAAATAGGTGTTAGCAGTCTGAACCTTCCTTGTAGTACATAAAATTAAGGATCAAGTGTTGTTTACGGGTTTTTCAGAAATTGATTTGAATGATGTAGTAATCTATTCATGTTATCTTGTCAAACAAACACGGGACCAGTCACTCATTCATAAAATGAGTTCTGGTCTTTTTGTATTTATTATTTGAAAATGAATTTGTGGAACAACTGTGTTCAGAATAATTAGGCTCTTTAAAAAGATGGTATAAAACTGGAATATCATACCATTTATTATTGTTTGTCTGTATAATAAAAGAAAGAATATTTTCTCGTAAAGTCTGATTACGGATAATTGATATGAGGGGGATGATATGATGACAATCGAGGTTTTTATCGCAACAGAAGAAGATTATTTTACTGTGAATGAGATTGTAAAAGAAGGGCATGAAGAGCATGTGATGGAGGAACCAACGATTTTTAAAAGTGTGGAGTCTGTAATGCCCGAATGCTATTATAAAGAACTGATTGCCAACGAAGAGAGTGATGTTCTAATTGCGAAGGAAGATGAAGTTGTAGTGGGTTTCGCGGTCATAAGTGTTGAAACTTCACCACCTTTCAAGTCGCTCGTTCAACGGAAATATGCTTACATACACGATTTTGGTATAAAAGCAAACTTACAAAGAAAAGGTATTGGAAAAATGTTATTTAATGCTTGTATAACTTGGGCTGAAAAAAGGGAAGTTGACTCAGTTGAGTTAAATGTTTGGGAATTTAATACGAAAGCCATTGATTTTTATAAACATTTTGATATGAAAAGCGTAAGTAGAAAAATGAAATTAACTATTTAACGAAGTATCTTGAGATGAAGAGGCAGGGACCGACGATATTTGTCTCAAAACATTTAGAACAGTTCTGCCACTACCCTATGAGTATGAGAAACATGAAAAAGGACTTCCGTTAATACACGCAAGCCCTAGAATAGAACCAAACATTGCGTCTAATTTAGCCCATTTTATTGCTTTAAGTTACTTTAATAAAAATGTGAATTTAACTACTTAAATTAAGGTGACCAATTTGGGCATTTGGGATAATACTATACACCAGTCCATACTAAAGTTCTTAATAAATAAAATAAGCCAAGACCGGCAATAATCAATAGAACGAATAAAACAATAGCAAAGGCAAAATTTGTACCTGGTGTATTTACTCCATAAGATGGATAACTCAAAACAATCCCCTCCTTATAAAAATTTATAGCAGGATTATTTGAAGAAAGGAACAGTAATATTATTTTAGGCTGTAACAATACGTCACAGCCTTTATAATACTTTCCTTTTTATTGATAAAATACAGCTATGGGCACTGGGGAGAAGGGATTAATGTCGATTTTCTAACGTTATTTTAAAGTGTGGTTCACATTTACCGGCATCCATTTCTCTAAACGTTGGAATACGGTATTTCCCACTAGGCCCATATAAGAAAGCGCCACAAGTAATGACTGATAGCTACAATTTTAAGACTTGCCTTCAGGTGCGCACTAGATCATTGATGAAATAGAAAATAAGGTGCTATTGGAACAATGGTTGTGGCAAATTAATATTACAACCACAAACACATGAAACTTCCTTTTTATATTTATAGTATGTTGTGCTAAATAAAGAACTCAGGGCAAATTACCTTGTGTAAGGAAGGGTTTTAATCATGAATTATTGATAAAATACATTCAGCACGGCTAGTTCGGGATGAATTTGCTAAGTTTATTGGCATGAGAGACCATTTCATTATCCATCTATAAAGAGCTATTTTTAGAATTTTTATGGCTTTTTTGTATGGATTTCCCTGTATTGATTGGAATGAACCTTGTTGGATATATATTGTCATTAATATAGGTATTGTTCTATCGAATTTGTTGAACATTTAAAAAATCAGTAGTGCAACTCTCACTCTTTTCATATAAAATCTAACTTATAACTTATTTGGAAATGGAGTGTAGAAGATGTTTCCTATTTTAGATACTGAACGATTAGTGTTAAGAGAACTTATCGAACATGACGCCCAAGAAGTTTTAAATTGTTTTTCAAATCCTGATGTATTACGCCACTATGGGCAGAAACCTTTAACAAGTTTAGAGCAGGTTAAACAAATAATTAAAAATTTTTCAAAAAATTATGATGAAAAACGTGGAATTAAATGGGGAATTGCCTTAAAAGGGCAAGAAGGTATTATTGGTACTATTGGTTTTCAAGAGTGGTCTACTGAGCATAAAAGAGCTGAAATTAGTTATGCACTTTTTCCTGAGAACTGGGGTAAAGGATATGCAAAGGAAGCTGTTGATAGAGTCCTATCATTTGGCTTCCAAGAGATGGATTTAATGCGTATTGGAGCTATTGTTTTCACTGAAAATGAAGCTTCAAATAAACTGTTAATCAAATTGGGTTTTGAAAAAGAAGGGATATTAAAAAATTATATGCACCAAAACGGTGTTCCGTATGACACTAATATTTTTTCTCTAATAAAGGTTAAAACATCATAAAATGGCCTGGACCAAGATAGATTAATTACTGTCTTGGTCTTTATCATTAAAACGATTAAATAAAGCGATTCTTACTTAGCAAAGCGTCAGCTACATTGTTCAGCCAGAGGTAAAGGTTTTCCAAACTAAGTGACTTGTTTTGATAGTGGGAAATAGTAATCGGAAATTTAGTGATAATAAGAATGAATTCAAATCATTTCAAGTCCGTGATAAACATTCACACATACTATATTTTTTAAGGAGAGGAGGATGGGGGAAAATGGATGATAAAATTATGAAGAGTATAAAAAAGTATGGATTTGGATTGTTTACAATTGTCCTAATCGCAATTGGATTTTTAATAGTAATAAACGGTGTTGAAAATGGTGTAGATTCAGCAAATGAGTACTTAAATACATCAATGGGTGGAGGTATGGATACAGATAGTTTCCTAGTAATACAGAAAGGGTATATTTTATCGAATTTCATATTTGGCGGAATTCTGCTATTGGTTGGACTTTCGTTTTTTTGTATGTATATATATAAATTTTTCAAGGAAATGGATGTAGGAGACGAATGAAAAGGATTTGATTCCAAAATAATATAGTCATTGAGTTAGAAATATATGAAAGAAAAAGGGGGTCACTGGAGGAAGGTGACCCTTCGAAAATAATTTAGAAGATGTAGGGGTAAATTAGTATTTCTTACATAAAAATATGAGTAATAGAGGTGTTGGCGTTATCGTTTTTTAGTATTTAATGAAAGTAGCGCCAACGATAATTAAAAGTATGAATAATACTACAATTAGGGCAAAAGCGGACCCTGTGGCGTAACCATTATCTGAACAGCCCATAACTACTCCCTACTTTCTACAATTTATAATTCGTAAAGCTGTAAAAAGGAGAGATGGTAATCATCTAACTATAATAATTTTCCCTAAATTTTTACAAGTAATATTACAAGTTTTATAGTTATGAAGGGGTCATCTACTATTCGCAACATATTTTAGCTTTATGGAAATTGACCATTCGATAGAGGTTAGTCATTTTAGAGGAGGAAATAAAAATGGAAAAAGAGAAATCACCAAAAGTTGGCGTGGGGGCGGTTCTCCTAGATAAGGCTAACAAAATTTTACTTGTTTTACGTAAAAAAGCACCTGAAGCAGGCTGTTGGAGCTTACCTGGTGGCAAGGTTGACTACATGGAAACAATAGAAAATGCGATCATACGTGAAATAAAGGAAGAGCTTGGAGTGGATATCGAAATTACACAATTGGTATGTGTGACTAACCATATTATTCAATCAGAAGATGTTCATTATGTTGCGCCTACTTTCAGTGCTCGTATTACGAATGGAGAAGTACATAATAGAGAACCGCATGCTTTAGAGAAAGTGCAGTGGTTTTCTATAAATGAAATCCCAGAAAACATAACAATGACAACCGACTATGCGTTGAAACAGTTAAAGCTTTTTGACACTCCTACCCCTAAAGGGCAAGATGACTAACGTCAGTGGGGTTCTTGCTACCAAAGGCGAAGTCCATTTCTGGTATCGCTGACGTGCAAAATTGCGGTGTGCCAAGAACCTTAATTAAAAGCCGTAAATGAATTACAGATTGAATCTTAAAAATTGTATATATTGGGGATCAGCCAACAAATATTTTAGCTGCTAATGCGGCGGGAATAATGAGCTTTGGCGCATTATGGAGAAAAGGCAATAAAGATAAATTAGTAGGTGTATTCTCTATGGGTATATTACATAAACCTGAAGATATTTTAGCTATTAACCGACTTTATAGTATTATAAAAATGAAAATCACCAGCTACTCCAATTTGAGTTCCGATGATTTTTAATGATTAATTAAATTTTGTTAGACTCGTGTTTTTTTCTGCTTTTTTTAAACTAGGTTTTTTCTCAGAAATAAAAAGACCAGATAATGTTAGAACTATACCGAATGCCGACATATAAGTTATTTGTTCATCTAATACAATCATAGATGTTAGTACTGTAATGACTGGAACCGCGTAAATATAAATACTACTTTTAATGGTGCCTAGCAGTTTAACAGCATAGTTCCATGTAATAAAACAAAGAGCAGAAGCACCAAGACCTAAGAATAATATATTGAATAAAGAAACTGGATTTGTAAAACGTTTCAGTTCCCATTCAAAATCAAACAGAAAAAGGGTAGGCATCATAAATAGAATACCGTAAAAAAACACTCTTCTTGTCGTTTGAATTGTATGATATCCGTAACCACTTATTTTTCTAGTCAATACAGAATAAGTAGCCCAAACGAGCGTAGCAATTACAGCTAATAAATCTCCTAAGGGGTTTAGTTGGAACTTTGAAGTACCGCTGAAGCTGATCAGGTAGATCCCAGTAATTGCAACAAGAAATCCAATGAAAAAGTTGATCCGTAATGGTTCCTCCTTCAAAAATAGGTAGGTGAGAATTGCTGTGAAAAAGGGAACGACGGAACTGATCACGCCAACATTAGAAGCCATTGTAAAGGTTAAGGCAATATTCTCTAAAAGGTAATACAACGTAACACCACATAAACCAGCACTAGCAAAAATGAATTCATGTTTTTTATTCGTTACTTTTAGTCGGTGCGGGTAGATCATCAGTAACACAACGAAACCTATGACAAAACGATAGAAAAGGATTTCAATAGGGGTAAAATCATTCAATAATATTTTAGTAGAGATGAAAGTTGTTCCCCAGATCAAAATGGTAATAAGTGCTGCTGTATGCCCAACAGTATTTTTTTTCTCCATATACTAGTCCTTTCTAATAGTCGATTATTCATCGAGTTTAGTAAAAATATTTTGGTATTGTTTAGGGGTCAAACCGATAAATTCCATAAAAAAATGGCTAAAGTGACTTTGATCGCCGAAGCCACTATATAAGGCCGCATCTAATGGCGACACTCCCTGTTCCAAAAGCTTCTTTGCCTCATTGATACGTATTGTTTGTAGATAGCGATACGGCGTAATACCGCGAACACGGGTAAATGCTCGTACTAAAGAATATTTATTCATATTTGCCATTTTCGCTAAATCATCTAAAGTAATGTGCTCTTGATAATGTGTTTCTATATACTGACAAAGATTTTTAATCATTTCTGTTTTTGCACTAGAATCAACTTCATTAGGAGACTCTGTATATTCGTCAATTAACTGCTTGATTAAAATATAAAATGTTTCTTGCTTTTCATCATTTGGTAATTCCTTCATGATCATCTGATGAAGATTATGTAATATGCTTGTTTGTTCACTTAAATAAGCAACTGGAGTTTTAAACTGGGGCAGATAGTCTTTTCCAGTAATCTCTTTGGTTACTTTTTGCATGATTTCAGGCTTAATATTTAAACAACGATAATCTAATGTTTTGTTGTCAATCTGTTCACAAGCATGATTATCCATAGGGTTAAAACATATTAAATCACCGGTATTGATGATGTATTCTTTGTTCTTGCAAGTTAATCGTCTTTGTCCACTCTCTATGAATCCAATCACAAAGTATTCGTGGAAGTGGTTTGGGAATTTTTGCATGATTCCACAGAAACGATAGGCTTCAATCTGTAGATCATGATCAAAATGAACGATTCTTTCTTCTAACATCTCATGAAACACCTTCTTTTTATTAATATGGAAGTAAGTGTAGCACAAATCTTTTAGCTTTTATTGTACGATATTGACTACCTAAAATTTGCCTCTTGCATTAAACCACCTGTTAAACAATCATCGACATTATAATATTGCAATGTAAAATTTGGATTTTTAATTAATAATTAGATTTAAAAGTAAACGTAACCATGTTAGGATAATATATCGTAGGAGGTGTAGTTTGGCCTAAGGGGCTTGTGCTAATAACAAAACACAAATTACCTTTTGACAATTATTTTGATGAAAAAGAGAAAAATTGTTCTCATCGTTTGCTTGTTTATTGTCTTTCTGACAGGCTCACGAGTTTTATGGTTGCAATTATTTAATAATTCAGATCAACCACATGCTGTAAAAGGGCAAATAGATTTAAGAAGTTGGAATTTTAATGACGGTCATGCCATTACACTCGATGGAGAGTGGGAGTTTTATCCTAATAATTGGTTGATTAGTGAAGAAAAACACTTAGAATCTAAAAAGGTTCAAGCTTCATACATACAGGTTCCTAATGGCTGGAATTCTGCTTTACTAGGGGAAGAGAAAAGCCCTTACGGTTACGGTTCTTATCGCTTAAAATTACTCGTCAATCCCGAAGACAATATAACTTACAGTATTCGAGTTCCGAGTGTTCGGAGTTCCTCAGAAATTTATGTAAATGGACGACAGTTGGCAAAATCAGGTGAAATAGGGGAGAATGCAGAAAATACAGTTGCCAAAAATGTTCCGTATACTGCTTCCTTTGAAGCAAACGGTCATAAAGAAATTGAAATTATAGTTCAGGCTTCTAACTTTAAGGATCCTCGTGGCGGTGGAATTGTTCGCTCCATTAAATTAGGAAAAGAAGATAAATTAGCTAGGGAAACGCAATGGTCGATAGCTATGCAACAACTAGTTGCAGTTGTTTTCTTTATACACGCGATCTATTCCATCATTTTATTTTTTGTAGGAAACATGGAAGAAAAAAGATTACTTTACTTTTCTCTGTTATCGATAAGCACTATGAATTATTACTTATTAGCAAGCGATGACAAATTATTATCTTATTGGTTTCCGATTAATTACGACTGGGGCTTTAAATTAGTTCATCTTGCTATGGTAGGGATAGGCTTTGCACTACTTCAATGCATAAAACATTGGTTGCCTCAACATGTGAGAAAATATATAAGTTGGTTTAGTATTTTCTGTGGTATAGCTACATTTATGGCAATCGTGTTGCCTACTCGCTATATAGTAACTAATCAAGAAGTATATTTAATTATTTTAGCTATTGCGTTGGTAATAACGATCCTAACAGTAATGCGAAAATCTATTAAAGAGATCAGAAGTAATATATTTTTACTTCTTGCCATATTAGCATTTGGCAATAATATGATTTGGGATGGCCTACTTCTCATCTTTGGGATAAAAGTGATCATGTATCCATTTGATCTTATTATCACAATGGCTTGTTTGGCTACTTTATGGTTTAAAGGATATGCTAAAGTCCATTCTGAAACTAAAGAACTTGCTACGAAGCTCCAAAAGACAGATAAGTTAAAGGATGAATTCCTTGCCAATACGTCTCATGAATTACGAAATCCACTTCATGGGATCCTTAACATTTCTAAGGCTGTTTTGGAAAGAGAAGAACGTGCACTCAGTGACAAAAGTGTCAAGGATTTAGAAACAGTGCTATCTGTAGGAAGTCGTATGTCACTTATGTTAAATGATTTACTAGATGTAATGAGTTTAAAAGAAAATAACACCAAACTAAAACTTAGTACTGTTTCGATTCACGCCATTGTATCGGGTGTATTAGATATGCTCTATGTGATGAGTGACGGAAAGCAGATTCAATTAATAAATCAAATCCCTGAAGATTTTCCTAAAGTAATGGCTGATGAAAATAGAATGATTCAAATTGTTTTCAATTTACTTCATAATGCGGTGAAATACACGAACGAAGGTGAAGTAACGATTTCTGGTCATATAAGAAATGATATGGCGGAAATTGTGATTTCGGATACTGGTATTGGTATTGATGTGGGAACTATTCAACGTATATTTGAACCTTATGAGCAGGGTACCCTTAGTAAAGCAATGATTGAAGGCGGATTTGGGCTAGGACTTAGTATTAGTAAACGTTTGGTTGAACTACATGGGGGAACATTACAGGTAAAATCAGTTGTAGGTAAAGGGTCAGAATTTACGTTTACGCTACCTATATCTGATGGAACGGATGAGCAAAACACACCAGAAAATGTAGCTCTGCTATCAGATGCGAACGAAGAATCAACGGTAGTGACTCCTGCAAATCCATTGGATGATCGAACTGAAAATCATTCAATCATTGCAGCAAATCGACCTAGAGTATTGGTCGTCGATGATGATCCAGTTAACTTAAGAGTTATCGAAACAATACTCTCTATAGAAAAATACGACTTAGTAATGGTTACAAGCGGTGATAAAGCTCTCGAAATGGTAACGTCTCAAGAGTGGGATTTGGTCATATCAGACGTAATGATGCCAAATATGTCAGGATACGAATTAGTACGTACAATTCGTCAGCAACTTTCAATAACTGAACTTCCTGTTTTACTTCTCACAGCAAGAAGTCAGCCTCAAGACATTAAAAATGGATTTTTATCTGGTGCTAATGATTACGTATCAAAGCCAATGAACGCTTTAGAGTTAAGATCAAGAGTGAAGGCACTAACCGACGTTAAACAATCTGCACAAGAACGGCTTCGAATGGAGGCAGCGTGGCTTCAGGCACAAATACAGCCACATTTTTTATTCAATACATTAAATGCCATTATCACGTTAAGTGAAATTGATATCGAGCGTACTGGTAAGCTACTTGAAGCACTAAGTGATTTTTTAAGGGAATCCTTTAAGTTTCAAAATATTGATGAGCTTGTTCCACTTGAGGACGAGTTAAATCTTGTTCGATCCTATTTATATATTCATAAGGAACGTTTTGGGGAGCGGATAAACGTAACGTGGGATCTGAACGTTTCTACAGACGTCATGATACCATCATTAACCATCCAACCATTAATTGAAAATGCTTTGAAACATGGTATTTTGCCCCGTGAAAATGGCGGGAATATTCATATTTGCATTGTAGATTACGACTCGTACATTGAGATCTCTGTGTCAGATGATGGTACTGGCATGGATGAAGCTACAATGGAACGTTTACTTGAAAGAAAATCGAAGACTTCATCTGGCATTGGATTGCTTAATACAGATCTTCGCTTAAAACAGCATTTCGGTGAGGGACTTCAAATTAAAAGTAACCCAAATCAAGGTACAACCATTTCGTTTGTTGTTCTTAAAAAGAAAGAAAAATCAAAGTAATTTAACCGTGGATTGATGGTGAAATAAGAATATTCAATAAAAACTGCATTCCCATTTGATAATGGGATGCAGTTTTTACCTTCTTCAGAATAATTTTGAAACGAAATTAAAGAAGTCTCCCAGCTATATAGGACTAGGGAAAGGAGTTCTTTGTGAATCGCAATATGCCGAGGCTATATTTTCAGGAGCTTGGACTATAGTTTTTTAATAAGTCTTCTACTGAAATACCGTTGATTGTAAAACCGTTAAGATTGCAATTTGTAATCTCTACATTTTCTAAATTGCAGTTTGTTATTGTACTTCCTTTAAAAAAGCAGTTTTCAAACTTTAGAGGTCTTTGTTCTACCCCTGGTTGATGATTCGGATGACACTTAGGTGGCATCCCGATATTGTGAATGTATGCTCCTCCTAACTGGGCCCCACCAATTTCAAAGTCACTAAGGTCAGCATCATTTATTTTAAAATTACATAGTTTTGCATTTACAATCGAAGTTCCCGATAAATCGGCGTTTTCAAAATAAAGATCATTGCCGGATATATCAATAAATGTAGAACTTGTTATATTCGTTGACTTTATTTTTAACGCTTCTGGTACATTACTCATATTTTCTCCCCCCCTCTAAAGTATTTTTCTCACTGTAATACATTATTCTGTAAAAATGAGAATGATTCCATCTTCAAATAGTATTCTTTTATAAAAGGAAGGGACCTACCCTGATAAAATGATTATCCCCAATGAAAAAGAGTACATCATTATTAGGAAGATGCTTTTTGCTTCAGAGGTAATTTTCTAATATGATCTAAATAAATATTTCTATTCTAGGAAGACGAAAATCCATCCGGTTTCCGTCCGTAAAGAGCATAAGATACGCATATGACTGATCAAATTCCACATCATAAGATTGATCATTTTTATCAGGTTCTTGAATCATCAGTAAGTCTACGTTTAACAATGATGTATCCTAAACGAAGAGATTTCAGTGACTACATAGACGATATAATAATTTTTAAAGATGTCCCTTGGAGCATTTGGGTTTGTTCCAGAATCGTTCATATAGACCGCTCTAATTCGGTCATCTTATCTAGATGATTCTAAAAATAAATCAACATTTGCTTTTCTGCAACCTTTCTTAGTTCCACAATAAAGAACAGATAACCCTAATTAGTTATCTGTCTTCTTCAAATTATTTTTTAAACGGATCTTCTGATTCATATAGAAAACTTTTCTCAAGATTTTCTTTTGTTTCAGCATTAACGGTTTTCTCTTTTGCTTCTGCTTGTTCACTAGCCGGAGCTTCGTCATGTGAAGAACAGGCAGTTAGTAAGAACGCAGCCATTGCGCCCATAAATAAGAATTTTTTCATTGCTATAACCTCCGCTATTGTTTAGTTACGTTTAGAGTGCGCAATTACACTTAGAATATAACGGAAATGACAATGATAAATTTTGTTTTTGTAACAAAAAATGAAAAATAATCGTTAAACAATAAAAAGAGGATATAAGTGTGAAAAGAATTTTAAGTTTTATCACAATTTGTGGATTGGTATTAGTAGGTTGCTCACATAAAGAATCAAACAGCAAAATTCAACAGGATGATAGTTCGATACTTGTTGAGGAAGTTTTAGCCAAGGAAAATAAGTGGGAAGAAAGCGAGTATTTCACATCAGAAAATTTAAGCTTGATTGGTCAACCACAATTATTAGGATTTACGCATAGTAAAGAAGGGAAATTATTTGCTAGTAAACCTGGAAAATACGGCTGGCACTTTTGGGGAGAAAGCGTAAAAACAGGAGAATTCCTTAGTGTAAAGGGTACTCACCAATTAACGCATAATGAAATTGAATTGGTTACAGATGCTAAGTTACTTGGACCGAACAGTGGGGCAGATATCCATGCTCCGACTAATATGACTTTCCCAAAAAGCGGTATGTGGAAGCTGGATGCCTATATTGCTGGAAAGTTATTCGGTAGTATTTATGTAAAAGTGGAGAATTAAATCTTCAACAATTGAAAAATACCAGGCAATCTTCGAAAAGAGCCTGGTATTCTTCTTATTTACTAATGACAATAGACAGTTTTACTAGATGAAGAAATAGAATTAGATACTTATATAACTAGAAGTGGTGATGAAGCAATTTTTAGTCCATTTCTTGATCCTACACTTGATACACAATATCCCCCTACGGATGGACCAATTAAACAAAAACTAAAGGACATTGGAGATAATCCTAAAAAAAAGAATCAATTAGTTTACGAATTCAGTTTTATGCTTAAAAATATAATTGGCTATAATAATAGCCAACATATTACCAAGGATATTTAATTAAGAAAAAAACAGCCATACTAGATGTAACATAACACCTAATCCGGCTATCTTATTATGTCAATTTATTAGAAATTTATATTCTACAATTATATTTCAACCTCTGTTTCAGACAAATTCAATGCTTTTCCGCCCACCTTTACCTCAATAATTTCTTTCGCTTGAGTGGTTAACGCTATAACTATTTCTGAAGGTTTTTTCATAGAGTAACCTTGCTCAACAGATATATTAATAACATGTTCAGCTTTGATTTTACCATATTTATATAGATAACATGAAAGGGCACCATTGGATGTACCAGTTGCAGATTCTTCTGGAATTCCATATAAAGGTGCCAAATTTCTACAGTGAGCATTTGAACCCTTTAGTGATTCAAGGGTAAAAATATGATAACCAATGGTATTATATTTACTGCTGATATTTGTTACTTTTTCAAAATCTGGCTTTATAGAATTTAATATATCTAAGTTTCTAATCGGTACAAGTATATCCCTAAGGCCAGTAGATACAATTTGCACTGGTAGATCCACCAACATTTCATCTATAGTAATATTTAAGGAATCTGCAATTTCCTCCTTGTCTATTATTTCATAATAGCTTGGAGCATTTTGATCCATCATAATTGATAGGTCTTCCATTACTTCTACATTTAAAATTCCAGCCTTTGTTTCTTGAGAATATTTTCCTGGTTTAATATATCCTTGGCTTGAAAGTGTATAGAACGCTGCTATCGTTGCATGGCCACAAAGATCAACCTCTTCATTAGGTGTAAAGAATCTAACCTTGAAGTCAGCAAGGTCTGACTTCATGACAAAAGCAGTCTCACTAAAACCGATGATACCTGCTATTTTTTTCATGTCCTCATCTGATAGATAATCAGCGCTAAGTACCACTCCGGCAGGGTTCCCTCCCTCAATGGATTTTGCAAATGAATTTAATGTATAAACTTTTAACTTCATAATATGATCCCTCCAAATTGTATATCGATTTTATATTTGCACGATTGTCCCAACATTCATTTCTTCTGCTTTTGATACAATATATTTTGAAACTGCAAGATCCTGCAATGCTATGCCAGTACTATCAAAAATCGTAATTTCTTCATCACTTATACGTCCTTTCGCATTTCCAAGTATGAATTGTCCGATTTCAGTCAAATTGTTTTTGCCTAATATACCAGCCCTTATAGCACTTTGTGTTTCTCCGACTGTCGATGCTTGTGTAATATCATCTACATATACAGAAGCTACCTCAAAGATCTTTTCATCTATTTCCTGTTTTCCAGTCATGTCTGCCCCCACACAGCTGAAATGTATGCCTGGCTTAATCCACTCCTTAAAAATCAGTGGTTTTCGCGAAGGCGTTATCGTAATTACTGCATCGGTTTCTTCCAAAGCTTTCACTGGATTTTCTACAGCTACAAACTGAACTGACTCAATTCTTTGTTTCCAGCTCTTATTATAAGTATCGTTGATATCATTTATGATTTTATCTAGTTCCGTCTTTATTGAATACTGGAATTTTGATGCATTTTCATATTTTACGGGGTCATATATATATACCTTGTTGATTGTCTGAACTTGAGATAGAGTGGCTGCTATTTGAAAAATCGCCTGAACTCCTGTACCTACAATCATTAGTGTTTTTGAATCTTGTTTTGACAGGTGTTTCACGCCTATTGAACCTGCTGCTCCAGTACGCATTCCTGTCAAATAACTTGCATTGATCATTGCCTTAGGAAACCCATTCTTCAAATCAAATAACATAGTCAGCCCAGTTATAGCTGGAAGCCCTTGATTTTTATTATCACCAAACCATGAAACGAGTTTTAATCCAAACACATCTTCTTCATTAAGCATCCCTGATTTAATATCCATTTCTGCCCTACCCTCAAAAATCACCTCAGATACCATGGAGAATAGTCTCACCTGATTGTTGGCTTTAAGCGCATAGGCTTTTTCTACACATGCTACTGTATTCTTGATATCAAGAATGTTCTTAACATCATTATCACTTAGAATTCTTATTGGTACCATAGTTATCATTCTCCTTTAAAATTTTAATATCTGTTAATGTAATTGTATTTGAACAACAACAAAAAGTCTCCAACCATTCTTGGTTGTTATTTAACCAACCAAATGATATGGTAAAAGTACTATGATTTTGGAGGAATTTTATGTTGGATATCAACTGGAAACCTGATAGAAATAATCCTGATCGATTGAATATACAGATTGTTAACTTCATAAAAGATAAAATAGCAACTGGAGAATGGCCAGTTGGTTTCAAATTGCCAAGTCAGCGGACACTTTCTGAAATTTTCTGTGTAAACAGAAGTACCGTAGTATCTGCCCTTGAAGAGCTGGCAGCTGAAGGCCTTATTAGCGGTAATGCTGGTGGAGGTACAAAAGTAATAAACAATACATGGACATTAATGTCCATTAATCATTCATATAATTGGCTTCCCTATATATCTTCGGGATTACATCAAACAAATCAAAATATAATGCAGCAGATCAATCAGGCTGAATTCCAACCTGATATCATCCGAATGGGTTCCTGCGAACCTTCCCCTGAATTAATACCTAACAAAATGATTCAGGGCGTACTAAAAAAACTGTCTAAGTCTATGGCATCGCTGGGTTATGAAGAACCAAAAGGAAATATCCAGCTAAGAAGAGAGGTATGCACATACCTTAAAACAATAGGAATAGAAGCTGATCCATCCTCAGTTTTGATTACCTCTGGTGTTTCGCAGGCACTGCAGCTTATTTCCCTTGGCCTTTTGCACACGAACTCAGTAGTATATGTTGAAAAGCCATCCTACCTATACTCTCTTAGAACCTTTCAATCGTTCGGAATGCAGCTTTCAGGAATTAAGCTGGATGAAGAAGGTATAGAAATAAAAGAATTGATTGATCGACATAGGCGGAGAAAAGGAGCAATGCTTTTTACAATACCTACTTTTCAAAATCCTACCGGGAGTGTCATGTCACTTGAAAGAAGAAAAACGCTTGTTGATGCGTGTGATAGGGAACGTTTGCCTATTATCGAGGATGATGTATATAGGGAGCTTTGGTTTGATGAACAACCTCCACAGCCAATAAAGGCATTTGATAACAATGGACTTGTATTATATATTGGTGGAATATCGAAGAATTTAAGTCCTGGTCTCAGGATTGGATGGATTGTTGGATCAGAAAAAGTCATTGAAAGATTGGCAGATATAAAAATGCAAACTGATTATGGAACCAGCTCACTCTCCCAGAATGTAACCACAGAACTATTCTCTAGTGGTCTTTATTATCAGCATAACGATATAATGAGGAAAAATGTTAAGATCCGAAGAGATGTTGCTCTTGAAGCATTAAAGAAATATTTTACCGGCATCGGTACATGGAATATCCCTAGGGGCGGATATTTCATCTGGCTTAAGTTAAATGAAGGTATATCCATGTACCAGCTTTTTACTAAAGCCTTAAGTCGGAAAATACTTGTTCACCCTGGAGATTTGTATGAGTTTCACTCTAATCAATATTTAAGAATTTCTTATTCTTATGCATCCTTAAATGAAATTGACTATGGAATTAAAACTCTTTCAGAATTGGTAGCAGAACAAATTTTTTAAATTTCATTTAGAGATTTAAATATGGCAGATAATTATAAAAATGAGTATTGAATAACCACTGTATGAGATTCGAAAGCATCATCAACTCCTCTAGTTCCTGAAGTTTTGAATCATTAATCTATCTAATTTTCTAAAAAAACAATTGTCTTATAACTCAAATAACCTATGCGCAGAACCCGAACTTTAACACAAATATCCATAGTTCTGCGTATTTGTTCGGCCCCCTAAAGCAAACTTTCCCCAAAATAATTAGTCTGAGGGAACACAAAACCCACTTCAATTTTTACTCAAAAACCTCCTAAGCTTTAATATGAGACTATTACTACCGAAAGATCTTAAAATGTTTGTTCAAAATGAAGAGGATGCTAATGAAGTAAAAAAAGTTGGCTTTTTCAATGTCGAAGTTTTACAAGAAGATACTTTTTTTGAAGGTATTCAACTAATCAAAACAAAAGGGGAGCATGGCAGGGGAGAAATTTTAAAATTAAATGGCCAAGCATGTGGTGTTGTCTTGAAACATCCAAGCGAAAAAAATTATATATCGCTGGAGATACTGTTTGGTATGAAGGAGTTCGAGAAGTGCTCGAAAAAAATCAACCAGAAATTATGATCGTTAATGGGGGAGACAATCAATTTTTAGAGGGAGGCTCTCTCATAATGGGGAAAGATGATATTTTTGAATTATCCAAAGCCGCTCGAAACGCAAAAATTATCGTGAGTCATATGGAAGCTATCAATCATTGGACATTATCAAGAGAGGAATTAAGAAACTTTATCAATGAAAGAGGAATTGCTGCACATGTATTCGTGCCGGAAGATGGAGAAGAATACACATTTTAACTTCTTTCAGCAAATGTTTTCGTAGCGAAAGTGAAACGTCAGCTACAAATGTTTTCGTAGCGAAAGTGAAACGTCAGTTACAGAAGTCTCCCTCCGCTATATGTGGTGAGATGAATGCAGATTTAAACTACTTTTCAGCGGGTTTCCAAACACCCGCTGAAATAGAGGAACTTAGTCTAAGAACGCCACGTCCTGTGGCAATTTATCTGTGCGAAAGCGAAGCGTCAGCAACACGGTTTTATCTGTGCGAAAGCGAAGCGTCAACAACAACAACACACGGATGTCACGGAATTTGAAAGGAGTTCTTAGGGGATGTTAGCCTAAAATCATCGCATCCATGCGAAAACGGCTAACTGATCTGCATCGTGCAGGCATAATTGATTAAACTGAGAATGTGATTTTCGTGTAAAAACAGATAGCCATTATTAGTCATCTGTTTTACTTGTTTATTTTAGTTATTAATTTCTAAGCGCATAGTACGGCTCGTTTCTTTATATCCAAGTCTTTTATACAAGGTAAAAGCGCCATTATTTTCTGCTAAGACGCTTAACTCCAAATAATCTAGTTTACGTTCTGCTGCCCATTCTTTTGCCTCTTGTAGTAAAAGTGAACCAATGCCCTTGCTTTGGTATTGTCCTCCAACAATTACATCCATTACATATGCATAACTATGCTGGACGATACAAGAATACGGAGGAGTAGCTAATTCTTGAATTAGTAAAAAGCCTGCAATACTGTTATCTATTTCAGCAACTATAATATCTGATTTTTCTTCCAAAATTGTGTTTTTAAGAAACTCCACATCCTGTTTTGCAGGCGCTATGTAATTTGGTTGTAGTTTTGACATCTCTAAAAACAGTTCTGCATATAATATTTCTATTTGTGGGATCTCATTTATTGTTGCAATTTTTATATTCATGTTCTACCTCCATTTGGATTTTATTTTATTTTTATTCTACTATATTCTGAGATCTTTGGAAATAATCAGTGGATTGGATAAAAAACTCATATAGTTAACACAGTATAAACCGCATAGGATTTCCAATACTAAAGCTGTTTTTAAAAATAGTCAGTATGAGAAAGGAGGCGTTCTTCAGTGAGATTTTTAGCATGGGGAATTATTGGCGGAGCTGCAATTTTTAGTGTGCTGAAACGTTTTGGGATGATAAATTCAAACAATGCACAACAAATGACACCGTCCTCTCAGCAAGGCACGACACCAGTACAATTAGTTGCAAACAGTAATCCACTTACCGCAAATACACCAAAACAGTAAATAGAATAAGCAACATCAAGCCTATAGACTTTTGCTTTGCCAATGGTCTATAAGCTTGTACATAAAAAACTGGATAGAGGCAATAAGAAAATATTATATTATTCTTTACAAGGAGTGTTGATTAGGAAAAAATAGGTTTATTATTGAGCGATAAAAGAATTTTTGTTGATATTTTGCTAATATATTCTCATTGTAACTGATTGTAGCGTAGGGCTTCTGTCGCTTTACTTTCGTCGCAGAGCAAAGCTTCCCGCGGGAAAGCGAGTAGCCGTAGCGGAACTCCGAATTAATTTAAATGTATAAAAATGGTTAATAAATACATCTGATTCTTTACTGAATTAGCAATTTTACATTAAAACATCTCGACACTCCATATATTTGGAAGGAGAAATTTTTGAAGATCATAGAGAGGATATTGAATGCTATATTGCTGAGTTTAATGGAGAAGAAGCAGGGATTGTTAGCTTCAGTCATGAGAAGTGGCATAATGTGTTAAGAATTAATGATATTCATATTGATCAATCTCGTCAACATAAAGGGATTGGTAGTAAACTCATGGCTTTGGTCAAAAAGCGAGCAGCAGAAATAGGAGTGAGGGCGATTGTATTAGAAACACAAACTTCTAATTTTCCTGCTATACAATTTTACCGAAAGCATGGATTTCATCTTATTGGATGTGACCTAATAAGTTACTCCAATAAAGATATTGAAAAAAGGGAAGTAAGAGTTGAGATGGGACTTGTTCTTGAAACATAATTATCGAAAAAATGGGTGTATACTGTGGCTAGCTGAAGATATGTTAAAAGATGAAGGAATAGAAGTTGCGAATGATTATTTTGATTTTGAAAAAGGGAGAGCACGTTTTTAATCGTGTTCTCCCTAAGAAACTATTTATTTACTTTGAGTTTGAAGCGCTAATTTAACGCCTAACCCTATATAAACGAAACCAACAGCCTTTTCAAGCCAACGCGAACCATTGTTTGTTGTTTTCGTAAAGATTTTTTCACCAATAAAGCTTGTAATAATCGCTAACAAAATAGTATACAAAGTGCTCATCACAACAAAAGTAATGCCTAAAATTAATAATTGTACAGTGATGGATTGGCCATTATGTTGAACAAACTGTGGTAAAAACGCTAAGAAAAATAATGCTGTTTTTGGATTTAAAATTTCCGCTAAAAACCCTTGTCGGAACGAAGTACTTGCTGGACTTTGTTCAACAGTAGGTTTTTCAATTTTTTGTGGCTTTGTTAGTAGCATTTGAATACCTAAATAAACAAGATAGGCAACACCAATATATTTCACTACTTCAAACGCAGTGGCAGATTTCATTAAAATTGCGGATAACCCTAAGACAGCTGCTGACGTATGGACTAAATCACCTAGTCCAATTCCTAGTGCCGTGAAAATACCGTTCTTTTTACCACCCTTGAGCGTTTGCGTAATGGTAATGATCACAGCGGGACCTGGAATTAAAAATAAAAGAAAAACTATTGCAATAAAAGATAACATGTTTACCCATCCTATTCTAATAAACTAAACATTCAAGTAAGACAATAATAAAATTGACTTAATGAATGCAAAAAATATTATATGCTATCTTCTATATACCTGTCGATAATGAAATACTGAAAAAAAGCGAAAACAATTATTTATAAAAATCAGAAAATATTTTGGTGATATTTGCTATTGAAATATAGTCAAAGAGTTGTGGTGAATATAAAAAGATGGGATATATCTTTTGCCATTCATATTACTTTGCTCTCATTGCTTAATTACTGAAGATTTATGTTTAAAAGTCACATCTAAAGGGATGTGACTTTTATTTTTCAAACACAATAATAGTACCAACTACTAATATTTAATGTTAGAATTAGGTGATAAAAATATTGGAGGTTTTTTTGATGCTAGATATTCAACAAATACAAGAAGTTTTAAGACATCGTTATCCGTTTCTATTAGTGGATAGAGTATTAGAATTAGAAGAGGGGAAGAGAGCAGTAGCCATTAAAAATGTAACGATAAATGAAGAGTTTTTTAATGGACATTTTCCTAATTATCCAGTAATGCCGGGTGTATTAATTGTTGAAGCATTAGCCCAAGTAAGTGCCATTATTATGCTTACAAAAGAAGGGAATCAAGGAAGACTTGGATTACTGGCAGGTATTGATAATTGTCGCTTTAAAAAACAAGTGAAACCTGGTGATCAACTGCGTCTAGAAGTGGAAATTACACGTCTAAAAGGTGCCATTGGTAAAGGGCGGGGAGTCGCAACAGTTGACGGAGAAATAGCATGTGAGACGGAGCTTATTTTTGCATTCGGAAGCTAAGCCCATTCGATTTTAGAGTACTGCAATATACCATTGCAGTACTTTTGTTCTGTATTTAAAGGTATCTTGGAATATTTGTTGAATATACATAATTAATGGATTGTTTTGAGTGGAGGTGTTTATATGAACTATTCCTTAATTCTTTATATAGCACTTGTATCATGCAACTAACCATTCTTACAAACATTACATTATTAAATGGTGAATGGAATGGCATAACAATGTGGCTATGTACAAGTATATTTATTTTCTCAACAGCAGTTTTCATCTCAGGTAGATCAAATATCAGAAGTTCTAATAAAGATAATCCTAAATAAAATAAGACAAAAGAGTTGATCATCACATAATCAGCTCTTTTTTTGCTCAATTTTCGAAATGTACATGTGTTTTGATTCATTTAGTTACAGTATGAGAACTTTATGAAGGGGAGATTTTATATGTCGGAAAACACACCATTTATTAAAGATGTTCCTGATGAAGATGTGAAATTTTCTGTTATCATACCTGCTCATAATGAAGAAAAATATATTGGTGGGTGTTTAGAGTCAATTGCAAAGTCTGCACAACCTTATAAAGATCAAGTAGAAGTTATCGTTGTGCTCAATCGTTGTACGGATAAAACGAAAGAAATTGCACAATCCTACAATTGCGTGACATTGGAAAATAACGATAAAAATTTATCTAAAATTCGAAATGCTGGAGCTGCGTTAGCAAAAGGCGAAATTCTGATTACAATTGATGCTGATACTCGAATGACAGAACACTTGCTATCAGAAGTTGAAAAGCACCTAGCATCAAATCAATACATCGGAGGAGGCGTGAACGGCAATTTTGAAAGAATGTCTTTAGGTATAGTAGTTTCTAGCATGCTACTAATTGTTCCTTTATTGTTCAAGTACGGTTTTATCTCTGTGGGGATCTTTTGGTGCTATAAAAAAGACTTTCAGGCAATAAAAGGTTTTAACGAATATATGCTAATGGCAGAAGATGCTGATTTTGCTAAGCGATTAAAAAAATGGGGCAAGAAGAACGGTAAAAAATACGGAACGATTAAAAATGGAATGATTACTTCGTGTAGACGTTTTGACCATTATGGAGACTGGTTGTTACTGAAACGTCCAGATATAATTTTTGCTTATCTCAAAGGTACGAATAAAAAGGCAGCTAATGAAGCCTACTATGATGATCAAGCAAGGTAATGTTCGAATAGCTCGTATTTCAGCTTGAGCATAATGGAGACCACTTCGCTGTAAAAAAAGTGGTTTTTTATGCGTAATTCTTTTGATTTTCTAGAATGTTTTTCGTAGATACTAAACTTACAATAAAATTTTGTCGAAAATAACATACAACCTTTCCGTCCCTTCATATAATTTAAGTAGCTGAAAGATTTGGGTGACTATGTTTAACTTCTTTTAGCAGGTGTCTAAACACCCGCTGAAATAGAGGAGCTCAGTCTAAGAACGCCACGTCCTGTGGCAACGACTGAGTGACCAACATCACGTTGGCCCAAAGCCTCCGGAGGATGTCTCGGAATCGGAAAGGAATTTTTTGTGCAAAGCCGAGTCCGGACGCAATTATGCCGAGGTCATAATTGATCTATAAACAAGTTTTCTATTCTAAATAAGGTCATTAAATCTGGCAAACCAGTATGAGAGGATGAGGGGGTTGAAGCATCCCGGCACAAATGTTTTTGAAAATAAAGAGGAACTATTCATACCTGAAAAAGCATTAGATAAAGATTTTTGTGATCGATTAGTGACGAAAATTCACAAAAATATACTAAATGAAAATATAGCAAACGATGTTTATATGTCATATTTCGTGATTTTTGATCAACAATATGAATTGAAAGAAATTCGATATTTACTAGATGTTTTGAAATTACAAGCAAATGAAATTATTAGATCAAAGCCGATGTTTATTACATTATGTGGTGTGCTATTATCGTTGATTACAATCATCGCCTCTGCTATTAATACAAAGCTGATGATTGGAATCTCATTTGTCCAAATAGTTGCTCTCGCAGTTTTAAGTTTTAATGTAGCTGTATTGTTTATTTCCTATAAAATAGAAAAAGAATATAAAAAAATATACGAAGTCATTAAATTAATTGACTATTACTTAAGTTTTTATAAGTAGGGGTGGGAACTATGCAAAATATTATTGATCAATTAAATTTATGGATAAATAAGGTGCCAGAAGAGTTTCATCAAATGTCTGAATCAGAGATTTCACAACGTTCAGTGCCTCAAAAGTGGTCGAAAAAAGAGGTATTAGGCCATTTATGCGACTCTGCCATTAATAATCTAGAAAGGTTCGTTAAAATACAATACGAGAAGGAACCCTTTGTACTAACTCCGTATGATCAAGTTCGGTGGGTAAAAATCCAAGGGTATCAAGAGTTACCAATTGATGAAATATTGAATTTATGGGTGAGCTTAAATAAAAAAATCCTAAATGTTATTAAAAATATCCCCAATGAAAAGCTAACCCTTCAATGTGATATCGGAAGTAATGAACTCAAGACCCTACAGTGGCTTATCCAAGACTATCTGGAACATATGGAACATCATTTGAAAAAACAGATTTTAATAAAGAATGAACAATTTTTGAATAGTAAGTAACATGAGTCGCTAATCAATTGGCGACAAATTTTATCTAACAATCCCTGGAAGGACAACCTCTAACTTCAATCTGTTTTCGCTTCAGAGAATACCCGGCAACAAAAAATTAAAAAAGAGCATTTTTTTTAGCATTTCTCAAATAATAAGACTAAATATTTATTTGAGGAAGTGAAGAGTTGAAAAAATTCTTGTTGTTATTACCTATTTGCCTATTAACTGTCTCCTTTTTTTATGTAAAAGTCGGCGCAGAAAAATATGAACATAAAGGGAGAAAGTATTATGAAGAAGCAGGACAAATTGTTTGGGAAATTAATACAGATGAAAAAATTATTGCCCTTACCTTTGATGATGGGCCGCATCGAAAGTACACATCTCAGATTTTAGATGTGTTAGCCAAATACAATGCAAAAGCAACTTTTTTTATTGTCGGTCAAAATGCAGAAAAAAATCCTGAGGTTGTAGCAAGAATGTATAAGGAAGGTCATGAACTAGCCAACCATACATTTACCCACCCCTTAAGAACGAATGTCCCGAACTTACTTAAGGAGATAAAGAAAACGAATGAAACCATTCATAACATCACAGGAGTTACTCCTACTTTATTCCGTCCTGTTGAAGGGCAGTATTCAGATGCAATGATTGAAGCGATTGCTAAAGAAGGATATAAAGTTGTTATGTGGTCATGGCATCTAGATACTTTAGACTGGAAAAGTCCAGGGACAAATAGAATTGTGAATACTGTATTAAAAGGTGTTAAAGAAGGTAATATCGTTCTTTTTCATGATGGAGGCGGAAATCGTCATCAAACTGTGAAAGCAATGGGAAAAATATTAGATGAACTTGAAAAGCAAGGATATCGATTTGTCACAGTTTCTGAATTACTCGACGTGCAGCGTAAAAAAGGCAAAATCAAATAAGTATCCGTACTGTTTAAACTTCAACTAAAATGTGTCACTTTATCATTCTTTTTATGTGCTGTAACTCAGAAATTAAATAATCAATTTGTTAAAAAATAATCAATTATTTTCCATGTGAAGATCAGGCTAATATATAAATAGCCTGATTTTTTTATTTTCTAATCATTTGGAGCTGTTTGTTTTAGTTTTAGTACTTTTTTCAAAGGGATTTAAACATTACTCAAAAAAGGGTTCGATACAAAAAGAAAGATTACATTTGCTTAAAACATGTGCCATGATATAAGTTGAGTGGAGGCTGGGCGACTCTTTGGGAACTAGCTATGCTCAGGATCAAAAAAAGGTGAAATGACACCGTAATCAATAGGGGGGATTGGCGTTGGGTAATGTTGAATTAATAGAATTTAATGATGAACTTTTAGAGGGAATTGGGAGCTACTGTCTTAGAAGCAAGAAGAAATCAAATGGATATTTAAATAAGAATAATTGGCTGAATAATAGATTTGAAGAAGGCTTGAAATATGTGCAAGTAATCGACAATAAAAAACAAGTCGGGTTTATTGAATATACAGAAGCAGAAAATTCCTCAAGAGTGGTTCATGCTGATGGTTATTTAGTCATTCATTGTTTATGGGTAAATGAAGTTGGAAAAGGATACGGTACTCTATTAATTAATAAATGTTTAGAAGATGCAAAAAAACTTGCAAAAAAAGGTGTTGTTGTTATTACGAATTCAACAACGTCTTGGGCGCCAAGTAAAGAAATATTTTTGAAAAACGATTTTCAACTTATTGATACGGCACCATATGATTTTGAATTACTTGTCTACCCTTTGAGCAGCGGAGCCGAACAACCATATTTTCCGAATGATTGGGAGGATCGATTAAAAAATTTTAACAACCTGACGATTTTACGTTCATTCCAATGTCCATATGTCGAAATTGCAACAGAAAATATTATAGCCGGTGCCAATACATTGAATATACCAGTGGAACTTATTGATCTCAAAGATAGAGAAGCGTTGATGGAACTGGCGCCAACCCCGTACGGTATTTTTTCTGTCATTTATAAGGGACAGCTTCTTACTTTTCATAGGCTAACAATACATTCAGTGATAAAAAAATTAAGAGAACTTACGCAATAACAACAGCGCAAATGATATTATAAATGCATAAGAGTACAGGTAATTTCTAATATTCTATGAGGATTTTAGTTGACTGCTTCGAGGAAACGAGTAAAATAAAAAAGCAGTACCATTATATACCTATAACTTAGCAGATAACTGAGGTGTCTTTAAGAGTACTTCTGAGGCACCTTTTTTATAAAGTCTACAGTAATATCACATACATAAAAAAAGAGCTTATAAAATAGTGATTAGACATGCTGGATTTTATGAAGATTGTTGTAGGACAAGATTTGTCATGAAATTTTGACAGTCTTTTTCTTTTCGTCTTCCCTATAACCTGTTAAGATGGTAATAGTGTGACAACAAGTTAGTGTATATGAGAGTGGTGACAATCAAGATGGATGAACAGAAAAAAGATAGTGTAGAACAGCAGCCAGAACAAATACCCCCCGCTGAAATAAAACCAGCAGTACGATTTGTACAAATGAAACCGTTTAAATTTATCATGCTGATGTTCTTTACAATCCTTATTACTGCAGGCTTAACGATATTTGCGTTAACATTCGGTGAAAAGAAAGTAGTTGAAGTGAAAGTACCGAGTGGGCGTGCAGAATTTACAAAATTATACGAAGCCTATGATTTACTTAAAAACAAGTATTACAAAGATATCGACGATGTAAAAGTGGTCGACGGCGCTATTAACGGCATGTTCGACGCATTAGATGATCCGTATTCTGATTTTATGGCGAAGGACGAAGCAGAACAATTCCAGTCTGGATTGTCTTCTAGTTTCCAAGGAATTGGTGCGGAAATTCAAGAGCGTAACGGCGCTATTACAGTTGTGTCACCTATTAAAAATTCACCTGCTGAAAAGGCTGGGCTATTACCGCAAGATATTATCTTAACTGTTGATGGAAAAAGCATTCATGGGTTAAGTGCATCTGAAGCGGTAGCGCGTATTCGTGGTGAAAAAGGAACGCCTGTAAAATTAACCGTGAAACGAGGAACTAATGCTGAGCCTATTAATATGACGATTGTCCGTGACGAAATCCCGGTTGAAACGGTTTACGGTGAAATGCTTGAAGGGGATATTGCCCATATTCAAATAACGTCATTTAGTGAAAATACAGCAAAAGAATTTGAGAAGATTATTGCAGATTATGAAGGTAAAGCTAAAGGCATCGTTTTAGACTTACGTCAAAATCCTGGCGGCTACCTAGATGCGGCAGTAGAGATTTCAAATTTATTCGTTCCAGAAGGTAAAGCGATTGTACAAGTGCAAGAAAAAGACGAGGAGCCAAAAATTACAACAGCTGTTGCTGGTAAAAAATATAATGTTCCGGTGACAGTACTTGTCGATAGCGGCAGTGCTTCTGCTTCTGAAATATTAGCTGGTGCATTAAAAGAATCTGTTGGTGCTAAAATTGTTGGAGAAACATCGTTTGGTAAAGGCACAGTGCAAAGTGTCGCACCATTAAAAGATGGCTCTAACCTTAAATACACAACAGGTAAATGGTTAACACCAAATGGTAACTGGATTAACGAAAAAGGCATTGCTCCAGATGTTAAAGTGTCATACCCACCTTATGCATCATTACCGTACTTAGATCCAGCTATGGAAATGAAAATGGGCGTGCAATCTAATTCTGTAAAAGCGGCACAAGAGATGCTAGAAGTTCTAGGATATGAGCCTGGAAATGCAGACGGTATTTTTGAACAAAATACAGAACGTGCAGTGAAAAAACTGCAAGCTGCAAATGGTTTTGAAGAAACTGGTGTTTTAACTGGCGATACAACGTATGCTTTAATGGATGCATTACGTGCTAAAATAAAAGCAGATGATCCTCAATTGTTAAAAGCAAAAGAACTGCTAATTGATACACCAGCAAAAACTGAGTAAACTACAAACTAACAAAGTAGCTGTCGCAGTAGGCGTCTCTAATGGCCTCTTGCGACAGCTTTTTTTATAGGAGGTAAAAATGGTGAAGGACGTATATTTATTTAGTGGTTTTTTAGGTAGTGGAAAAACATCCATGCTAACGGATGTTATTCGACAACTAAAGGAAAAAAATTTAAAGCCCGCTGTCATTATGAATGAGCTTGGAAAACTACCATTTGACTCACAGGCTGTGGAAAAGGATATTCCGTTAAAGGAAATGCTAGAGGGCTGTATTTGCTGCTCCGGCGCCGAAAAAACAGAGGCGCAAATTCAATCTCTTCTATTAGATAGTGACTTTGATGTCCTCATTATTGAAACAACAGGTGCTGCACATCCTGTAGAAGCATTAGACGCTGTTTACTCACCGTTATTTGCAGAAAAGTTAAATGTTAAAGGAATAGTCACGGTTGCCGATTCAAAGCTGTGGCTGAACCGAGAAACATTAACTCCGCAAGTGCGCTCTTTATTTATGGAACAAATACGTCACGCACATTTATTACTGGCCAATAAAACGGATTTGCTAACAGAAGCAGAGCAGGCACAGGTTGTTTATGAGCTACAAGGCTTTAATCCTCATGCCTTTATTTTGCAAACTACAAATGGGCGTGTGCCGTTACGATTATTAGAAGATTTAAAGGCAACTGTACAGGTGGATAAACAAGATATTGTGAAAGCGCCGATAGCATCGATGCATCTGGGCTCGCGATTAGTTGAATTTAAAGACGTTAGCTTTACACAAGAGCAATTTGAGGATTGGGTACGTACATTGCCTGAAACTGTGTATCGAATGAAAGGTTACGTGCCAATTGAAGGTGTAAAAAATCCTATGCTGTTTCAATATGCATATGGCATGGTCCAATGGCTTCCAGAGTACGTAAAAATGCCCGCAAAACTCGTGATCATTGGTGAAGATGTAAGTAGATTAAACGTCATTGGTATTGAGTAAACGCTTAGGCTAGTTAAAATAGGAAAATCCTAAAGCTGCTAAATTCTACTTGTCAGACGAAAGATTTGTTCGTATCGTCTTTCTCAAAGTAGAAATTTTGGCAGTTTTTTTGTGTGAGTGCGCGCGAAAATCTATTTGAATCTTGAAAATATTTAATAGCTTTTAAGAGATGTCAACCCTCTTTAAAACGTAAGTATTTCATAGGTTGGTGAAACCTGCTAATAATCAATGCCAATGACCCTCCATTTAACGCGAATCTATTTCTTGGATGGTGTTGCTAGAAGATGCTGGTAAGAAATTTATTAAAATCGTACTTTACGATTGTTTGCAGAGAAGGAGGAATTGCAAAAATGAAAAAAACACTAACTGCAATTTGTGCAACATTTTTATTAGCAGCTCCAATTCAAATGGCTTCCGCTGCAGAAAATACTACAGAGGGGAACACAACTACAGACTGTAATAAAGTTTATTCTTATAAATGGTCAAACCAGTGGTCAAATCATAAATGGCATGTAAATCTACCACAAACACAAGCACCATCAAAAGAAGTACAAGTACCAGAAAATAATCAAACATCAAATAATACACAAGCAACAACAAATAACAATACACAAACAACTCAAAATGATAATACAGCTACTAAACCAGCTCAATCTACACCATCAACAACTACTTCAGATGTGAATGCTTTCGAACAAGAAGTTGTAAAATTAACGAATGCTGAACGTACAAAAGCTGGTTTAGCACCATTTAAAACAGATGATAAATTGATGGCAGCTGCACGTGAAAAATCACAAGATATGCAATCTAAAAACTATTTTTCACATACTAGCCCAACATTCGGTTCACCATTTGATCGTATGAAAGCTTTAGGTATTACGTATAAGAGTGCGGGTGAAAATATTGCACAAGGTCAACGTACACCTCAAGAAGTAGTACAAGGTTGGATGAATTCACCAGGTCACCGTGCGAATATTTTAAATGAGAAATTTACGCATATTGGTGTTGGCTATGTGAAATCAGGTAACTACTGGACTCAACAATTTATCCAAAAATAATTGTAATAAATTGAATAGCTACATTGAATAATAGGGTGTCCACTAAGTCGTAAAAGGCTCAGTGGACATCTTTTTAAATGCAAAAATTCAAACTAAAAATGTTTATATTTTAAAATTTATGGTGTGAAAAACTATTTTTTTCTGCGAAATTAAGGTGCCATAATAGATAAAGGTTGGCTCTTTGCAAAACTAGTGGTTGATTTCCGTTCCGGCTAGGCGCTTTCCTGGGGGCGTCCGATGAGCCGCTTCGCTTGCGCTGCAGGGTCTCGGGCCAACACGATGTTGGTCACGAAGGCGTTATCACAGGATGTGATGGTTTTAGCCTTCGTTCCTCTATCGCTAATCCCCAAGGAGTCGCCTAGCCTCCACTCCAATCAACTTAATCGCATAACATACGTTTTAACAAAATGTCATCCATAATTTTCAGTGATGGAACAAAATTTATTGGAAATTTCAGCCATCTCCATAACGTGGGGTGATTTCCGTTCCGATTGGGCGCTTTCCTGGGGGAGCTGGGGCAACAAGTGTTTTCTGTGCGAAAGCGTAGTGTTAACGTAGCGGCAGCAACAAGTGTTTTCTGTGCGAAAGCGTAGTGCAATGGATTGAAAGTTAGGAGAAAGAGGATTTTATAATACATAGAATAGGGAATATGGATGGCTCTCATAAGTTTTTTACTTCTATAATAAAAAAAGCAAACTAGAAATCTAGTTTGCTATTGTTGTTTTAGCGATATTTGTAGATTTTTTTTGAACGAGTAATAAACGTATTAATAAAGTAATCGCTCCTGTTGTCAGACCTGCGACTAGTCCAATCCAGTAGCCAAATGGTCCGAAGTCTGTATGAGTTGCCAGTACATATCCTACAGGCAAGCCGATCACCCAATAAGAAATGATGGCCATAATAAAGGTCACTGTAACATCCTTGTACCCTCTTAAAGCTCCTTGTACAGGCGCTTGGATAGCGTCAGATAGCTGGAAAATGGCTGCGAATATTAAAAAATGAACGGCGTATTCTAGCACTTTTCCATCAGTTGTATACATATTTGCAACGGGCTCACGAAGGATAAAAAGGATACAAGCTGAAATAAAGCTAAATAAAATCGCGGTCCCGACACACAAATAGCTATAAAGTCTAGCATCGTGCATACGGCCAGCACCTATTTCAAAACCTACTAATATCGTTACGCCCATCGAAATACTAAGCGGTACCATATATAACAAGCTAGTGAAATTTAAAGCTATTTGATGAGCTGCAATAATTTCTGTACTAAAGCTACTCATCATCATCGTGACAGCAGAAAAAATACTTGTTTCTGCAAATAAGGATATTCCGATTGGCACGCCAATGATTAAAATTTCCTTCCAACGAAGCCATTCAAATGTTGGCCAGTCGTGGAATAGGCGGAAGCGTTCAAAGGGCACACGTTTAGCAATAATCCAAACGGTGATCAAGAAAACAAGCCAGTATGTAATCGCTGTAGCAACACCAGCACCGATTCCGCCAAGCTCAGGTGCACCAAACTTGCCAAAAATAAAAATATAATTCAACACAATATTAATAGGTGTTGTAAGTAATGTAATAATCATTGTAACGCGAGTTTGCCCAAGCGCATCGATAAAACAGCGCATGACAAAAAATAAAAAGAGTGGTATAAGTCCGGCGCACATCGCATGAACATAGGATTTAGCAATAGTATGTACAGACGCTTCTAAATCCATATTGCCAAGAATCCAATCCATACCGACTAATAACGCAATAAAAATAAGTACTGCTAGAACGATGGCTACATAGATGCCTTGCTGAACAGCTTTCTTTGCTGCCATCTCTTTTTTAGCTCCAACAAGTTGTGAGACAATAGGTGTGATCGCAAGGAGAATTCCGGATAACCCTATGTAAATAGGCATCCATATAGAGGAGCCGATTGACACTCCAGCTAGGTCAGCGGTACCGTACCGACTCGACATTAAAATATCGAAGAAAGAAATAAGATAAATAGCTACTTGCGACACTAAAATAGGTACGATAATTTTTAAGATTAATGCATATTTTTCTTTTAACGTAGTTGTTTGATTCATAGTGTATAATCTTCCTTCTTTAACATAATTAATTAGTATAGCATACGAATTAGAGGAAAGTTGAAAAATCAAATATGCCTCGACATAATTAGGTCGGACGATGTTCCTCTATTTCAGCAGATGATTGGACACCTGTACCTGTCGCTACGCTTTCGGTACAAAAGACATCTGTAGCTGACGCTTCGCTTTCGCTACATAAAACACTTGCTGAAAGAAGTTAAAAGCTTCATCTGTATCTTTTTGTTCGCATATAGTAAAATAAAAGACTGTATACAAAAGTAGTGATGGCTACAATGGCTTTTAACTTCTTTCAGCGAAAGTCACCACCTATATAGGTGACGAGATGAATACGAGTTTAAGTTACTTTTTAGTGCGTATCCAAGCATCCGCTGAAATAAGTTAAAGCCTCCGGCGGATGTCACGGAATCGGAAAGGAGTTCTTTGTGTAAACACAAAGCCGGTTCCGGACGCAATTATGCCGGGGCATAATTGATGGAATAGGAGAATTTATGTGAAACAACAAACAATCATTTTAACCGGTGGAGGGACAGCTGGTCATGTATCGCTCAATCAAGCGATACTCCCGTCTTTACAAGAACTAGGTTATGATGTCCATTATATTGGCTCAGACCAAGGCATTGAAAAAGAATTAATAGGTGAGGCATTTCCTAGTGTTCCGTTTTACGGTATTTCAAGCGGGAAATTGCGCCGTTATTTCTCAATGAAAAATTTTACAGACCCATTTAAAGTGCTTGCTGGAATGATGCAGGCTTTTCGTATTATTAAAAAAGTAAAGCCCCAAGTCATTTTTTCAAAGGGTGGCTTTGTTTCTGTACCTGTTGTGATGGCTGCGAAACTTGCTGGTGTTCCAGTAGTCATTCATGAATCAGATGTGACACCTGGCTTGGCCAATAAAATTGCGCTACCATTTGCATCACACATCTTTACGATTTTTGAGGAAACATTACAGCACCTACCGAAAGAAAAGGCAACGTGCACAGGCTCCATTATTCGCCAAGAGTTATTTACGGGAGATCGAGCGAAAGGGTTATCTCTTTGTGGCTTTACCACATTAAAACCGGTTCTTCTTGTGATGGGAGGAAGTCTAGGATCCGTTGTCTTGAATGATGCACTTCGTCAAAATTTACCAGAGCTTGTAAAACAGTTTCAGATCATTCATTTGTGCGGTAAGGGGAATTACGACAAATCATTTGAATCTATGTCTGGGTACAAACAGTTTGAATATGTGACAACAGAATTACCGGATTTGTTACACGCGGCAGACTTTATCGTCTCACGTGCTGGCTCCAATTCGATTTTTGAATTTTTAGCACTTCATAAGCCGATGTTATTAGTGCCGTTATCTGCACAAAAAAGTCGTGGTGACCAAATATTAAATGCTAACTTATTTAAAAGACAAGGCTACGCAGAAGTGTTACAAGAGGAAGAGTTAACAAAGGAATCCTTTAGAAAATCGGTTCATGTGTTAACAGAGCGCAAAACAGAAATGGTTGCAACGATGGAAAAAACGCAAAAACCGAAAACGCCAGAAGAAATGGCGAAATTGATTTTACAATATAAAAAGTAGGCTTTTTATTCGGAATCACTACCTTTTACTAAATCACAATTACAGCAATACTATGTAGCAAAGCTCAAAAAAGCTATGTGTCTGTCATGAAGACAGCGCACATAGCTTTTTTTTATGGAATTTACATCGCTTGTTCTTCGCCTTCTGCCATTTGATTGGCAGTTGTAAGATAGAACAAATCTTTTGGAATTTTATACAAATCAAATTGTGCCTCGCCTCTGTTAACCTGTGCTAATAATGTTGGGTGACTTTCATTTGCGCTCATAACATAGGGTAGCTTTAAGGCTGCACGCTGCGATTTTATATTTTCAACACGAATACGGAGAAATACCGTATGGAAATTATAATCATAAAATAGTTCATTCAAAAAAAGCATTTTAGCTTTTTGGTTATAACCTAACCCTTGATAAGGGAGTCCAATCCACGTTCCTAAAAAGCCTGCACCATCCTCAACATCATGAATGCTAATGGTGCCGATTGGTTGACCCCAATCATCAGTAATTGTCCTTGAAATAGCGAGTCCCTTCGCTTCTTCTTCAATCAGTTGTTTTGTCATAAACCAATATTCATCAGCGGATGTGGCTTTTTGACGGACAAAAGGGAAGACAGAAGGGTGTGATAATAGCTCATAAAGCTCTGTACATTCATGTAGGTCTCGATGTTTAAGCATACGAAACGCCTCCTTTACTAGGGTAGTTAAAACAATTCCTTTAAAACATAAAGAAGAAAACTAAAATTCGTACTGGAATTAAAACCCAAAGAACTAGACGTTAAAACTATGATATCCATAATCTCCCGCAGTCTTACTGATTTTTCGACCATACCGAAAAAAGGCTAGTTTTTTTAATATAATATAACAATCACACTGCTTTATGCAATCATTTTCCTCGCTAAAACAAAAAATAAGTTTCTGCGTCAGTGAATTCTGAAAAGTCGGTCATTACGTACATTGTTATAAATTGTTAATACATAATTTTTAAGAGTATTAAGTCTAAAATATCAATTTTTAAACGAAATAATGTTTCTTTAGGATTATGTTATTTCTTCGAAAGAGGTAAAATATCAAAAAATATCCTAAAAAGGATATAAATTTTCCAATTCGAAAAGAGTGGTTCTTTTAAATTATGTTATAATAGTAGTATTGATTTTTTGGTATGAATAAAAACTATATGAAAATTTTATATTAATATTAACGACTTATGGGGTGACAGCATGGAATATCTTTTAAGTGAAGTCTTATTTAATGAATTATTTATTGGCAAAGACTTTGTCTTTTTAATGAAAAAAGCGGGAGACGATTATCAATATATTCGCTTAAATCAAGCAGCTAGAGCTTTGTTACCACATGAGGCGAATGGGAAAATGCTTTCTACCCTTACCTCGAGTCGCAATTTCACTACAATTCAAGAAAATTACAATCGAGCGATTTCGATGCATAGTCAAGTTGATTATGTGGATTATGCTTATTATAAATCAGAGATTCGTAAATATGAGACATCAGTTCGGCCGTTTAAATACAATAAAGAAGACTATATTTTAGCCATAACAAAAGAGATTCTCAATGATCGTAGCATCGAAGATAAGTTTTTATTTCTGCGTTCAATGTTTGATCATGCCTTCTTTTCGACGGTCATCTTATCAGCTGAAGGGACTATTTTTGAAGTGAATTCCAGCTTCACAGAAGACTTTGAATTAGATACTGAATCGGTTAAACAGCAATTATTCGTTGATCTACCAATTGTTCCTAAAGATGAAGTAGAAAACATACAAAACTATTTACAAAGAGCAGCTACGGGCGAAAACATTGGTGAAAAACTGATTAAACTTCATACACTGGATAAAAAAGAGCGGGTGTATTTAGTTTCACTATCCCCAGCTATGCAGGGGGATAACTCATTTGCTATTTTTCTGATCATGCAGGATTGCACACAATTCACCGAACAAAAGGCAGAGTTACGCTCGAAATCTCATGGTTTAGAGGTTTTTAAGGCTGCTCTCAATTCGGCAGCTTCCATTGCTGTTTTAGATAGAAAGGCAAAAATTTTAGAAGTGAATGATTTGTTTTTAAATGCAACCGGCTTCATAGCAGAAGAGCTAATAGGTCAATCTTCTTTTAAATTAATCGAGCCTCGTAACTATACAGATGAGTTAGTACAATTAATTAGGAAAACACTTGAATCGGGGAGTATTTGGCGAGGGGAGCTATGCTATCGTACAAAATTCCATGCTGATTTTTGGGTAGAGACAACGATAGTTCCATTGAAAAATGAAATTGGCGAGACAGAAAAATATTTATCCATTAACTATGATATTACGGACAAGAAAAGAATGTTAACGGAATTGAAAAATATTGAACGCACATTCCGTCTAATTACAGAAAATACAAATGATTTGATTGTCATTACAAACGAAGATGGCATTATTATTTATGCCTCGCCCTCCTATGAGATTTTTTTAGGCTACGAAAATGTAGAATTACAAGGCCAGTTTTACAATTACATTGTCGATGAGCAAAGCAAGAAGGCTTGGCAAACGTTTCTAAATAATTTTTCGGGTCAAACGGAAACACAATTTGAGCTACTACTAAAGGCAAAGGACGGTACGCCTGTTTGGACTGAAGGAAACGTAACAGTTGTTCATGATCCGAATCGTGAAAAAGTTTCACAAATTATGATGGTGTCGCGTGAGATTACTCATCGTAAGGAACGAGAGAATGATCTATTATATTTAGCTTATCACGATACGTTAACTCAACTACCAAATCGTCGTTTTTTAAACAAGGAGTTCCCGAAATTATTGGCAGAAGCAAAAGAACATAATGATTGTTTAGCTATGCTCTATATCGATGGGGATGACTTTAAGAATGTAAATGATCGGCATGGCCATGACACGGGGGATGATTTTATCCGAAAGTTTGGTCAAGTATTAATTACTGCGGTACGTAATCACGATTTAGTGATTCGTATGGGTGGCGATGAATTTATTGTCGTCTTAACAGGGTTAACTCTGGATGATAAGAAAAGACATACTCAAATGATGGATATTATTGATCGCATCCGTAATGAACTAAAAAAAGGGTGGACGATCGAAAGACATCACTTTGCTCCAACAGCCTCCATTGGTATCGCTTACTATCCAGATCATGGCCAAACATTAAATGAATTGCTAGATTTAGCAGATCAAGCATTATATAAAGCGAAGCAAATCGGAAAAAATAATCTCTATATTACTGACATTTAATCAATTATGCCTCAGTATAATTCCGTGACATCCGCCGGAGGCTATAGGCCAACAGATGTTTTTTTGCGCGAAAGCGTAGTGCTAACGCAGCGCCAGCAAAAGGTTTTGTCTGTGCGAAAGCGAAGCGTCAGCGGCAACAGCATGAAGTTGGTCACTCAGTCGTTGCCACAGTACGTGGCGTTCTTAGACTGAGTTCCTCTATTTCAGCGGATATTTGGACACCTGCTGAATGAAGTTGAAAAAGTCTGTACTACAAGTAGTTGCTTGTGGTACAGACTTTTTGTTTGGTGGTATGCTATAACAGTATTAAGGAGAATAACCCTTATAATTAATTTGGAATAGAAGGTGATGAAATGCCTAAAAAAATACTTTTGGTGGAAGATGAGAAGCATATCGCTCGTTTTGTGGAGCTAGAATTAAAACATGAAGGCTATGATGTATTAGTCGCTTTTGATGGACGTGAAGGACTTGCGCTAGCTGCATCTGAAAATTTTGATGTGCTGTTACTAGATGTCATGCTTCCTGGTATTAATGGAATTGAAATTTGTCGTCGAATACGTACACAGTCAAAGGTACCTATTATATTGTTAACAGCACGAGATGCTGTGATGGATCGCGTAGCTGGCTTAGATGCTGGTGCAGATGACTACATAGTAAAACCATTCGCTATTGAAGAACTATTAGCTAGAATTCGTACTATTTTACGTCGGGTGACACCGGATGAAAAAGTGGGTGGATCATTACATTTTCGTGATATCGAAATGGATGTAGCGGCTTATGAAGTTTTTGTACAAGGGAATAAGCTTGATTTAACGAAAACAGAATATGATTTACTCAAATTATTAATAGAGAATAAAAATAAAGTTTGTACACGAGAGCTAATTTTAACCTCTGTTTGGGGGTATGATACCGATATAGAGACAAATGTCGTAGATGTATATATTCGGCATTTGCGAACAAAACTACCGGGTGATATGAATGCCTATATCGAAACCGTTCGTGGGGTTGGGTACGTGATGCGTGAATGAAAAAATGGAGAGGTTATTTAGTCAATCAGTCATTACAAAGAAAATGGATGCTAACATCTAGTGCTGTTATATTTTTTAGCTACACAATTATTTGTATTGTCGTATATATTTCACTTCATACATGGCTATCAAATGACGAGGCAAGTAAAATCAAACGAACAAGCGATGATTTGGTGTATTTTTTAGAGTCACAGGGACCCAATCTTACCATTCAGGAAATTAAGCAAAATAAAGGTCTTATAGATTCTATTGCTGATCGTGATCAAACGATTAGAATGTTTAATTCAGATAGCGTTCAGATTCTTCGTATTAATAATACCTCTCAGGCTGCACCTCTAACCTCAATGGGGGAAATTGTTGATATGACGATTGATAAAAAAGATGTCTTTGTCATTAATGAACCGATTCAACTTGGTTTCTTTCAAGGATATATTCAGGTGATTCATCCATTATCAAAGTTCCAGTCTTTGATGCACTATTTATTGACGACAATGCTAATAGCAGGCTTAGGAGCATTATTGTTATCAGCATCTATTGGCTATTATCTTGCCAATTATTTAATGAAACCACTACGTGCGTTACGTTCATCCATGAAAACCGTTATGGATAAAGGATTTAATGAACCGATTCAATTAACTTATACCTCTCATGATGAGATAGGTGATTTATTGAAAATGTACAATGCGATGATGAATGAATTGCAAATTTCATTTGCACAGCAGCAACAATTTGTTGCAGATGCCTCTCACGAGTTACGAACACCTATTCAAGCAATTGAAGGGCATCTCTCCCTTTTGAAAAGATGGGGAAAGGATGATCCAGAAATTTTAGAGGAATCTATTGATACCTCATTAACAGAAATTGCACGAATGCGTAAAATGATCGAAGAATTACTAGAACTTGCTCGTCGTGAAGAAAAAGACATCGATAGTGAGGCTGATGCAGTAGCTGTTCTAGAAGCGGTTATTGAGGAGACAAGGCTCCTTCATCCAGAAGCTCGAATAACGCTGTCGAAAGATGAGGAAATAGGGCGGATATTTATAACAGAAAATGCACTTAGCCAAATTGTTCGTAATATAATAGAAAATGCAATTCGCTATTGTGAAATAATTCCTGAAATTCAAATTTCACTAGCTGTTTCTGGGAAGGAAGTATTGTTTAGGATAGAGGATAATGGAATTGGTATAGCAGAGGAAAATATTCCATTTATTTTCGATCGCTTTTATCGAGTTGATGAGGCAAGAAATCGTCAAATCGGTGGTACAGGCTTAGGGCTTAGTATTACAAAAATGTTACTTGAAAAATACAATAGCTCAGTGGAAGTCAAGAGTGATAAAAATGTTGGAACCGTTTTCTTGATGAAATTCCCACTGAAATATTGAGAAAAATACACGCTTTATTTCATTATTCTATTCTTTGAGAAAAAAATTGCTTAATTTGCTAAAAAGAGTTGTATTTTTTGTGAAGAGTAGTAAGATTGAGATGGAAAAAACGTTCTTTAAAATATGGGTATGTTGTGTTAAACATCCTTTTAAAGAGCGGAGAAATATTATATAATTAATTGTAATTTAATTAATGGAACTGCCGAAAGGCAAAATTTGGAGGTCATTTTTCATGTCGAACAACGTTACAACTGTAAGTTCTCCATGGTCAGCTTTCTCTGGTCCTAACCTAGGATATGTGATGGAGCAATACGACTTATTCTTACAGTCTCCTGAAGAAGTAGAACCGGAGTTAGTATTATTATTCCAACAATTTGGTGCACCAGTAGTAGTAGAAGGTGAAGTAGCTGTAGCTAGTAATGCAGCAGCTCCTGCTGGCGATTACAAGAAAGTGGTAGCAGCTGTGAAATTAGCAGATGCAATCCGTACAAACGGTCATTTAGCGGCAGATATTTACCCTTTGAAAAACCGTGAACTACAAACAGCTCAAATTGAAGAAAGCGCGTTCAACTTAAGCGCTGCAGATTTAGCTGAAATTCCTGCAGCTGTCTTCTTCAAAGATGTGCCAGCAAACGTGAAAAATGGTAAAGATGCAATCGATTACTTAAAATCTGTTTATACAGATAAAGTAGCATTTGAATATAATCACGTAATAGCAACAGAAGAACGTGATTGGATTCAAGCACAAATTGAAACAGGTTCATTTAAACAATCATTAGCTTCTAATGAGAAAAAAGCTTTATTAGATCGTTTAACTCGTGTTGAGAACTTCGAGAAGTTTATTCATAAAACTTTTGTAGGTCAAAAGCGTTTCTCTGGTGAAGGTTTAGATACTCAAATCGTCCTATTCGATGAAATTTTGAAAACAGCTGAAACAAATAGCGTTGAAAATGTACGTATTGGTATGGCCCACCGTGGTCGCTTAAATGTGTTAACACACATTTTAAATAAACCATACGATATGATGTTCTCTGACTTTGCACATGTTTCTAATGAATTATTTATCCCAGAAAACGGTCGCCTTGAAATTACTAAAGGCTGGACTGGTGATGTTAAGTATCACATGGGTGCTTCATATATGCGTGAATCTGGTATGAATGTTAAACTTGCTTACAACCCATCTCACTTAGAAGTAGGAAATCCTGTTGTTTTAGGTACTGCACGTGCAGCACAAGATGACACTTCTAAACCAGGGCAAGCTATTCATAACCGCACTAAAGGTTTAGGTATTCTTGTGCATGGTGACGCTGCGTTCCCAGGTCAAGGGATCGTAACAGAAGTATTAAACTTTGCAAAAACTGAAGGGTTCACTACTGGTGGTACAGTTCACATCATTGCTAATAACATGATTGGATTTACAACTGAACTACAAGACTCTCGTTCATCTGTTTACTCTTCTGACCCTGCAAAAGGTTATGAAGTACCAGTTGTGCATGTAAATGCAGATAGCCCTGAGTCTGTAACTTTAGTAGGTCGTTTCGCAGCTAGCTACCGTCAAAAATTCGGTAAAGATATCATCGTTGACCTTATCGGTTACCGTCGTCATGGTCACAACGAAACGGATGATCCAACTGTAACAAACCCTGAAACATATAAATTAGTTTCTAAACATGAGCCAGTTCGTGCTTTATACGGCGCTCAATTAGCAGCTGAGGGTGTAGTTTCTGCTGATGAAGTAGCAGCTTTAGATAAAGCTATTTATGCAGAAATGCAAGCGGCATATGATCATGTAAAAGAAATGGCAGATAAAGATGAACATAAACATTTAGAAATGCCAGAAGAATTAAAAGTAGAATTCCCACAAATTGATACAGCAGTTGGTGCGGAACGTCTAGGAAAAATTAATGAAGAGCTTTTAGTATTTGAAGAAAACTTTGAACCACAGAAAAAACTTGGCAAAATTTTAGAAAAACGCCGTGATGCATTTGCTTCTGCAAAAATCGACTGGGGTCATGCAGAAACTTTAGCTTATGCAACAATTATTCAAGATGGCACACCAGTACGTTTTACAGGTCAAGATGCACAACGTGGTACGTTCTCTCAACGTCACTTAGTGTTACATGACAAAAACAATGGTAATTTATTCACGCCACTTCACCATATTTCAGGTGCAAATGCATCATTTTCAGTACACAACTCTCCACTTACAGAAGCTGGGGTAGTGGGCTTTGAATATGGTTACAATTTAGAAAATGGCCATGTATTATCAGTTTGGGAAGCTCAATTTGGTGACTTTGCTAACATGGCACAAGTTATGTTTGATAACTTTATTTCAGGTGCACGTGCTAAATGGGGTCAAAAATCTGGTCTAGTTATTCTTTTACCACATGGTTATGAAGGTCAAGGTCCAGAACACTCTTCAAGCCGTATGGAACGTTACTTACAAATGTCAGCTGAAAATAACTGGTTCGTAGCAAACTGCTCAAACGCAGGTAACTACTACCACTTATTACGTCGTCAAGCAGCATTATTAGGTACAGAAGGCGTTCGCCCACTTGTAGTTGTATCACCTAAGTACTTACTTCGTCACCCATTAGCTGCAGCAAATGCTGATCAATTAGCAAATGGCTCATTCCAAGAAGTAATGGAACAACCAGGTCTAGGTTCAAAAACTGAAGCTGTAGAACGCATTGTATTAGGTTCAGGTAAAGTAATGATCGACATTGCAGACCGTATTAAAGATGGTGAAGGCTTCGATCACCTACACATTGCTCGTGTAGAACAACTTTACCCATTCCCAAAAGAGCAAGTTGCTGGTATTATTGCAAAGTATCCTAATGTTAAAGAAATCGTTTGGGTACAAGAAGAACCTAAAAACCAAGGTTCTTGGAATTATGCATTAGAAACATTACACGACCTTTCAGAAGGTAAAAAGCTACGTTATGTAGGCCGTCCTGCAATGAGCTCGACTTCTGAAGGTGATGCAGATTCTCATAAAGCAGCTCAAGCCGCACTTGTAGAAGAAGCAGTTTCTGAGCCTGTAAAGGTTAAATAATCACATATTAAATTTTTGAGAGCCGGGCTACTTGCTGAGGCAGTAGCCCTTTTATGTGCATAATGCACGTTAATTAAAGGAGGAAATGAAAGTGGCTGAAATTAAAGTCCCTGAATTAGCAGAATCGATTACAGAAGGTAGTATCGCACAATGGGTAAAAAAAGTGGGCGATCGCGTTGAAAAAGGTGAATTCATCGTTGAACTTGAAACAGACAAAGTAAACGCTGAAATCATTTCTGAAGAAGCGGGAGTTTTAACTCAAATTTTAGCTGAAGAAGGCGATACTGTACTTGTTGGTCAAGTAATCGCAGTAGTAGAAGCTGGCGAAGGTGCAGCACCTGCTCCAGCGGCACCAGTTGCAGCAGCAGCAGCACCACAAGCGGCACCTGCTCCAGTTGCAGCAGCTCCAGTTGTAGAAGAAACTACTGGTGAGCGTGTAATCGCATCTCCAGCAGCTCGTAAACTTGCTCGTGAAAAAGGTATTGACCTTGCTGCTGTATCTCCAGTAGATCCACAAGGCCGTGTACGTGTACAAGACGTAGCAGCTCATGGTACAGCTCCAGTAGCAGCACCAGTAGCAGCAGCACCTAAAGCAGTTGTAGCTGTAGATGATTCACGTGTAACAATTGAAAAAATGAGCCGTCGTCGCCAAACAATTGCAAAACGCTTACTTGAAGTAAAACAATCTACAGCAATGTTAACTACATTCAACGAAGTAGATATGACAAACGTTATGGCTTTACGCTCTCGTAAAAAAGACCAATTCTTCGAGTCAACTGGCTCTAAACTTGGTTTCATGTCATTCTTCACAAAAGCTGTAGTTGCAGCGCTTAAAAAATACCCATATGTGAACGCACAAATCAATGGTGATGAAATTCACTTAAACAACTTCTTTGATATCGGTGTAGCTGTATCAACAGAAGAAGGTTTAGTAGTACCGGTTGTACGTGACGCTGACCGCAAAAACTTTGCTGAAATTGAAGATTCAATTGCAGACCTAGCTAAAAAAGCACGCGACAAAAAATTAGGTTTATCTGATCTTCAAGGTGGCTCATTCACAATTACAAATGGTGGTGTATTCGGTTCATTAATGTCTACACCTATCATGAATGGTACACAAGCTGGTATCCTTGGTATGCATACTATCAAAAAACGTCCAGTTGAAGTGAATGGTGAAGTAGAAATTCGCCCAATGATGTACTTAGCTCTTTCTTATGACCACCGTATTATCGATGGTAAAGATTCTGTAGGCTTCCTTAAAACTGTTAAAGAACTACTTGAAAACCCAGAAGATTTATTATTAAATTCTTAATACCTGAGTTTGTTAAAACCTTGCGAAACATTTTTTCGCAAGGTTTTTTCTTTTTATGGAACATTTGAGGAAGTGAAGGTTAAAGTAATCTGAACAATGGAAACGAAGCGACGGAAAGAAGAGCCGAAGTGACGGAAAGAGAAGCTGAAATGACGGATAAAAGAGCCAAAGAGACGGATAGGACTCGAAGCGACGGAAAGAAGGGCTGAAGCGACGGATAGAGGAGGCGAAACGACGGATAAAAGAGCCAAAGTGACAGAAAGAGGAGATGAAGCGACGGATAAAAGAGCCAAAGTGACGGATAGGAAACGAAGCGACGGAAGAAGAGCCGAAGTGACGGATAAAAGAGCCAAAGTGACGAATAAAGCAGCCGAAACGACGCATAGGAAACGAATCAATGGATAGGTTATCCCAACGTTTGCGAAAGTTTCACAAAGATGCGTATAGTGCAAAGGCTATTATCTTTACTGATCAACAATTTCTTTTGAATTAATAGAAAGTAAGTTAAGTATTAATTATTTGCGGATTTTCTTTAAAAAGGATAAAAAACCCTAATATTGTAATTAGTCAGAAAAGTAATAAAATTATCTTGACGAATAAGTTAGTTTTATAGTAGTATCTTAATAATCAATTAAATATTCAAACCTCACGTTTTTTCTATTGTGAGGTAGAGGCGCGGTATTTATTAGTTCATTGTTGAGTAAAAGCAAGCGAAGACGCAATGAAGAAGGATCTATCGCCGAAGTGTAAAAGGAGCTCGTACTTTTATGCTGGGTCTGCAGTGAATAAGTGCAGGACTGTCCTAGTAGATTTTTTCCAGGTTTACTAGGTTGTGCTATCTCGGAATGATGGAATTATAGTGAGGATTTGGGCAACTGTTGAAAAGTAAGACCTAAGTTCAGAGCTTAGGCTTTTTTAGTACAGTTGTCTTATTTTTTTACAGAAAAAGGGGGAGTTTTACATGAAAAGAAAATGGTTAGTAGTAATGTTGACCGTAGTGACTGCAATTTTGCTAGCTGCATGTGGTACTAGTGACAAGAAGGAGCCATCGTCATCTAGTAATGACGGGGGCAATACGAGTAACGAGGAAGCTGGCGGCGAATTCCGTATTGGGATGGAAGCAAGTTATGCTCCGTTTAACTGGACGCAGCAAGGTGATGCAAATGGCGCAGTAAAAATTGCCGATAATGCAGAATATGCAGGCGGTTATGATGTACAAATGGCGAAAAAAATAGCTGAAGGCTTAGGAAAAGAATTGGTTATCGTAAAATTGGAATGGGATGGCTTAGTACCAGCTCTACAATCAAATAAAATCGATGCTATCATTGCAGGTATGTCACCTACTGAAGAACGTAAGCAAACGATCGACTTCACAGAAAACTACTATACGTCTGATTTTGTAATGGTTATTAAAAAAGGTAGTAAATATGAAAAAGCAACATCTATCCAAGATTTCTCTGGTGCAAAAATCACATCACAGTTAAATACATCTAACTACACTGTTATTGATCAAATCAAAGATGTAAAAAAACAAACAGCAATGGATAGCTTCCCAGCAATGCGAGTAGCATTAGAAGCTGGAAAAATTGATGGCTACGTAGCAGAACGTCCAGAAGGTATTTCCGCTGCTGCTGCAAACGATAAATTCACATATGTAAAATTTGAAGAAGGCTTCGATACAGATATTTCAAATACATCAATCGCAGTTGGTTTACGTAAAGGTGATGCAAATCTTGAAAAGATTAATGAAATCTTAAAAGGTATTTCTGAAGATGATCGCCAAAAAATTATGGAAGAAGCCATTCACCAACAACCAGCAGCACAATAATATGATTGCGCGGGCTAGCTGCTAGTCCGTGCAATATCATTATACTATATTAGAATCTTTCTAAATAATAATAATGTCTTAGCTAATTGTTTCATATGATAAAAGAAACAGGGGCCCAATGAAAATGGTAGATAGCTAAGACGATTGTAAAGAAAAAGCAACATGACGTTGTTAGGAGGTACATCATGAGTCTTGAATGGATTATTTCTATAATTGAGAACAACTGGCAAATGTTTTTACGAGGTGCGTATTATACATTACTTATTTCAATTAGTAGTACAATTATTGGTGCACTTATCGGATTTTTCATCGGAATTATGCATACCATTAAAGTTCGTAAAAAGGGTGTAAAATTTTATAGCTTAAAACTCATTAATTTTATACTAACATGCTATGTCGAATTCTTCCGTGGTACACCAATGATTGTACAAGCAATGGTTGTATTTTACGGCTTAGATATAGCATTTGGTATTGATATGCACTTTATTACGGCAGGTATTTTAGTTGTTTCACTAAATACAGGCGCTTATATGGCAGAAATCGTGCGTGGTGGCATTGTTTCCATTGATCAAGGGCAGTACGAGGCTGCATCGGCAATTGGTATGAATCATGTTCAAATCATGCTACATGTTGTATTACCACAAGTTGCCCGAAATATATTGCCTGCAACAGGTAACCAATTAATTATGAACATTAAAGATACAGCAGTTTTAAACGTTATTGGGGTTACGGAATTATTCTTCCAAACAAAGTCGATTGCAGGTAATAACTTCCGCTATTTCGAATCCTTCTTCGTAGCATGTGTCCTTTATTTCATCATGACATTCACAGCATCAAGAATTTTACTGTATGTAGAAAAACGGCTGGATGGACAAGATGCCTACCAAAAAGAACAGAAAGAAGTAGTATAGGGGGGCTCATAAATGACAGTTATTAAAATAGAGCATTTAAGTAAATCATTTGGGCGTAACGAAGTGTTAAAGGATGTAAATTTCCAAGTAGAAAAGGGCGAAGTTGTCTGCTTAATCGGTTCTTCAGGATCTGGTAAATCAACATTACTACGCTGCATTAATTTACTGGAAACACCAAGTGGCGGTCAAATTATTTACAAAGGTGAAGATATTTTAGATGAAAAACATAATATCCAGGAATACCGTACACATTTAGGCATGGTATTCCAGCAATTTAACCTATTCAACAATCATAATGTGCTGAAAAATTGCACAGTTGGTCAAATGAAAGTATTAAAGCGTTCGAAGGCAGAAGCCGATGAAATAGCGCTAAAATATTTACAAATTGTTGGTATGGATCAATACGTCAATGCCAAGCCACGACAGCTATCTGGCGGTCAAAAACAACGTGTAGCGATTGCACGAGCATTGTCAATGAGCCCAGAAGTAATGCTGTTTGATGAACCGACGTCAGCCCTTGACCCAGAAATGGTGGGGGAAGTTTTAAAGGTAATGCGTCAGCTAGCAGATTCCGGAAATACGATGTTAATCGTTACACATGAAATGGAATTTGCCAAAGAAGTAGCAGATCGCGTTGTCTTTATGGATAAAGGTGTTATTGTAGAGGAAGGCCCTCCAGCACAGGTTTTAGTAAACCCTCAGCATGAACGGACAAAAGAGTTTTTAAAACGGACATTAAAATAAAGTTCGGTTACAATAACAAAAAAAGTGAGTCCAAATTAATGGGCTCACTTATTTTCTAGAATTCCATTCTGCGTATATAATAAAGCAAATTGCAAATGCAACGGCTAGTATAAAAAACCATTGCGGTACACTACCAAAACTCATGTTAACACCTCTAAGTAAAATTTTTATTAGTTATCTTCATTTATTAGGGGACTCCCAACTCTGCATGTAATGGGATGAGACCTACAGTGCATCTACTGAATGAAGATCATGCCTCCTGACGCATTGTTTATCTGTGCGAAAGCAAAGCGACAGCATCAATTACGCCAAGACGAAATTCATATAGTTAAAAAAATGGATAGTTACGGAGAAAATATGGTCTTCTATGGTTTTTTTCTCCACAAGAGTACAAAAATATTATAAAATAAGTTGTAGACATTAGCTTCGTGCTAGTAAAGAGAGGTAGAGAGATTATGTTACATTTAAAATGGAAAGGTGCTGCAACTGTACGTACAGTTACTTGTAAGCATACAAATGCATCAAAATATTTAGTTTCAAACGTATTAACAGTAGGGAATCAATATGATGTAAAAAATGAAACAGAAGAATTCATTTTTATTATCGATAACACTGGTAATATTGGTGGCTACTATAAAGATTATTTCGAATAAGTAAATCAATTTCGCCTTGGTGTCATTGCGTCCGGATTGTGAATTGTGCACGCACAGTTCATTCCTGGGCATCCGCCGAAGGCTTTATTTTCATTCAATAGGTTTGAATGAAAATAAAAGGGTGGTTCAGATGATTTCTGAGCCACCCTTGTTTGTTGGAAAAACAAAATCATTCCCTCTTGAAGGCCTTTATTTCAGTAACATCCTGTAGATGCTCTTTTTCCTGCTCGGTAGCCGTATGAAGGTCAAAGACATCTTGGATAGCTGATTTCAGCTCATGCTGTGTTTCTTTGAATTTTGATACTTGCTGTTCAAAAGAAGGGCTCGTAAAACGATCATGTGTACGAGATAATCTTTCTTCTAGCTGCGCGTAGCGATGATCCATATGCATAGATAACATCATAGCTAACTGATTTTTCCAAAGTGGTATAAGGGTAACGATTGAAAATTCTATTTTTTCCGCTAGTGTTTGATTGGACTGTTGGATCATGCGTATTTGTGGTGCAGTTTGTAAGGCAACCTGCTGAGAAACTTGTAAGTCATAAATACGTTGATCTAGACGTTCGATTTGAGCGGCAAAGTCATTAAGCTGTTGGATAGCTAGAGGCTGTTTCGCGGCCTGTACACTAGTCACCTTTTCAGGAAGTTCCACTTCAATGGCTTGATGCTTCTTCATTTGTCCTGCTGCAATAGCAGTCGCTAACTCTTCAAAGTATCCTCTATTATGTGCATACAGTCCTTCTAGCATTTCTACATCTTTAATCATTTGAAGTTGTGCACGTTCAAGCTGAACACCAATTCGTTCTACTTGGATACTAATACGTTCAAACTCCGTTAATGTTTGCTTAACAGTAGGCTCAATTTTACCAAACATTTTTTTAAAAAAGGACTGTTTTTTTGGTTCTAATGCGTTAGGATCTACTCGGTCTAACGTATGCATTAATGAGTCTAGCATTTGGCCGATTTTTGTGACATCTTTCTGTTTTACTTGTGCAAGCATTCGATCGGCAAATTGAGAAAGTGATCGCTGTGAATCTTGCCCTAAAGACAGGACTGATTCGAAGTTTGTCAGGTCAAGCTGACTAGCAAATAGAAGTGCACGACTTTGTGCAAGAGGCGATAGCGTTTCATACGTCGCCATCGCCTCATTATTTGTAGTCTCTAAATAAGATTGCACAAGTGGGGAAATACCTTGTATTGTATTTAGTTGAAATGCGTGATCATTTGCCGTCACTTGTCATCGCCTCGCCACTCCAATTGTTCTTTTCGTCGTATATTTGAACGATTCGCAAATTCGATTTCCATTTGAAGATGGTCGATGTCGTTGGAAAGCGCATCCTTTAAATCAATTTGAATCGTATCATTCAAATCGGTAAGTGTTTCTCTTGTTTTTGATAATGTAATTTGGATTTCCTTATCCTTCACAGGCTGCCTTGATAACATCGTATATTTATCCGTTAATTCAACAGCGGATGGGAGATGTGCATAAAAAAACTGTTCAACATTATAAAATTTTCGTGGATCTGTTTTAACTATTTTCACGATATTTTTTGAAATACGTGTCATTTCGAGTAATTGTTTAAATGCAGAAACAGAGCGTACACGTAAGTAGTTTTGACTTAATGTTTGAATGTTTTTATTGGCTGCTGTAAGTTGTGTTTCAATATGTTTGTACTCTTCTTTTGTTATACCAGCTATTTGCATGAATTTCTTTTTCTGTCTATGTTTCAACAACGTCGTACTGGACGCATATGTTCCAGCAAACAATAAACTACCAAGTAAGTATCCTGGATTTGCCGCAAATGCTGCGATAGAAACAGTTGTGAGAGAAATTAAGAAGCTAGCGGTATGTCTAGAGAAAAACTGTCCGACACTGAGCATGTTTCTTCCTCCTAGCATTTAAATATGTCTATCTTCTTATACGAAATAATCGACATAAAGTTTCAACGAAAAAATAAACCTTACATAAATTTTACTGCTATTTGTAAAGTTTCTCAATGATATTACATTAGAACAAGAAAATCCTTTGCTTTATTAGGAAGAAAAGGGGAAAGACGAAATAGAAGTCGAACTAACTGTCCGACATTGCTGTTTGATCTAACCCAGTTGAGTGGTATTAGTCTATCAGGACCAATCATTTTCTTTATATCGTATTCAAAATGAATGTGATTCGCGATTATTTGCAGTGCTTTACACGATTTTTTTATTTTTTATCATAATAGGTCAACTATTAGTATTGTTTTTTTATCTGTTGTTAATTCCTCACCATCGGCGTTATATAATAAAATAAATAAGCGTATTCGAGATTTTATTCTCAAAATACGCTTACATTTCGAGTAGAGAATCATGCCTGCTTTAAGTTTATACAAGGCTTAAAATGCTTTAATTGTTCTGTTGAAAGAGTTGTCCTATCTATTGTATGGTACTCAAATTGCCCTAAATGGTCTTTATCATGAGCTAAATAAAGATAGATGACATTTGGTTCATCTGAAAAAATAACGTTTATCCAATAACTTGGAAGACCTGCAAAATGCCATTTACATTCAATAGATTGGATAGCTTTCTTCGGATAAGACAAATCTTCAATCAAATAGTTTTCGATTCTTTTTTCATATAGTTGCTTTTTGATGTGTTCTATACAAAATGGTGCAAGCAACATAATGATTATCCCAACGATCAAAAATTTTTTCATTCGCCATAATAAGTTCTTCCTAATATTCTCCGATAGCTATTTTTTCGACAATTAAGCTTCGAACACCTTGTTACGCTATTATTTCTGTAAGGGGATATAGAAGGTATTTCACTTCGAATAATAAGTCCAGACTTGCGTGCGGGCTTTTCCTATTGGCTCTAAAAGGAATTTACGGATATTATCATTTGTGAAAGAACGAGAAATATTAAAAAGTACCATTATATGTGGGAAGAAATACGAGATCATGCCGTATATACGGAAGGGCATATGAAAATTAAAGATGTGATTATGGGTATGGAAGAAGCCTATAAAAAGTTTGAAGCAGATTCATTACACAGCAATTAAGAATTTTAAATGCAACAAAAGATAACTGACAACCATCCGAACTGCTCCTTATTATTAGACAATTGGGGTGCAGTTTTTATATGGATAATTTACTCCTGATGTGGTGATTTAATTGTCAGTGTTTTTAAATTACAATTGCACAAATATATGCTGTTCTCTTTAACGGTTTTATATAAAAATGATGATCCGTTTCCGCCACGTCCTGTGGCAATTTATCTGTGCGACAGCAACAACAACAACAACAACAACAACACACGACTGAGTGACCAACATCATGCTGCTGACGCTACGCTTTCGCACAATAAACATCTGTTGGCCCAAAGCCTCCGGCGGATGTCACGGAATCGGAAAGGGGTTCACAGAGGATGTTAGCCTAAAATCATCGCATCCATGCGATAACGGCTAACTGACCTGCACCGTGCAGGCCTAAGCCGATTCCGGACGCAATTATGCCGAGGCATAATTGATCTTCATTTGAATGAGATAAATATTGTTAAATAAGTTAAACAACATTATAATAGTGTTAATCAAATCTAATGTTAATTAAATCCAATTCTTAATATGTTATGTCCAAAGTTTTTTTCAATATCTCATATAACAAAGATTGCGCCATAATGATGACTTTATAGAAGAAAGGGAGTCTGCCATATGCTAAAAAACACAAACAAGAAGGTTGAGATATTGGAAACTAAAATTATTTTAGAGAAGTACAAGGAAAATATAGAATTAATTCAAAAATCATTAAACCAACTTGAGTTGGAAGTTAGTAATTTACAAAGTGAAGGATTGATTGAATTAGAAAAGTTGACGAACGAATTAAGTATGTTGCAGATGCTTTCAACGAGTATTGAATTTAAAACTAATCTAATCTGTAATAATAATAAAACCATAAGACATTAATGACTGAATAAAATATTGATATAAAGTTTAAAGTCACATTCAATTTAGTATGGGTTTTTATTATGGTTCACACGTTCGAATGTTACATATTCTGAGGGAGATAGATTCAAGAGTGTGCGTTAAAACGTAAATCAGAAGTTCAAAGTGTTTTCTTATTTTAGGAATACCTATAAAGCTTGATACACCTAAATATTATTAGCCTTCAAAAGTAAAGAAGCCAGACTATACAACGACTTATACTTGTTATACTAGTAACAAATGCTTCTAACAGGAATGAGCATTGGACTGTCTAATCCCATGAGGGGAGATATTCTAAAATCCATAATTAACTCACGATGAGTAACGAGTTCTGTTTTGATGTGCTAAATAAGGGTTTGTGTTATATTTCCATCTCTAAAAGGACTAATGATTGAATATCTATTTAAGTGTCTATAACAGGAGTGAAAATAAGTGAAATTTATTAAACTGAAAAACAGAAACGCGAAAATTGTGGATTGGAAAATTCGTAGAAAACACAGAATATAATCAGATATTATGCAGAATACACCGAATACACAGAAAAAGAACTTGTAGATGAATTTTCTCCTATAATCTCTAGTATAGAAACGGAATAATTCGCCAAGTCTTGGACTGATATTGTTTATATTGTTCACCAAACAGTGTAACAAGAATTCTCTCTTCAATTTTTATACGATACGAATACGCAAGGAAAAATAAAATGATATTTATGATAATGGCAATGAACGAAGATAAAGATATAGCAAATCCTAAAAAGGTCAAAAAAGACCCTAAATAACCAGGATGGCGAATATATTTATATAGACCGTTTTGAATTAACTTATGTTCCCCCTGCATTCCGACATTCCTACTGTAAAATCTCCCTAATATTTTCATTGAATAAAATCTTATCCATACTCCAATTAGCCCGACAATAACACCAAAAAACAGCAATGAATTAATCGTATTTATTGTAAAGAAATACGTAATCTCTGGAATGGTTAACATCAAGGCTAAAACTACACCGATAAAAAAACTAGAACCACGATTTTGTTTTTCTTCTTTAACAGGTGAACTTCTATAAAATTCTAATAATAGGTACAGAAAAATAGGTAAATATGCTATGAAAAACATAATTCTTTTTCCTTTCAATAAAGGTATCTTATGATTAACTCATTTGTTTTTTTCAATTAGGTCACGCAATTTGGAGATCCCTTCAGAAATAACTAATTGCTCTTCCTTGTTCGATGCCTATATTTTTGCAAGTAATGGCACATAATGCTCAATTCTTTCACGGTTAAACCGTTGCAATCCAATAGTGCATCAGGCTCAAAATTAACTGAGGACCAGTTAATTGACCTTTAGCTATTTCTTTATCTATATCTTGTTGTAAAGCTCACGAATTGCTTGCAAATTTTTAATGAAGTTACCCCAATCAATTTCATTTCCCAATATAATTCACCTCTTATTTTGCACGTCAAAACAGAACCCGTTACACGACGAGTAGTGGCTTTTTATTATGCATGTAATTGAATCATTAAAAGGGTCACCGAAGGGTAGTGACCCATAGAAAAGAAATAAAGATGTATTATTTTGAAAAATGCATTAGAGGTTTGAAGTATTAATTGCAATGTTATGGATTAAATATCTATGATTTATGTTAGAAATGTTAATACGAATTAAACAGGAAAGCAGCACCGATAATAATTAGAAGAATGAATAGAACAACAAGTAGCGCAAATGCAGAACCGTAGCCAGTACCACGATTACCACAATATTGAGACATAATAATTCCCTCCCTTCTGTAATTTATAATATGTATAGTTTTCGATAGGGGTTGAGATATCTATCATAGGTTGTCTTAGAAAATGATCTAATCATAAACATATAGTATTAAGACTAAGGTAAGGTGCTTAAAGCGAATACCTGTGGAAGCGAAGCAAATACCCGCGGAAGGAGAGGAAATACCCGCGAAGCAGGAAGAATACCCGGGGAAACAGAGGAAATACCCGCGAAGCAGGAAGAATACCCGGGGAAACAGAGGAAATACCCGCGAAGCAAAGCAATACCCGCGTAAGGAGGACGAATACCCGCGGAAGCGAAGCAAATACCCGCGGAAGCAAGGCAAATACCCGCGAAACAAAGCAATACCCGCGGAAGCGAAGCAAATACCCGCGGAAGCAAGGCAAATACCCGCGGAAGCAAGGCAAATACCCGCGAAACAAAGCAATACCCGCGGAAGCAAAGCGAATACTCGCGAAAGCAAGGCAAATACCCGCAAAAGCAAGACGAATACCCGCGAAGCAAAGCAATACCCGAGAAGCAAAGTGAATACTCGTGAAAGCAAGGCAAATACCCGCATGGATAAAAAAGACAATGGGCGAGGTTGCTTTCCGAATACATTGTAAGTAGATAAATAGCAATTACTAAGCATTTATTATTTGCTGAATATGGCATGTTGCTTATACTATTCTCTTTAAGAGGGATATATTTTTGTTCAGTAATTAGGCCATATTGGCAGGAACTCTCGGGCATGTAGTAGAAGTTAATATTATTCAATGAATTTGTAGGTTTTTGTGATAATGAAAGTATATGTGCAAAATTGTTATGGAAATATCGAAGGGGGTAGAAATGCTCCATCTTGAATTTCATGGCCATATTATTCATCCAACTCTTTTATGGGATCAAGAAATGGCTGTTATAATAGATACTGGGTTCCCTGGACAAATGGAAGATATACGCGAGGCAATGGAAAAGGTAGGAGTGTCGTTCGACAAACTAAAAGTTATCATTTTGACACATCAAGATATAGATCATATAGGGAGTCTTCCTGAAATATTACAGAATTTTGGGAATACTATTAAAGTATATGCTCACGATTTGGATAAGCCTTATATTCAAGGGGATTTAACTCTGTTGAAAGATGGGCACCTAAAGAATCTACCAAAGGGCAAGGTGGATGATATCTTGAAAGATGGTCAAGAATTACCATATTGTGGTGGGATTCGGATTATCCATACTCCAGGGCATACTCCTGGCCATATCAGCTTGTATTTGAAACAAAGTAAAACTCTGATTGCTGGAGATTCGATGTACAGTGTAAACGGAATAATTGGGGGAATTCATGAACCGACAGCACTGGATATAAAATCATCACTCTTTGAAGAAATACCTAGACCTCGACATTGAATCTGTGATTTGTTATCAGGGAGGATTAAGTGTGGAAAATATTAATGAGCAGATTCAAAAAGTAATTTCTGAATTTAAAAAGGCTACTATGTATACTTGAGAAGTATGGAAGACTTGATAAAGAATAGAAACAAGTTGGTACTAATTAAAATAAGAAAGGAAGTACAACACTTTGGATTTTGAAACAGTTATGCAGGAGCTTGAATCCCTCGGTAAGGAACGAACTAAAAAAATGTATATATCCAATGGAGCACATGAGCCTCTTTTTGGTGTTGCTACAGGTGCTATGAAACCTATTGCAAAGAAAATAAAAAAAAATCAACGTTTAGCTGAAGAGCTTTATGCTACGGGTAACTATGATGCAATGTATTTTGCAGGCATTATTGCAGACCCAAAAGCTATGACTGAGTCGGATTTTGATCGTTGGATGGATGAAGCGTATTTTTATATGCTATCTGACTATGTAGTGGCAGTAACATTATCAGAATCAGGTATTGCCCAAGATGTTGCTGATAACTGGATTGCAAGCGGTGACGAGCTAAGAATGTCAGCGGGTTGGAGTTGCTACTGCTGGCTTTTAGGGAGTCGCAAAGACAATGAATTTTCCGAAAGCAAGATTTCCAATATGCTTGATATTGTGAAAAATTCTATTCATGATTCGCCAGAAAGAACAAAATCTGCTATGAATAATTTTCTATCCACAGTGGGGATTTCGTATTTGCCACTACATGAAAAGGCTATCGAGACCGCAAAGGAAACAGGTATAGTAGAACTCAAAAGGGACAAGAAAAAATCAAGTTTTCTAAATGCTTACGAAAGTATTAAAAAAGAAATGGATAGAGGGAGAATCGGTTTCAAGCGCAAGTATGTTAGGTGTTAAATTTAACTTTGCATCGGTGTGTTGATCCAAACGAATAATATCCTAAGTCGCATCTAACAAGGTGTGGCTTTTAATTTTGCCTGCAAAGTCAAATGAATGTATCGAATTAACTTTGCTTATTGAACTAAGAATTATGAAGGACAAAACGCATAGAGAGCAAAGTTGGAATTTATAGTAACGCCTACTTTAATAATATGTGGTCGAAATGATTGTACAGTGTCCAGTAATATATTCTATTGAAATGAATGATAAAATACCAAACTCAAAATTAGTTATTTTGAGAGAAGTAACCATTATCCGTTCTTGGAAGAATCAAAGCAATTTATTGAAGAATATAAATAAAGGGAAAACTTTCTTTATTTAGCTAACTGGGTGCTTTGATTTAATAATATTTAATATGAGCACTTCATGATGGGTGGTCTAATTTTTTTATAAATATGGCACATTACGAAATAATACAGGCTATTAATCAATGCAGAAGTGTCTTACATTCGCCAACAATTGCATACAGTGTTTAGAAGCATTTATTGAAAGGAAGTGGAGGTAAATGAAAGTAACGGTTAAAGAATGGCGTATAATGTCTGATCACAACAAACAATTACTTTTAAATGCGGTAGCAACTAAATAAAACATAGATGCAAGAGTGATTCAACATGAATACGATCATTTATATGACGTGTTCATTTCCCAGATTGGAAAATGTATTGAGCAAAAAATCGTCCAATAAAACGAAGAAAGGTAAAAAGAAAGAGGCAGGGACAAAAGTATTTTAGCTAAAGTAAAACCCGAACAAATTTGCAAGACACTCATACGGTGTTTTGCCATTGTTCGGGTTTTCTAAATATAGTGCTTAATTAATTTGAAAGTAATTCGGCTTTCGCAAAGAGCTAATTAGTTATGTTCCAGCCTCGTTTGTCTATTGCTTATGAAAAGAGGAATTACACATAACGATCCAATGAGAACGAACAGAATTAAGGTGTTGATTGGATTATCTTTTACAATGGTATCTTCTTGGTGTTTTTTTTCAAATTCTTTTACCTCTTCTGTTGAATTTACTTTATTATTTGGAACAAATTCATTTTTATTTACATCATAGTAATAGAATCCGTGTTTGTTAAAGGTGAAAAAGTCATCTTTAATCGTTTTATATGAACTTGAAATCATCGCTAAGTTCACTTTTTCCGTATCAATCACTTTTTTTTCATATTTTTTACTTTCTTCTTTAAACAATTCTTTTTCTTTTTTTAATAAGTTAGCTGCTTCACTTTTTACTTTTTCTACATCTTGCAGCGTTATTGCTTTTTTCAATCCCTCTTCAATAAAGGCTATTTGTTCCATTTTCATTTTTTCTTCAAATTCTTTTGTTTTTTTCTCTAATAATGATTTATCTTCTCTTTCTGCTTTAATTAGCACCGTTTTTGTTTCTTGTGCTAATATTTTAGCGGAGTCGTTTTTGTAAGAATGAACTTCTTTATTGTTTTTATTATTTACTGCATCCAGGTGCTCTTCTGTAACGATTTTTGTTGCCATGCTGGCAGATGAAAAAACGATACTCATTATACATATTGACAGTCCGATCACACTTAGTTTTTGTAAAAATCTCATTTAAATCACTCCATTTTGTCTATTATTATCCATATAATCCGTTTTTGCAGTTTCTCTTTTTTATTCAAATTTTTTCTATTTTATGAGCAATCAAGGAAACATATGAATAATCATAAGAAATATAATAAGGAGGTTAATACGAAAGAATATTTCTTAACAGAAGAATAACTAAAGCGATTAGAAGATGACGATTTCTAATACATTAAGACAAAAAAATTTGGCCTGAGAACAGTGGAATGGCGTATGCATTCACTCCAACTTTTAAATTTTATCGGAACACTTTCAGGAATTATCGCCCAACTTTTAAATTTTATCGACAAACTTTCACGTTTTATCGCCCAACTTTTAAATTTTATCGACAAACTTTCACGTTTTATCGCCCAACTTTTAAATTTTATCAACAAACTTTCACGTTTTATCACCCAACTTTTAATTTTTATCGACATCCACCACCTACCATACAAATGCGTCACTGTTATATCTGTTCAATTATTTCAAGATGCATTACGCTTGATCGTGCATTCTTTCCGTTATCCAAAGATATATTATTGATCAAAACATTCAATTGATTAAATGATTTAGGTAAAAAGAAAGTAAGAGGAATCAACCTTCAGATGAAGCTTTAAAAAATATGCTTAGATTCTTATAAAAAACTAGTGTTCCACGGCTAATAGCTGGAAGAGAAGGAGAACTAAAAGAAATATTAGAAAGAGAACAATAATAAAGCATCTAAATAATTATTTGCACTTGTTACGGCAGGTGTTTATTATGGAAGGGAAAAATAAAAAGGACTGGGGTATTATTCCCAATCCTCATTAATAAAATATTAACTTGCACCCAGCAACGTCATTTTATAAAAAACGTATTCATTCATTATCCATAATAACAAAAGACCTTGAAATACATAGCTATAATGACACTACAAAAAAGGAGGAGCCAGACTAAACAATGTCTGACTCCATGCGTGCATAACCTTTTAAATCATCAAAAAGCTCTAATGCAAATGAATTGGAATCTGCTTGAGGGCTAACACCCTTTTGAACAAATACTAAGAATTCATCTATCGCTTTTTTGGGTCCTTCTACTTCAACCTCAATTTGTTCCTGACCATTAAGTTTACAGTAACCTTTTAATCCTAGCTCAATCGCTTTTTGTTTAATGAAAAAACGGTAGCCAGTCCCATAAACATCTCCGAAAAATTTAATTAGCGCTCGCTTATTCAAGCTTACACCTCCTAGTGAAGGGGGAATGAATCCCCTTTGTGCTTAGTGCATAACACGTTCTTTTTCTAAATAGGCAATTAAATTATTGATATAATAGAGAACCTGCTTAGAAGCTTGATCTACTTCTTGTAAATGAACTTCAGCCTGTTGAATATTCCCAACCTTATAAGCCTCAGCTGCTAACTTCGCCGATTCATGAACACGTAAATGATAGGCGTCTAATTCACGATACTCCTGCAAGTGTCCGAAACGTTCTACTGTGCGAGCAGATGTATACCATTTACCGAGACGACAATCCGTATGCGAAGAAACATCACTTGGTTGGACGCTTTCAAGACCGAGGAACATATTATAAATGCGCCATTTCCATAAAATATGGTCGGCTTTTGATAATTGTAAAAGTGCTATAGACGATAACTGAACATTATTATTCGCAATAATGTCATTTCGGAATCGATTAATTTCTTTCCCTAATGCGTGAATATCTCTAGATGTGTTATGGCTATAATCGCGGATATCATCTTGAAGACTAGAAATTTCAATCATTCTTGCTGATACTTCATCAATAGCAGCTGCCTGCTCCTCTGATATCGCCGCGGTATTTGTAACATCCAGATTAATACCTTCAATGGCACTAACAATTGCATTTAATAATGGTAAAGACTCTTTAGCTTCCACTGTTGCATCTTTTATAATCTCTGTCGTTTCCGTAATTGAGACTGACACATCATTTGAATAGCTCTTTAAATGATGTACATTTGTAGATACTTCACTAAGCGCTGATACTGTGCCCTCAGCAAGCTTTCGAACTTCCTGTGCAACTACGGCGAAACCTTTACCATGTTCACCTGCTCGTGCAGCCTCAATAGAAGCGTTCAAAGCAAGTAAATTCGTCTGATCGGCAATTTGGTTTATTAACGTTACAACATTTTCGATATCATTTACGCGCTTTTGTAATTCTGAAAAGGACTCAACAATCGTTGAAAATGTCTCTTCAGTTTTAAAGATTTCGGAAAGGGCGTGCTCAATGGCATTTTTTCCTTGTACAGCGTGATCAACAGATTCAGTTGTTTTTTCTGAAATACGGGAAGACATTCGAGCAACTTCATTAATAGAAGCGGCAATTTCTTCAGTTGCTGCGGTAGAGGATTGGATTTCTTCATTTTGCTTATCTAAGCTAAATACTAGATCTTTCATATACATGATTTTTGCGTTGACATCCATTAAAGAGGAAATTTCAGCGACTACATTTTCAATCGTACGTTCAGTTAATACTTCAACGAGTAATTCCTGATCAACATTGACTGCAGATTGGAAAGATTTCATATATTCAAAAGCCTTATTAGGTTTTAAACCAAAATTATGTAATATGTATGTTGTAATATAAAATGCGAATTGATTAAAGATGACGATTAACTTACCAGGCTCATATTGATTCTTTCTGAATAAATTGAAAAATTTAACGGTTTCATCCACATATTCATCATCACGAGTAGCTAAGAAAAACTGAGTTAAGTATCGATTAATATAGTCTTCACTAATCGTTAGCTGAGAGGAGAGAGAGATCTCACTTAAATAGCTATTAAAAATAGCGTTCATTGAAGGCGTGATATCTTTTAATTTATAGAAGAGAGTTTTTAAATTCTCTTCATCTTGAGAATTGAAATGGTTAAATGCAAGTGTTTTATGAAAACGTCCTGTTGCATTTAAATTTGTACCACGCTTTAATAGTTCGTCGAGTTCGGCCTTAGGTCGAATACTTGAAAACATAAAAAAAATACCTCCCAAAAATAATGAATAATAAGGTAATAATAGCATATTACAGAGTGTTTTAATAGACATTTCAAATGTGTTTGCTAAAATGAAAATATCTTATTACAGCAGGGAATGTGGCAAATATGTATACAATCATTTACATGAAAGCTGATTATGAGCCTTGGTGGAAGTTTGAAGGCTGGGAGGCTTTTATTCAAACAAATGAAACCTTTGAAACGGAGGAGCAATTTGAGTCAGCGTTGCAAAGAAAACTGCAGCACTTCCGATTAACATATGACAATGAGGTAACGAAAGAAGGGGGATTTTGGGCCTTCTGGTCAGTCGATGAAAGTGTTTTTTGCGAAGCCTGTGATGATGATGTACAAATTTATCACGGTATTATCGCTTTGAAATCTGAGTCATAGAAATAAAATTTTGACATTTTTAAAAAAACATTTTTCTTTATTTGACAAAATTATGAATGATGGTTATACTTAAGTTAACAATTTAATTGCTTCACCGGAAACATGAATTCACATATTACAAAAAGTGATCGCGTTAGTTCGGTACTCTTTGTAATATGTGAATTTTTTCATACGCTGAAGAAATTACATATTGTTCACTTTTATTTTTTTGGAGGTTTTCTTAAATGAAACAAGGTACAGTAAAATGGTTTAACTCAGAAAAAGGTTTTGGATTCATCGAAGTAGAAGGCGAAAACGACGTATTCGTACACTTCTCAGCTATCGGTGGCGAAGGTTTCAAAACTCTTGACGAAGGTCAAAAAGTGGAATTCGAAGTTGTAGATGGCAACCGCGGACCACAAGCTGCTAACGTAACTAAACTTTAATTCTCAGTAATTAAAAATACTTTCGTTAAACTTAAGGCATCCTATTGATATAGGATGTCTTTTTTTGCATTCAAATAGATTTAGGGGATGAAGGACAAACAATATTACGTATAATTTTATTATGTAAACTTAAAAATCGTTCCAAGTCATTGTTGTTTTCGGGCCATTTAATTGAATACGGGGCACAATTGAGAGAAAAGAGGAGGGGCTGAAATATATTTTGGTAAAAAAGACCTAGAGCATGTACTCCTGCGAGAAGCAAGAGCACGAAATATCCAACAGGGAGCGTTGGCGAAACTGTGTTTTGAGACAAAGCGTAAGACGCAGTGTCAGGAGCACAGCGACGTGATTCGTGCCTTGCACACGAAAAGTGAAGTTGATTTTTCAATTACAATTATTCTAAAATTCTTCAGACAAGCCCTTTTTCAATAATTTAGTATAGATTAATTTTGTTCCTTTTGTTTTTTCTCCATAAATTTTTTACCCCATTCTCCCATAGTGTTCAATACGGGTATAAAGCTTTTCCCTTGTGTTGTTAGCGAGTATTCCACTTTAGGAGGAACTTGTTTATACACTTCTCTATGAACCATTCCGTCCTCTTCCAACTCTCTCAGTTGTCTTGTCAATATTCCTTTTGAAATACCTGGTAACAACCTTTGAAGTTCGTTAAATCTTCTTGTTCGACGACTTAGATACCATAAAATAGTGATTTTCCATCTCCCAGCGATTACATTTTGAGCAAGTGTCAAAGAGCATACTTCTTCTTGTTCTTCGCTAGGTGGTTCTCCTTGAAAATTAAATCGAGCCATTGATTGTATGATTCCTCTCTCATAAGGTATCTTTTTTGTGACTATGTCATAAAAAAATGCCTACTTTTATTATTGTGACTGTGGATATAGTATATACCTAGATTTCATTTTTCAAAATGAAAATTTAATTGGAGGTAAAAAATATGAAAATATTAGTTACAGGTGCAACGGGAAAATTAGGGTCAAAGGTTGTAGAAGCATTATAAAAGCTGTACCGGCGAGTGATTTGGCCGTTAGTGTTCGAAATCCGGAGAAAGCAGAAGGATTTAGAGCTCTCGGAGTAGAAGTTCGACACGGAGATTTTGATCAACCAGAAACATTAGATGCAGCCTTTTCAGGAATTGATCGACTTTTAATAATATCTACGTTTGGGGATGATGAAACAATAATGAGACAGCATACGAATGCCGTAGCCGCTGCTCAACGTGCTCAAGTAAAATTTATTACTTATACTAGTGTAACAAATGCAAGTGAAAGTAAATTTTTCCTCGCTCCATCTCATAGAGCCAGAGAAGAAGCAATTTTGAAAACTGGTATTCCTTACTCATTTTTACGAAACAATTGGTATTTTGAAAATGAAATTGGGAGCATCCAGGGCGCGATGGTAGGGGCACCTTGGATTACATCAGCAGGAAAATGAAAAGTTGGCTGGGTACTTCGACAAGATTTAGCGGAGGCGGCAACAAATGTATTGATTGGACAAGGACATGAGAATACAATTTATGAGCTTTCTGGAAAGCTAATGACGCAAGAGGAATTAGTAGCTGCTCTTGGAGATGTAATAGCGAAAGAAGTTCATGTACAACAAGTCGATGATGCTACTTATGCCGACATTATGAAAGGTGCAGGAGTACCGGAAGCACATCTTCCTATGCTAGTAAACATACAAAAAGCTATTCGAGATGGTGGTTTAGAAATTGAAAGTAACGATTTAGAGAAATTACTCGGTCGCCCTGCTACATCGATAAACGAAGCTCTTAGTCATATTATTAGTGAAATCTCTCAAACAGGAAATTAAAATTAATCAAAAAATGACCTTCTTAATGTAATGAAGGTCATTTTTTTATAAAAGGACTAGAAGGCGTTACTTCTGAAGAATTAAACAACTATGTTTTCAACCGTATTGTAGCCGTAGGTATTATTTATTTAATATACGCTGTAACACCTGAACGGGTATAAATAAACCGACACGGCCATATGGATCTTTTTTCGCCGTTGCAAAGACAATTCCGATAACCTCACCATCAACATTTATGACAGGGCTCCCACTATTACCTCGATAAACAGGGGCATCCATCATCATAACAGGTTCCTGCCAATCTTCAAGGGATGTTGACTCCAGTAAAGTTCCTTCATTTGCAATGCCCGTAAAGGCTAGTGGATTACCAATGAAATACACATGCTCATTTTTGCTATAGCTCGGATTTTTAGCAAGTGAAAGGGAAGGTAGATCATCACCGGTTACTTGCAATAATGCTAAATCTACGTCTGGGTAACTTTCCACTAACTTGGCACCCATTAAACCTTCCTCAGGGAAAACAACGAGTAATGATTGAGCACCTTCTACAACGTGTGCATTGGTTACGATAAGTCCATCTGAAGAAATCACAAAACCAGTACCTTTACTAGAACCTGTAGAGATCTCTACAACAGCTTTTTTATAGGTTTTAATATCTTCTTGCGCTGATAGCTGAGCAGACACCTTCAAAAATTCAAGAGCGGGAATGGAGTAAATTTGAAAGATAAGTGCAAATGTATTCAAAAATAACACAAATGCCATACTCCAGACAATCCATTTAACAATCGGTTTTTGTTTTTTAGGCTTTTTATCTTGCCGCTGTTCTTCTTGTTCTTGAGCTAACGCCTTTTGCTGTTCAGCGAGGACAAGCTCGATCAATTCTTCTTCCGTCAATTCTTCATCTGTTGTTGTTCTATGTATTTCACTCATAAAAGCCCTCCTTACTCAAAATGAAAAGCGCCCAAGCAGGACGATTGTAAAGTGTATTTCATGCAAGTTCGGCTCTTTCATTTGTTTGATGTTCAACAAGACTGTTTGTTCTGGTGTTTTGTCCTCTGCCTTAGTATCGCTTACCGTCAACGAGTAGTGTAAGAGAGAGTACAAGTTCAAGGTGACTCATAGGCAGGCAAGCTCTTCCAGCTATTTTCCTTCATTATACTTGAAGTTCCTAGGTTATACGAATGTTAGGAAAACCAGGTTTCTAGAAAGGGAATCTCTTTGCTAGTTGCATTGACGCGTACACGTAAGCCGATGGGCATGGCGTGCAGGGGATGAGTGTGGCAGCAATCAACATCCGCGATGCTAGGCATAGTTCGTCCATCTAGCTGCTCTAGCAATACATCATATGGCTTTCTTCCGGTCCCTAAATCATCATATTGTTCATGTTTACCTAAAATAATCGCTGAAGCTTTGTCGAAAATGCCGTGTAGTTTTAGCATGGCAAAGTTTTTCTCAACGACAGCTATAGTTTTAGATGTGTCTTCAAGAAGTAAAATATCTCCCTCATGAATGTGAGGGAAGTAAGATGTTCCAATGAAGCCATTCAACGTATTTATATTGCCACCTATTAAACGACCTTCAGCAATGCCAGGTTGAACTGTAACCCAAGAGTTGTGATGCTGAGTTTTTTCAGTCGTTTTTTCTAACCAGTTTAGTCGATCATCTGTCCATATAGGTGGAATTGGCATGTTATAGGGAATCGATAATGAATGTAAAAACAAATCTTTAAAATATTGCTCGGTATACTGGACAAAAGGTGGGAATTCACCAAATGTAGAAGCAACAGAAGGTCCATAAAAGACAGGAACACCAGTCTTTGCATACATGGCGAGAAGTATAGCAGTAACGTCGGATAAACCGATAAGTATTTTGGGATTTTGCTTAAATGCTTCGTAGTCTAAATATGGCAGCATACTTTTGGCATTAGTACCTCCCATTGGTTGGTAAGATCATTTTGATGTGGGGATCACGAAGTAGGGCATTAAGCTCTTCTGCTCGTTCTTTCGGTGTACCGGAGCGGTAAAAATCTCCTTTTCCAGTTAAAGAGCCTTCTTTTATCGTAAAGCCGAGTGCTTGTAGACGTTCCTTGCCTCGTTCATAGCGAACCTTTGCAATAGTTGTAGCAGGTTTAGAAGGCGAATAAATGCCAATGGTATCGCCTTTTTTTAATGGGGGAAACATAAAATACCTCTTTCTATTTAACTTCTTCCAGCAATTATTTTCTGTAGCGAAAGCAAAGCGTCAGCTACAAATGTTTTATGTAACGTAAGTGAAACGGCAGTTACAAATGTTTTATGTAACGAAAGCGTGGTGAGATGAATGCTGGTTTAGATAACTTTTCAGCGTGTGTCCAAACACCTGTACCTGTCGCTACGCTTTTGGTACAAAAGACATTTGCTGAAAGGAGATAAAGTCTTTAGCAGAATATGGACGCAATTATGCCGTGGCATTATTTTGATTATAAGACAAAGCTATTATACATTATTACAATTTTTTGAGCATGTACTTGTACTTTACTAGAGAGTTGTAAAAAGTAACTGAAATGGATAGTTGTAACAGAATAAAAAATAATTATATTATGTAAACTGAATGCTAGAAACTTGTAAGTGAGTTTAGAATTTAATATGATAGAAATGAATTTACGAAAAATGGGGGACGTTTATATGTATCGTCATGTAGAAGACTTTTTAAATGAGTGGTCAGCATCAGCACAAGGTACTATTCAAGTATTAAAAGCAGTAACAGATGAAAAGCTAGAGCAAGGCATCGTGGAAGGTCACAGCACACTTGGCTGGTTAGGTTGGCATTTAGTTGGTGCTGCTGGTTATTTCAGTTATTTAGCAGGTTTACAGGTGCCTATGACTCGACAAGAAGACCCAATTCCATCTACTGCAGCTGAGATTGTAGCTGCTTACGAAAAGGTAGCCAATGGTGTGAAAGAGGAAGCGGCAAAGCTATCAAATGAAGACTTGCTGGAGGAAGTAAAAGGCTTCACTGGACCAATAGCTAGAGGTGCATTATTACGTGTACTAATCGATCATCAAACGCATCATCGTGGACAAATGACGGTGCTCCTACGTCAAGCAGGCTTACCAGTACCAGGCGTATTAGGACCAACGAAAGAAATGCAAAAATAAGACGTATTAGGCAGATACTCAGTGTATCTGTCTTTTTTGATTAAATATAAAGAGAAAATAGGCAATTCTTATTTGAAAGTTAATAGGAAGTGCCTATTTTTGTTTAACTTCTTTCATAAAGCCTCCGGCGGATGTCACGCAATTATTCCGAGGCATAATGGATAGTAAATGGAGGTTATAGAATAGGGACTTTTTTATAAGTCTTTAATTCCTTTTATTTAATAATAATCCATCTAAAAATATGGCAATAAAGCCTTTGCTTTCTTCTAATAAATCAAAATCTCTTCCAAAGACTAACCAATCATATAATGAACCACGCATACAACGAGTAATGTAAATCACAGTTTCTTGCACATTTATTTGCACAGATAATTCACCATCCTTAATTGCTTTTTGTATAAATGAATGCAAGATTTTATACAATTTGCGTTCAGAATTTGAAAAGAAATTTCTTTCGTTTTCAATTAATCCACTTTTGTAAACAGACCGCATTAAATCCATTCCTAAATCATCTTTTAAATATTTCATTTGTGCATCAATTAAGGAGACTACCTTTTCCTTGAAGGAAAGATTTACGGGTAGTGTAGTTGTAAATTCTTCATAAAAATGATCAATTTCTTTAAATTTCTCTAGGAAAATATCGTACTTTGAAGTGAAATGACCATAAAAAGCACCTTTTGAGCTTTTACTTTTTGTCACAATTTCATCAACCGTTACTTGATCAAAGCCTTTCGTTTGGAACAATGTAAGTGCTGTTAAATAGATATGTTTTTTCGTTTCTTGAGCCTGTTGTTTTCGTGTCTTTTTCATTTCTACATCACCTAATTTCCACGAGATTTTCTACTTAACTTTAGCATAATACTCGGTCATGTAATTAACCTATTTTCTGAATTATTAGAAAAGATGTTGACAAATAATTGTCACGCCGATTAATATACAGACTATAGTCTATGAAACTATTTCAAAGGGGTGTGGATCATGGATCTAATTGGTAATAGAACGTTGCGTTCTGTTTTAAGGGAGAGAGTTGCACAACAGCCTGAAAAAAGTTTTATTCGTTTTGAGGATAGAAAGGAAATCTATTTTGAAAAAAATTATGGGGATTTTTATCAGGAGGTTATGCGCTTCAGTAATGCACTTCTTAAGCTGGGCATTAAAAAAGGGGATCATGTTGTGTTGCATTTACCAAACAATATGGAGTTTTTTACAGCATGGTTCGCACTTGCTGAAATTGGAGGCATTATGGTGCCAACTAACATTTTATCTCCAGCAGATGAGATGACATATATTATCTCTCATTCTGAAGCTGTTCTTATTATTACGGAAGAGGACTATATCGAAAAGTTTGTCAGTATTCAGTCTAAAACACCAACTATACAAAATATTATTATTACGAGACAACAAGATAACGCTGATGGTGTCTTATATTTCTCTGAGCTCATTAAAAATGAGAGCGATAATAATGTGCATTTCCCAACAGTTTCGTCAGAAGATATTGTGGCATTGCTTTATACATCTGGGACTACATCCAAACCAAAAGGCGTTCAAGTGACACATGCTAATTATATTTACACAGGTGAGTTAATGGCGCGTTCAATCGCTTTAACACCTGAAGATCGAACATTTATTGTTTTACCGCTTTTCCATGGCAATGCGCAATATTACTCCACGATGTCTGCCATCATGGTAGGGGCAGGCATTGCAGTTACGGAGAAATTTAGTGCTTCACGTTATTTTAAACAAGCAAAGGCATTAGGTGGAACAGTTGGTTCTTTATTTGCCGCACCTATTCGTATGATTTTAGCGAAAGATTATGAAGAAGAGGCAAGGAATAATCCATTACGACTTGTTCTTTTTGCACAGTCAGTGGCAGAACACCAATTAGTACAATTTGAAAAACAATTTGATGTGAAGTTATTGCAACTATATGGTTTGACCGAAACAGTTGGAATTCCACTGATAAATCCTCTATTTGGATTACGGGAAAATATGAGTATTGGTAGACCAAGCATTGGTTATGAGGTTCAGCTTGTCGATGAACATGGGGACCCTGTAAATAAAGGGGAGATTGGTCAAATTGCCGTTAAAGGGATACCAGGGAGAACCCTAATGAAAGGTTACTTTAAAAATGAACAAGCGACAAACGACGCTATTAAAGATAACTGGTTACTAACTGGAGATAATGCACGAATTGATGGAGATGGTTATTTCTATTTCGTTGATCGTATAAAGGATATGATCAAACGTTCAGGTGAAAATATAGCAGCGAATGAAGTGGAGCGTGTATTAACAGAGCATCCATTAGTATTTGAAGCAGCAGTCATCGGTGTACCAGATGAGATGCGTGATGAAGCTATTAAAGCGTATGTTATTTTACAGGCTGGCGCTGCTGTAAGTGAAGAGGCATTAATTGCGCATTGTCGAGAACGTCTCGCAAAATTTAAAGTGCCAGATAGCATTGAATTTGTGACAGATTTCCCTCGTACACCAGTCGGGAAAATTCAAAAGCATGTTTTACGTAACGCTATTTTTAGTTGAAACGAATGATATAAAAATTTGACTGTAGAGAGAAGGGGCTATATGAAAAATGTGAAGATATTATTAGCAAGTTTAGCAGGATCAATCATTGAATGGTACGATTTTTATTTGTATGGTACGGCAACGGGATTAGTTTTTACAACCCTATTTTTCCCTTCGACTAATCCAGCAGTGTCGATTTTAATTGCGTTTGCTACGTTTGGAGCTGGCTATGCAGCACGACCAATTGGAAGTATAATTTTTGGACATATGGGTGATCGTGTCGGAAGGAAAGCCTCGCTTATGCTTACGTTAATAGGAATGGGCGGTAGTTCTTTTTTGATTGGTTTATTACCTACGTATGCGCAAGTGGGGTTACTCGCGCCAACGCTATTAGTAATTTTGCGACTTATTCAAGGGATTGCGCTTGGTGGTGAATGGGGAGGTGCCGTGTTACTAGCTACTGAATCGGCTACAAAAGGTGTGCGTGGCTTTTTTGGTTCTATTCCACAGCTAGGTGTACCAATCGGTTTAGTGTTAGGGACATTTAGTTTTACACTGATATCTTCATTAACGACAGAGGCGCAATTTATGGCCTGGGGTTGGCGTTTACCATTTCTTTTTAGTGCAGTGTTAATAGTATTAGCAATATGGATTCGAAGCGGGATCGAAGAAACACCTGAATTTAAACGCAAAAAAGACAATGGTGAATTAGCTAAGTTACCAATTGTCCAAGTATTTAAATATAACAAAAAAGATATTTTCCGCATTATTGGATTAAAAATAGGGGACGGATTCTTTAATGTATTTTTAATGTCATTTATTTTAGTGTATGCGACGACGTATATTGGCTATACAAGGGATGTCGCATTATTTGCTTTAACAGTAAGCTGTGCAACAATGATTGTAACAATTCCACTTGTTGGCTATTTTTCAGATTTTATAGGCCGTAAGAAAATTTATATCGGTGGTCTAATCACAATGCTACTGCTAGCTATTCCATATTTCGTTATGATTCCGATTAATTCAACTTATTTCTTTACGTTGCAAGTTATTTTACTTGGCATCGTATGGGCAGCCATTTTCGCGACGCAAGGTACGTTCTTCTCTGAATTATTCCCAGCAAATGTTCGCTATACGGGGCTATCCTTTGGCTATCAAGTCGCTGCGGCAATCGTCGGCTTTGGGCCAATGCTATGGACATCTTTAGCAACAGAATATGGGGCATCACCGTATTTATTTGGTGGATTGATGATGGCGGGGCTCCTGATATCACTACTACTTGCCGTATTTTCGCCTGATACACGATTGATCACTCAATATGAAGAAACTGTCGAGAAAGTACAAGAAAATGAACACATGTCAGACGCTCAAGTGGAAGTAGCAATGACAACTACGACAAAGTAATAGTGTATATTACTTTTACAAGGAAAGATAATAGCTAGACTCATTTATAAAAAAACAGGGTTCTCCTTTTTGAATAGGAGAACCCTGTTTGTTATTAGTTTAAGCCTTGGCTATCTTTCCACTCTAGGAATTCATCATAAGTTAATAGTTTATCTAAAATTGTGCCGTCTTCACGTATTTCGATGACGCGGTTCGCAATTGTTTGGATGAACTGATGGTCATGAGATGTGAAGAGCATCGCACCTTTGAAGCGCATAAGTCCTTCATTTAGTGCTTGAATAGATTCAAGGTCAAGGTGGTTCGTTGGTTCATCTAGTAAAACAACGTTTGCTGTAGCAAGCATCATTTTAGATAGCATACAACGTACTTTTTCGCCCCCTGATAAAACTGAAGGGGATTTTTTCACTTCTTCACCAGAGAATAACATACGACCTAAGAAGCCGCGTAAGAAGCTTTCTGTTTCATCATCAGGAGAATATTGACGTAACCATTCCACTAATGATTTCTCTGAACCTTCGAAGTATTTATCGTGATCATTTTCAAAGTAGCTTTGAGAAGTTGTTACGCCCCATTTGAATGTACCAGCATCTGCTTTTCTTTCGTCCATTAGAATATCAAGAAGAGCCGTTTTTGCCATTGGATTACCAAGTAAAATGATTTTATCCTCTTTGTTCATCGAAAAGCGAATATCTTTAAATAGTGTTTCGCCTTCATTGCTTGCTGTAAGGCCTTCCACTGTTAATACATCATTACCGATTTCACGTCCAGTTTGGAAGTTGATGAATGGATATTTTCGGCTAGAAGGTTTAATGTCGTCAAGCTCGATTTTATCCAACATTTTCTTACGAGAAGTTGCTTGGCTTGATTTCGAAGCGTTCGCAGAGAAACGAGCAACGAATGCTTGTAGCTCTTTAATCTTTTCTTCTTTCTTCTTGTTTTGGTCTGCCATCATTTTTTGTGCTAATTGGCTAGACTCATACCAGAAGTCATAGTTCCCAACATATAATTGGATTTTAGAGAAGTCTAAATCCGCGATATGCGTACACACTTTATTTAAGAAGTGACGGTCATGGGATACGACAATAACTGTATTTTCAAAGTTAATTAAGAATTCTTCTAACCATTGGATTGCTTTTAAGTCAAGGTGGTTGGTAGGCTCATCTAGTAATAGAACGTCTGGTTTACCAAATAGAGCTTGTGCTAATAATACTTTGACTTTGTCAGAACCTTCAAGGTCAGCCATTAGCATATAGTGAAGCTCGTCGCCAATCCCTAACCCGTTTAATAATGTTGCTGCTTCTGAGTCAGCTTCCCAACCATTTAGGTCAGCGAATTCACCTTCTAATTCAGCAGCACGCATGCCATCCTCATCAGAAAAGTCTTCTTTTGCGTAGATAGCGTCTTTTTCAGCTTTTACTTCCCAAAGACGTTTGTTCCCCATAACAACTGTATCTAATACATTGAATTCATCGTATTCAAAGTGATTTTGTTTAAGGACTGATAAGCGTTCGTCCTTGCCCATTGATACGTTACCTTCCTGTGCTTCAATTTCACCAGAAAGAATTTTTAAAAATGTTGATTTACCAGCACCATTCGCTCCGATTAAACCGTAGCAATTCCCCGGTGTGAATTTTATATTTACGTCTTCAAATAGTTTACGATCGCCATAGCGAAGACCTACATTACTTACTTGAATCATGCAAGTTCCTCCTTTTTTCACAATGGCACTAGTATATCATGAAATATGTACCATAGTCTATAAACATTATTAAATCAACGTTTGCGTTATGGGCTGTCAGGTGTTGTGGAGTAGGTGAGTGGGGATAATGAAGAGTGGATTTGCAAATTCGGAAAAAGTAAGGTTTTTAAACGTTTTTAGGGGAAAGAACAGGTAAGTAAATGAAATTGATTTATCCCTAATTTATTACCTTTTAATATTTCATTGAAAGGAAGATGCGAAATGTCAAGAAAAGTAAAAGAATTGAGAATGGATGATGTTGTATTTAAGCCTAGCTTACAGCCTAAGCAATCGGGAGATAATAACACCAAACGTAAATCCGATACAATTCTAATCGATCAAGCACTTGAAATAGTAAACCGACAAATGCAATTACAAGGACTAAGACATAAGACTTTGTTGACTTATAACCAGACGATGCAAAAATTTGTAGAGTTTTTAAATATTGAGACGGTGGATGATATTAATAAAGAAGGGTTTATGGAGTGGTTAGAATCACTCAGTCATTTAGACAAGACAACTCATGCTAATAGATTTAGATTTGTATCAGCTATATTAACGAGATTTTATGATAACGGTTGGATTCAAGGTAATAAATTTTGGAAGGACGTTAAATTAAAGTTGATAAAAAAGTAAAAAAAGCAGCAGACGAAAGAGAGTTAGAAATATTACTATCGGTGATCGACACTACCACATGGCTTGGTTGGCGTGACGTAACAGTTTTACTTCTACTATATAGGACGGGCATACGTATTCATACTTTAACAAGCCTAAAAGAGGAACATATCGATTTTAATGAAAAAATGTTGGTTTTATCTGGCGATATAATGAAGAATGGGCAAGTTTTGAAGATTCCTTTAGAAGATGAATTATTAATGTTGCTAGAACGCTTAATTAAGCAAAATCATGAGGTTAGGAAACGTTATAAAGAGAAAAATGATTATGTTTTCATTACAAAAAGTGGAAAACCGACTTTGAATGACTATTCCCATAATAATGCTATTTCAAAGCGCATAAACGCTTACTCTAAAAAATATGGACTTTCAATTTCGCCACACAAAATACGTAGGTTATATGCGACTAACTTGGTACGTAAAAAAGTACCTTTGGCAATTATTTCAAAGGCACTTGGTCATTCTTCGTATGAGGTAACTCAGCGATATATTGAAATGGATGCAGATGAAGTGGCTGATACTTTGTAAGCCCGTAATCAAATAACGCATATAAATAACCTGGCACCTCCGGTACGATAAATGTATCAATTAGAGGAGGTGCTTCTTTATGTCAACTACCAAACTAACAATTGTCCCTGTGACACTAGATCCGATCACTGACAACTCTTCATCAACAACTTCACCACAAAACTCTCCTGAGCCGAGCTGCATCATTAAAACAACTAGTGCTGAAATTTCCTTCTTTAATGGCGTAGATGAGCGCATCATCCAAACGATCCTGAAGGAGTTGAAAAATCAATGAAGCAAGATTTTACGAGCGTGCAGAATATCTACATTATTTGCGGTAAGACCGATATGCGTAAAGGTATTGACGGTCTCGCAACACTCATTCAGGATTCTTTTAAACTGGATCCATATAGTGATTCCATCTTCTTATTTTCTGGAACGAGTAAAGACCGTTATAAATGTTTGTATTTTGAGATGGCTTCGCCATACTATATAAACGATTAGATAATGGCAAGCTGCAATGGCCAAAAGATGAAAAGGAAGTACGTAACCTTTCACAAAAGGAACTCCGCTGGCTTTTAGAAGGTTTATCGCTTCAGCAGCCAAAAGCGATTACGAAATCTGCAAAAGGTGTCTTTTAAACCCACCTATTAAGATGGTATAATCTCCATAACTTATACCGAACGGAAATGTGGTGAATGATTTGACGAACGTTCCTAAGCGAGAAAATCAAAATGAACAATTAATTCGAATGCTTGAGCAACAATTAGCTCAGTCAAATCGACAAATTGAAGCATTGACTGAACAAGTTCGCCAATTAACCAAGGCTTTATATGGTTCAAAATCGGAAAAATCAAAGTATCAAGCACCAGACGGACAAGGTTCTTTATTCGATGACGATCCGTCTTTTAACGATTCTGAGCAGACAGAAGAACAAAGCACGCCAACTGTTACTTATACCGTTGTCCGTAAATTACATAAGAAAAAACGGAATGATTCTTTTCGTGATGGGATTGAAATAGAAGAAATTCACCATCATCCCACCAATACACAATGTGACTGTTGCCTTGGCCAAATGACCGAAGCCGGTACAACTATTGCGCGTGAAGAAGCAAAATTCATTCCGGCAAAAATGATGCGCATCCAGCATATTGAACATGCCTACGAGTGTAAGTACTGTAAAATGGATGCTACACAAAAAGCACAAATGAAACGTGGGAAAGCCCCACAAGCTGACATTCAGCGAAGCATTGCGGGACCTACCGTTCTAGCAAAACTCATCTATGATAAGTTTATCCAGTACTTGCCTCTTTACCGTCAGGTAAAGGAGTGGGAACGATATGGCCTGCTTACGAATGATAAGAACTTATCAAACTGGGTGATCCGTGTAGCTGAAGATTGGCTTCTACCGGTTTATGAACAGATGAAGCAGACATTAAAAGCAAAATCTGTTCTACATGTGGATGAAACCTATGCACAAATAATCAAACGTTCAGACGGAAAATCTGGTCAATCGAACGCCTATAATTGGGTGTTCCGAAGCGTGCCAAGCCAAGGACCGATCATCATTCTTTTTCAAAGTGCATTATCGAGAAGTCGTTCTGTACTAGAAGAATTTTCAGAAGGCTTTAAAGGAACCATGATTTGTGATGGTTATTCGGCATACGGTAATCTACCTGATGTCACGTTCGCCAACTGCTGGGCGCATGTGCGACGTTATTGGCTGAAAGCCGATAGCAAAAACGGGCGAATTGGCGTGGTGGATTACTGTGATCAATTGTATCACCTAGAATGTCAATTCAAGCATCTTTCACCAGGTAAACGCCGAAAATCACGGCAAAAACATTCAAAGCCGATTGTAGAGAAATTCTTAAAATGGGTGGATGAATCGCCTTTCTTCGGAAAAAATGCCTTAGCCAAAGCTGCGGAATACACATTAAATCGTGTACATGGATTAAAAGCTTATCTGTTCGACGGTAGGATTGAAATCGATAATAACCCGGCTGAAAATGCGATTCGTCCCAATGTGATCGGTCGTAAGAACTGGCTTTTTTCTGTTAGTGAAGCAGGTGCTAAAGCGAATGCGGTCTGTTTAAGTTTGGCTGAAACGGCAAAAGCAAACGGCATCGATTTCTATCAATACCTAGTGACGTTAATGACAGAATTGCCAAATTTACCGATTCATCAGCAACCAGAGATTTTAAATAATTACATGCCTTGGTCGAAAAAAATCCAAGCCACATGTGCAAACTAGCCATCTATCCGAAAAAAATTAGGATAGATGGCCATTCGTCGTGTGTACCGAAAAGGTGCGCTTTTTTTATATTTCGGGCTTACGATAAATCAATTATTACATGCTTATAAAAATAATTCTCCCCTTTAATGTATTAAATTGGTATAATTGTACTAATAATGTATGAGGGGGAGAATTAATTGAAAAAGTTAAGATTTATAATTCCATTGTTGTTTTGTTTGTTTTTAGGTTTAGGCATTAATAACGTTAGTGCATCACAGGGAGTATCAATTTACATAAACGGTGAGAAACAATCATTTAGTAATCAAGCGATAATAGAAAACGGTAGTACATTAGTTCCTTTAAGAGGTATTTTTGAATCACTTGGTGCTAATGTCCAGTGGAATCAATCTACTCAAACAATTGACGCTTCAAAAGGTAATACAAAAGTATGGCTGAAAATAGGTTCGAAAAATGCTAAAGTAAATGATAAAGCAATAAATTTATCAGTTCCAGCACAAGTTAAGAGTGGAAAAACGCTTGTTCCACTTAGATTTATTGGTGAGTCATTAGGGGCAAATGTTCAATGGGATCAAAAAAATCATAAGGTAATAATTAGTGAAGGTTTAAATAACAATGAATTTAAACATCCAGAATCTGAAAAAAAAGAAGTACCAACTTTAAAGTTAGGAGAAACTTTTTCAAATGATAAGATAGAAGTCACAATTAAAAACGTTGAATATGTGCAGGGGGATAATAATGGATTTAAAGTTTACTTATCTGTAACTAATAAGTCTGAACAACCTTTAACTTCTCCAGGCGGATTGCGATTTAAAATTAATGAGTCTAAATATGAAGTGGGAATAAATGCGATTGGGAATATATATCATTTTGATTCAAAAGGATATATATACAAAGGGGAAACAACGGAAGGATATTATCAGTATCTCTTTGACAAAGATATATCAATTAAAGAAATAGAATATAACACAGGGATTGTTAATTATCCTAAAGCAAAGTGGATTGTTGAATAAATAATTAAGTCACCTTTTGATAGGTGGCTTTTTTATTTGCCTTCCTTTTCGATTAAGCACTTGATGAAAAATTGGTGAGTAGTGTATAGTTTTAGTTAAAGAAGGTAATAGAATTTTATTCTTTCTTTTTCTTATACCTAAAACGTTTTAAATATAGATTTAAACCACGATTTATCTACATTTCTTCGTGAAAAGGTTTAGTAAACAATGATTGTTGAATTTTATATTTACGTCTTCAAATAGTTTACGATCGCCATAGCGAAGACCTACATTACTTACTTGAATCATGCAAGTTCCTCCTTTTTTCACAATGGCACTAGTATATCATGAAATATGTACCATAGTCTATAAACATTATTAAATCAACGTTTGGCGTTATTTTAACAATGAATTACCTCAGATTCCTGCCGTTCCACCTGTAACTAATATTGAATAAAGATCTAGATTCTTTCAAAATATGTCCATGTTAGCGTTGTGACTTTACTTCCAAAATGGCTTTCAATGTTGCTTTTTCTATGTAAAAATCGCTTTTTTCTTCTGTTCGCGTTTTTTTGAAGCGTCCAGAAACATCCATAGTTTTTCTAAAGTAGTATCGGAATAGTAATCCCATCGTTAGATACCTTAAGAAATGAACATAAGAATGTAACTTTATAGAAAATAATAAGTCTATATATATAGGAGGGATAAAGTATGAATAAATTCCCACTTCGCATGTTGACATTTTCAGCTTCATTGCTTTTAAGTGGTTGTTCTGTAACAAAACAAGATAATGCTGTACAACAAAGTAAAGAAAAGCATACGTAATTAGTGATGGTAATATTTATTACTCTTACACACTTTATGATAATGAATATACAAAAGATGAAGTATATGGCGAAGTTAAGAAGGTAGTACCTTCAGATACGATTATAAAAGAAGATTTAACTTCAAATTATTATGATGACGGAACACTTATATACACAGCAAAGGGAAATAAGTGCATTAAAACAAATCTTAACTCTATAAGGGAGAATGATATTATTGAAAAAAATTAGTTTGATCTTGTCTTTTATGTTTTTATCAATTGGTTTAATTGCTTGCCGACAAAATAATGACAAGAAGGTTGATAATGTAACGTTTAATACAGAAAACTTGGAAACGAAAACTGAGGCCCTATTGTAGTTTAATTTTTGATCATCATAAAACAATCATAAAGACCTACGACAATTTTATAGGTTCTAGTTGCTTCATTGCTACAATATCGCTAGAATGATTATGTATCTTTTTGTTTTATGTTATACATACATATTTATTGTTTCTTATGCTTTAAATGCATTTGAAAAGTTCTTAAAGTTGATATTCTGCTATTCCAACTCCAACGTTTCACCTCTACGAATATCAGTATAGGTAACTGTCAGTAGAAGACTATTTTCATTATATTTTCATGTCGCACCGTCCAGAAATGTGCTACCACTTGTTATAGGAAATAATAAACTTTGAATTGTTTTAGAGGGATTCTATTTTCCTATTGCATGAAAAATTATTTTGAAGAGTACCTAGACTGTAACGACCTACTAGGTTTGCTACGAACTCATGTTGAAATGTAAAACCGTTAATAACTATATAAATATGTCATGTCAACTTTTTTAAGAGATGAGCATGATTAAAAACAAGAAATACAGATGGGAATTTTATCAATTGGAGGTATGTTATGGGTAAGGGCTTGGTAAGATCAGCCATTTTAATAGTAGTCATTGTACTAGGAATAGGAAGCTATTATTTTATATCAGATATTAGAAGTGAAATGGCACATAAAAAACTTTTGGAAACCTATGAAAAGCCAATTCCAAATGAAACTATATATGAAGAATATGATGTAATTGTCATTGGTGGAGAACCAGAAGGGGTTGCTGCTGCATTATCAGCAGCTCGTAACGGTGCAAAAACACTGCTAGTCGAAAAGCGTGAGGAATTAGGAGGGCTATTTACGTATGGAATGCTCAATTTCCTTGATATACCTCGAAATGACGCTAAACGACCGGTCAGTATGGGTATTTTTAAAGAATGGCACGACCTTGTTAGAGGGAAAGATGCATTTGGAATTTTAGATGCTAAGGCTGCCTTTAAAAAGCTTGTCGATGAAGAACCAAATTTAACGCTTTCTGCACAAACAGAAGTCGTAAATGCCAATCTTGATAAGAATCAGCTAACATCAGTGAAATTAAAAAATAAATATGGCACGTATGTTGTGAAAGGCAAGGCATTCATTGATGCTACACAGGACGCTGATTTTGCTGCAATGTCAAAAGTTCCTTTTTTCATGGGTGGAGAAGATATTGGCATCAAGGATAAAAGAATGGCTGTTACCTTGATGATTCATTTGAAAAATGTTGATTGGGCTGAGGTGAAGAAAGCAGCAAACTCAAATACTTTTGGTGGTGCTCACCTGAATGATTCAGTTATGTGGGGGTTTACAAAACTTCATGATGACTATAAGCCAGTACAAGAAGGTACGAGATTACGAGGCTTGAATTTAGCAAAAGTAGATGATGAATATTACATTAATGCTTTACAAATTTTTGGAATTGATGGTTTGAATGAAGGTTCAAAACAAGAAGCGATTGAAAAAGGAAAGAAAGAGACAGACTATATTTTACAATATTTGAAAAAGAAGTTTCCTGGCTTTAAACATGCAGAAGTTGTGAGCTATCCGGAGGAACTATACGTCCGCGAAACAAGACATATTTGGGCAGAATACCAATTACCGATGTCCGATGTTTGGAAGAATAGTGATCATTGGGATAGCATTGGCTTAGCTGCGTACCCAGTTGATGTACAAGCGCAAACGCCTCACGATTATGGATACGTTATTTCGGCTCCAAATCAATATGCCATTCCTTTCCGTTCTTTAGTGCCTAAAGAAATCGATGGCTTGCTTGTAGTGGGTCGTTCTGCAGGGTATTCATCGCTTGCAGCGGGAAGTGCACGTGTCGTTCCAACGGGTATGGTGACTGGACAAGCAGCAGGAGCAGCAGCAGCATTAGCGATTAAAGATGACGTAACCTTTAGAGCAATGAGCAAGAACAAAGAGCTTATCAATACCTTAAGGGAAGATTTAAAAAAACAAGGGGCTTCTGTAGATCCTTTTAATATGGATTATCCATATAAAGGTGAATGGTATGATAAATCCATTCAAACATTAATCAATTACGGCCTCGTAGTTGGTGGTTATTCGAATGACTTACATGTTGAAGATTCAGCAACAAAGATTAAGTTTGCGAAAATGCTAAAAGAGGGCATTCAACGTGTTAGTCCAGAGAAGATGAAAGCACTAGGCGATAAGCTAGATACCGTTATCTATAAAGTAGCTAAAAAAGAAAAAAGCCCAATTACAAGAGATGAAGTTGCAGAATTCTTGACGGAAGTATTAGTAGGCAAGTCAAGTGATAACAATTGGGATTTATTGATTGAAAAAGGGGTTATCAGTGAAAAATTAGCAAAAAGATTTACTGAAAACAAGGAACTAAAATTAAAAGAGATGTATGCCATTATGGCTGATGTCATCCATTATGAAGAAAAAGAACATTCCCACTTGTGAGGAATGTTCTTTTTCCTTAAGTTATAGGCATTAATGATGTAGATGAGAATCAAAGCACTGTGAGACCTTGTACCTGAAGTAAGGAAAATTAGTTCAATTAGCAACTGTACCATTATCTTAGATTTTGAATACTGACACTGCATCTTGATTTCCGTTTAGGATGTTAAATTGTCGTCAGTCCTTAGACACACCAACATCCATTGGTACACTTAGAGCTGTACCTGGTGGTGTACTTGTAATGCCCTATCACCGAAAGTGTTCTATTGGAATCGATTCGGTAAATTTAAAATTAAAAGACAGTTGACTTAAAAAAGGAACCGTTATACAATATTTTGAAATTACAGTTAAATTCTAAGATAAAGAGAGTAGTTTATGGAGTTACTGGAAAGCGAATTAGGGATGGTGTGAGCCTAATGCAGATGCCATAAATGAAACGCACTTTGGAGAAGATTCTCGAATTAGTAGTAGAGAATATCGGGGAGTCACCTCGTTAACAATGGAAAGTGGTCATATTTATATGGCAACTAGAGTGGTACCACGGGATAACTATGCTCTCGTCTCTATATTTAGAGACGGGGGCTTTTTTATTTTTTTCGAATTGAGAGGAGAATGAACATGAATACACAAATCGCGAAAAGCATCGCTGTAGCATTAAACAACGAGCTGTCTGTCAATGAAATTCAAAATTTACTAGAAAAACCGAAAAATTTGGACTTAGGGGATGTGGCATTCCCGTGCTTTACGCTAGCAAAAAAATTAAGAAAGCCCCCTCACACGATCGCATCCGACATAAAAAACAATGTAAACTGTGACTTAATACAAGAGGTTCAAGTAGTAGGTGGGTATGTTAATATATTTTACCGTCAGCCAACGATTACACAGCAAGTCCTTAGTCAAATTGTAAAAGAAAAAAATTTATACGGGGCCAAGCAGGAGTCAAAAGGGAATGTAGTGTTGGATTTTTCTTCACCTAATATAGCGAAGCCTTTTTCTATGGGGCATTTACGTTCTACAGTGATCGGCAATGCTTTGGCAAATATCACCGAGAAAAACGGCTATAAAGCGATTCGCATTAATCATTTGGGTGATTGGGGAACACAATTCGGGAAATTAATCGTTGCCTATCGAAAATGGGGAGATCAAAAAACGATTGAAGCTGCCCCAATAGAGGAACTGCTAAAAATTTATGTGAAGTTCCATGAAGAAGCGGAGCAGGATGATTTACTTAATGAACAGGCACGTACCGCATTTAAAGCATTAGAAGATGGGGATGAAGAGGCGTTAGCTCTTTGGCAATGGTTCAGAGATGCATCACTCGAAGAATTCAAGAACATTTACCAACTGCTTGGCATTGACTTTGATTCATTTACTGGGGAAGCGTTCTACAATGACAAAATGGCTGCTGTTGTTAAAGAGTTGGATGAAAAAGAGCTACTTGTGAAATCTAAGGGGGCTCATGTTGTTGAAATAGACAATATGCCTCCATGCTTAATAACAAAAACTGACGGTGCCACACTCTATGCTACACGTGATTTAGCAGCAGCTTTTTATCGACAACAACAATATGACCCTAAAAAATCATTTTATGTTGTAGGGAATGAACAATCACTTCATTTTAACCAATTATTTAAGGTCATTGAGAAGATGGGATATGTTTGGGCAAAAGATTTGCAGCATGTACCTTTTGGGATGATCCTAAAAGAGGGTAAAAAAATGTCGACGCGTAAAGGCAAGATTGTTCTATTAACAGATGTACTAACAGAGGCAATTGCTACAGCGAAGCGAAATATCGAGGAAAAAAATCCAAATCTAATGCATAAAGATAGCATCGCACAACAGGTAGGTGTGGGAGCGGTCATTTTTAATGATTTAAAAAATGATCGTCTTCATGATATTGAGTTTTCCATTGAGCACATGATGAATTTTGAAGGTGAAACAGGGCCATATATTCAATATACGTATGCTCGTATTGCATCTCTTTTGGAAAAAGCAGATGAACATAGTTACGAGGTATCGCTCGAAGCTTTAGGGGAGCAAGCTTGGCCTGTTATTTTATTACTGGAACAGTTTCCGAAAGTAATTGCTACCGCCTTTGAACAAGCAGATCCATCACAAATTGCTAAATATGCCTTACAATTAGCGCGTCAATTTAATAAATATTATGCGCAAAATAAAGTATTGGTCGATGACAGCCAAAGAAAATCAAGATTAGCATTTTGTCTAAGTGTATCCGTTGTATTAAAAGAATCTTTAGCACTGTTAGGCATTGCAGCACCTAACAATATGTAAGTATGAATAGAGTATCTACGACATGATGCTAGCTACCTCCTGCAAATAGTAATGTCCATGAAATTGACCGTTACTAGAAAAAATGGTAAAAGGATATAGTGGGAATTCAAAGGTCTAGCAAATTTCGTTGAATTTTTAACCGAATAAATAGAGAGAAGGTTTTTAGAAAGAATGGAGAAAAAGCAATGGCGTGTTTCCATGGTACTTGTGGTTGTTTGTATTTTCTTGGTTGCGCTCAATATGCGTCCAGCAGTCACAGGAATAGGACCATTATTTAATGTACTTTTAGAATCACTCCATATATCAAATACAAAAATGAGCTTTTTAACATCTATTCCGGTGTTTTGTATGGGTCTCTTTGCACCATTCGCAGTTCCATTACAAAGAAAACTCGGAACAAAAACAGCTATTACGCTCTTAATAATCATCCTAGCATTAGCAAATGGGCTACGCTTTTTAAAAGAAAGTTATGTACTACTTGTAGTCACAAGCTTTGCGGCAGGATTTGCCATTGCCCTTATTGGACCCATATTAAATGCCTATATCAAGAAAAAATTCCCGACCCGTTTTACTACGGTGGTAGGTATTTATTCATTTGGCATAGGAACAGGGGCAACATTGAGTGCTGCACTAACATTACCATTTTATAATCATTTTCATGAGAGCTGGACGATGGCGCTTGGCAGTTGGGCAATGCTTGCTAGCATTGCTCTTTGCATATGGTTCCTGGTCATCCAAAAACAAGAGCTACCAGAGACAGATGGTTGTACGGAAAAAGTTGCACGAAATCCGTGGAGAAATGTCCGTGCTTGGACCATTTTAATTTACTTTGGCTTACAAACATCTTTATTCTTCTCAATGATGTCTTGGCTAGCACCGATGTTACAGGATAAGGGCTTTTCCCTTGGCGCTGCAAGCTCTATGCTAACATTTATGTCTATTGTACAAATGATTGGGAATATTTTGGTCCCCATACTAATGGAAAAATGGTCGAGTCGAATCGGCTGGCTTTTCACTTTAGGGGTCTTTGGCATTATTGGCTTTGTGTTGTTATGGGTAGGTTCGGGGACTTTGTTATGGATTGCGGTATTCATTATAGGTATCGTATTAAGCGGCTTATTTCCAATCGGTTTATTGTTACCATTGGATGAGGCAAGAAATGACGAAGAGGCAAATAGTTGGTCCTCTATGGTGCTTTCAGGCGGCTTCATGATAAGCGCCATTATCCCTATACTCATCGGTTATTGCTATGATGTGACAGGTAACCATACATTTACCTATACAATTTTTATCACATTAATGCTAGGCATTTTAGCTACGATCCTTTTTCTTAAGAAAAAATAATGTGGAGACATGCGCGAATGTACGCGCATGTTTTTTTAAAGGTTGTTTTCGTGATTGTTTTTACTAAATAGGGACAAATGTTCCGTAATGTAGAGTAAGTAAATATGGAGGTAATTGATGAGACCTAATTTAACGAAAGAATTAAGTATAGAAAGTTTTAACGATTTCTATTGGTTAAAGGAAGAATTACAATCTTTTTGTAGAAATAACGGAATAAGTGCTACTGGTTCTAAAATAGAGATTTCTAATAGGATTGAAATATTTCTACAGACGGGAGAGATTAAAAAGCCTGTCAGAAAATCAATAGCGAAGAAGAAAGAACAGCAAGTAGATTTAAGTCTTGATACAGTCATTACAGAAGATCATCGTTGTAGTCAAAATGTAAGGACGTTTTTTAAGACAGTAATCCCTAAATTTCATTTTTCCACCTATATCCAAAACTATATTAAAAACAATGTCGGAAAAACTTATCGCGATGTCGTAGACGCTTGGGATGAGGAGGAAGAACGGAAGAAAGACCCTACATACAAGAAAAGCATTGCACTTCAATTTGAATATAATCAATTCATTCGTGACTTTTTTTCTGACCCGAAAAATCAAGGGAAAAGCCGTGAAGAAGCGATTGAAGCTTGGAATAAAATCAAGAAACTACCTGGAAACAATAAATATACATATTCAACTAACGTTGGCAAGAGCTTAAGATCAAGCTACTGAAGTCAAAGGTAGCTTTTCTTATTGAGCTAACGGTACAGTTTAGTGGAATAAACAGTCAATTATAGAGAACACCTAAATATGAGGTGTTTTCTAATGAAAAAAGTTCTTATATTAATTATTGCCATATCTCTTTTTACCGTTTTATCAAAAACAAAAGCAATGATAAATGAATATGAGGAAATTACAAAATCTGATAAAGTAGATGTTACCCTTTATGCTAAAAGGTGAATGAAGTATTTACAAATTTTAAAATTGTTTTAAAGGTGGTGTCCTTACAAGACCTTTGGATAAATACAACAAGTCCTACTTGGTCACCTCAAATTATCTATGAGGACATCAATAAAGATGGAAAAAATGAGTTAATCATAATTTTGACCAAGGGTATTGGTACTGGAATGTTAGAACGAGAAGTTCACGTTTTCCATATCCAAAATCAAAGAATAAATAAGGAGCTTGTTGAAGTATCAGTTGAAGTGCTTGTTGATAACCCAATTGCAATAGTGTTAAAAAACGTAAAGACTGAGTTATTACCAAACAAAGCTATTATAAAATGAAGAAAGCACTAGCCAAATCTTATTTTATATTTTTACTCCTTGAATCATAACTAACTCTTCGGATTCTGTTTGGGAGTTTTTTGATAGGGAGGATGGCTATATTTCCTGAAAATAATAATCCCATTACCACAAATACTGTTGCTGTAATATCAAACATAGTAATAGATTCATTTAAAAAAACAGCAGCTAATATGTATCCGAAAATTGGAGTCATAAATAACCAATTGTTAGCCTTTACCGTATCCTGTTTCAACAGATAAAACCAAAGCAACATTGTGCCGATTGAAATAATGAACACCAACCAAATTAACGAACCAAGCAAATAATAATCCAATTTTAAAAAAAAATTTTCTTTTTCGAGAATATAAGCTATAGGTATTAAAACAACTCCACCAATAGACACTTGCCAAGTATTAATGACAATACCCGGAAGATTTAAATTGATTTTTTTAAAATAAACACTTCCAATCGCCATTGATACCATTCCTAGTCCCAAAATAATTAATCCATATACACTAGCCTCACTGGTTGTGATAGATGGCCATATGCCAATTAACAAACCAAATGCTGCTATGACCATTCCTATCCATTCTTGTAAATGAACTCTTCGTTTTAACCATATAGAGGACAGGAAAGCAACCACAAAAGGATTTGTTGTAACAAATAAATTAAATAAGCCTGCTGATACATAATTCAATGCCCAAAAGGTTGCACCCAGATAGATTGTTGTATTCAATAACCCTAAAAAAATTAATGGGATCCATTCCTGTGACCGAGGCCAAGGATATTTTTTATTAAACAAATAAACATACAGAAATAGTAAACCTCCAGCGATTAAAAAGCGAGTGGTTGCCAATACCAAAGGCGTGGTAGAGTTTAAGCCAAACTTTGTAGCTATCGCTGCAGATGACCATAAGAGTGTAAAAAATAAACCTAATACTGTTTCCATCTTTTTGCTCCTTTTAAGTTAAGTGACTTCTCAAAAAAAGAACTGTGATTACAGAAAGAACCACAGGTATCAAGAAGTAACTCGGCCTTTAACCAAGTCCATATTAAAATTTTACAAACATCGGATAACAGTTTTTTACTGAAATTCAGAATAATTTTATCCGAATTTCAGTATTTGCTTAGTTTATACAAATTTATAAGGGGTATTTTCCCGAAATTCTATATTTTTTTCGAAATTGGCTTGGTGTTATTTCCTCATATTTTTGGAATAAACGTGTTAAGGAAGATTGATGTTCAAAACCTACTTGAATTGCGATGTGTAAAATGGGTAAATCTGTATTCCGTAGCAATTCTTTAACTTTATTCAAACGAACTTCCTGTATATATACTGAAGGGGATTTCCCAGTTTCTTTTAGAAACCAATCCGAATAATATGTACGATTGTAATGTTCAAGTGAAGCCAGTTTATTTACCGTAATATTCTCATTGTAATGTTCGTGGATATACCTAATAGATTTAGGTTGTTGTTCTTGAAGTAAATAATGTGAAATATAGGGGTATAGGTCTTTAAGAGCAGAGCCCTGTAAAGATTGTTTATCGATTTCATTCAGGATAAGATATCGAATTCCTTTCCATTGATTATCTAATTTAAAGGAAACTCCTTTATTATATAAGTTTCTACTAGATAGCATAAAATGAGGAATATCTAAAACCAAAAACTCATTACGTACAGCTGAATGAAAAGTATGATTACACTCGGGAGGAATGAAAAATAATGTTTGGTGGTCTAGTTGAATATCCTGTGCCCCTGCTTTAATATAAAGTTCTCCTTGGAGAGGCAAAATTAACTGAGCATAACAATGGGAATGAGTGTTTTGGTTAGGTGTATAGGTTCTTCTTTCTGCTACAATTTCTCTAATATTTTCCATTTTCAATTCCTCCTACATGCTTTAGGGTTAGTCAATAAGTTTTTGTTCTATTAAAAGCCCTTTTAATGGAACAATTAATTGTCATTCTATAGTTTTTTTATCCATCTTTTTATTCAAATGATCCCTTTGCACCATTTTACCTCTTTAGATAACCATATCCAAAGGGTAAAATGGTGCAACTTTTTATAAACGGTACGAATTTATTAAAATCCGCATATAGATAGGACTTTTAGTTAATAAAAATGTGGCAGATATTTTAAAATAGAGGTGCTTTTATGACAAATAGAAAGGAATTTACGTCAATAGGAACAAGAAAATAATCCTACAAGTTCTAATCTTCAACTAAAGGGATGCTG